>CAYMXT010000211.1:0-6527 GCA_964394415.1 uncultured Planctomycetales bacterium
CGGAGACGAAGTACGGCAGACGCTCCGTCAGGCGCAGGCCGGCCGGACCTGAACCGGCCACGACGCCCACGAGCGCGGTGGCGCTGCGTGGGCGCGGGTAAACCGCCAGGACAGCCAGATCGTCACGGTCGCGAAGCGGAGCTTCGCGGTCCCCCGCCGGGTGGGTCCCCGGCCCGCGCGCGGCACCAGCGCCCAAGACCACACGCCCGTTATGGACCTGCACCGAACTGCCCGCGAACAACGCCGGCCACGCGGTGTTCGTGTCCGCGTTGCCATAGAGCACGACGTTGCAAGTGGAGCACAGACTATCCGTCTGTGCAGCCTGAAAGCTGAACTCGGCATCCGCCATGACTTCGAAGGCCCCGTTGCCGCGCACCCAGAACGTCTCGGAGTCGAAGCGGGCTTTGGCGTACGCCCAGGCGTTCTCCTCCGGCGTGCCCCGCGTGCCATACACGAGCACGACGTGGTTGTTGAAGACGCTCTTGAATGGACCGCTGCGCTGCGGGCTTTTTGCGAACAGGTCCGGCGACGCGGGCGCGACGGTCCACTGGTAACCGGCGCGGATCAGCCGCACGACGCCGGTCTGCGGCCAGGCGACGTTGTCGATGCGCTGACCATCAAGCTCGATGGTGACCGGCGCCTTGGGTTCGAGCACGTAGCGCGGCTCGCTTTCCGTACCGAGCCGCAGCGTCAGCGCGAGACGCGCCACGTTGTCGGTCGTGCCACGAATCAGGCGCGCGTCTGGATCAACCTCCAAGTCGATCTTGCTAAGTTCGAGGCAACGCACTTGCTGCTCGATCGCCGCCCAATCGCAGCGCGCGGAAATCGCGGGATTCACCGTCACGAACTCGATCCGCCGCACCGTGTGCGCCGCCGGCCGCGCGTGCAGCCGCAAATACTCGAATAGCGGCGGCCAGTCCATGCACTCGTTGCCCCACCAATGCCCGGCCCCCGGTTGCTCGTGGTACGCAAAGTCCGGGTGAAAGTCAGCCAGGTGGTCCCGCATCGTGCGGGCCTGCTCCACCGGCACGTTGTCGTCGGCTTCGCCGTGCAGAATGTAGATGCCGTGGTGCAGGTAGTTCCGCGACAGGCTCAGCGTGTCGCTGGGGCTGGCGGCCCGGCGAAGCAGGGCATCGATCGGCGACGGCTCCGCCGGGGCGTCGCGCTCGACGTATGACCGGAAGCTGATCCAGCCCGCGCTCGGGGCGAGGGCGGCGAACCGGTCCGGGTAGTGTGCCCCGATCTGCCACGTGCCGTGGCCACCCATCGAGTGACCGGTCAGGTACGTCCGCTGCGGGTCGGTGCCGAACCGCTGCTCCGCGAGCGCGAGCACCTCGATGGCGTCGAGCCGGCCCCAGTCCTCCCAGTCGAAACCGAACGGCCGGCGGTTCGTCGGCGCGACGACGTGGCCCCAGGTTTTGTGTTCGTAGCAACGCGCCTGGTTCAGCGTGTCAACGTCGGCGCCGTGGAGGCTGAGGATGAGCGCCGGAGGCGGCGTCTCGGCCGCGCGGGGGCGCGGGCCGCTACGGTCGTCGGGGTCAGGGTGCGCCGGGCGGACGGCGTAGTACTGCACGCTGCCGTCGATGTTGCTGATGAAGGTGCGTTTGTGCAGGTCGTCGGCGCGGCGGACGGCGAGCTCAAGGCCCTGGCGGTCGAGTTCGCCGGAGGCGCTGCGGAGCGTCAGAGAGGCGCGCCGCGGCGAGCCGCTTCCTGACGGGCGCGGTTCGGAGTCGGCGGGAGGAATGCGGAACGGGACTTTGCGGACAGTCAGCGGCGGCACGGTGAGCAGAGGTGTTTCGCGCGTCTGAGCGTCTACGCCGGCGACCATCAGGACTTCGCGCAGCGGCTCCAGCGTGGTGTTCAGCACCACGACGGCGCCCCAGGCGTCTTCCGTCTCGCCGTCAATCAGGTCCGGCAGCGTCGCGTCGGCCGTATCCAGCATGACCGGGCTACGCGGTTCGTACAGGGCGGCGCGAAACTCGCCGCGCCCGACCACAAAGAGGAAATCGTTGTCGCCGGCGCGCAGCGGCACGGGCAGGCGGACGTGGCCGACGGCGTAGGGGTCGCCGGCCCGCGGCTGACCGTTGACGTAGACTAGGTTGTGCCCGGCGGCGTCGAGGATCATGACCTGGTCGCGGTCAGATGCGACGCGCGCGCAGGCGTAGCCGCCGCGCAGCGTCTCGTGGCGGAAGCGGCCGTCGTCGTCCGCCGTGACGGTGGTCCAGGAACGAGTGCTCCCGTCAGGCAGGCTGACGACGTCGCCGGGGCGCGGAGGTGTCCAGGTGCCGGCCACGAGCTGGGCTTCAACGGCGTCGGTGTGAACCGCGGAGCGACCGGCGCGTCCGACGCCGCCGATAGCCACGACTTCGCGGATGGGAATCTCGTAGTCGCCGAACGGCGGCTTGACGGTCAGCACGTCTGGCGGCACTTCTGCGGACGGCTCAGCAGGAGCCGAGGCCGGTTGGGTGTCCGCAGGCTGCGTGGCCGGCGATCCCGGCGCGCCGGGACGGGGTGAGTCCCGCGGCTCGGGCAGCGGTTCCGGCGGCGGGGTGATACCGTAAATCACAACGTCACCCGCATCACGGTCGTCCGAGTCAAACTCGAATCCCGGCGCGCCGGGACTGTCGGTGGTGCCGCGGTAGACGATGGTGACGACGCGGTCGGCGGGCCGGCGGCTCTGGAACTTGAGCGCGGTGCCGCCCAGGCGATCGACGTGGAACACCCCGACGATCAGCATGACACGCTGCGCCGGGAAGCGCGCCCGCCAATCGGCGAGCGATTCCGCCATGCTCTGGTCCCACAAGAGCTGGGCGCGGAAAAGCGAGGCGGGTGAGGGCGGCGCCGCGGGGGCCGAGGTCGGCATCGTCGCGGGCTCGGTCGTCGGCTGTGTGGCCGGCTCGGTCGTCGGCAGCGTAGTTGGCTGCGAAGCCGGCTGTGACGCGGGTTGCGAGACGGGTACGTCTGTTTGGGGACTGTCCTTGTGGGGACCGCGAAGCTCTGCTTCGCGTTGCGGTTCGCGAAGTTCCACTTCGCGAACGGGCATGGTCGTCGGCTGCGAGGTCGGCTGGCTACCGGCGGGCTGGGACGCGGGCGCAGTCGTGGGCGGGCCGTGCTGCGACATCAGCTCGATGAATCGATCGCGATACGGGCCGACGATGTCTTCGTTGGTCATGGGCAGCCAGCGCTGATCGGTCGGCGGCAAGCCCGCGCGGTATTCGTCGTAGTCCAGACCCGACTTGCGATAGGCGCTGACCAGTTTGCGGGGGGCGTTGGCGGCGATGACGGAAATGTGCGCCGCCCGGCAGAACTCGATCAGCGGCCGGTGCGCGAGCACGTAGGCGCGACCTTGGCGGGCCTGCTCACGAAACGGCTTTTCCTCGAGGCGGCCGCGCAGATAGGCGTCGAGCGCCGCCTGCGTGTCGGCTTCGAAGAACTCCATCGCCAGGGCGATCGGCCGCGGCTGCGTGCCCAAGGTCCCGAGAAGCTGGGCTTCCAAGCCGTTACAGACCGCGTCGCTGTGCTGTTCGCCGAAGAGAATCACGTCGGCGTCGCGACAGCGCGCGGCGACCTCGGCCCAGGCGATCGGCCGGCCCGTCCGCCCGTCGTAGGCTTGAAACTGGCCGAACAGCGCCGCGGAGCCACCGGCGCGGCCCAGCAGGTGGCTGCGGTGAATCGGAGCGCAACCCGTCAACGTCAAGGTGGCAACGAGGATTCCGAGCCAGCACAGCGGGCGGTGAAACACCACGGGGACTCCTCTCGCGAAAGGTCGCACACGCTCATCAGAACGCGAGCGAGAACAGGCCGGTCGGACCGTCATACACCAGCAGGCATTGGGCGAGCACGTCACGCCCCAAGAGAACCTGAAGTCCCTGATAGGCCAAAGGCGACGCCAGAACCGGAAGCGCGCGAATCGTCATTTGCAGGCGCGGGTGCAACAGCGCGACGCTCACGTCAAACTGATCGCACCAATGGGGCGTTTCGCCGGTTGACGGCGTGTGTATGGGAACCGCACCAGTGGCCTGAAGTTCCAACTTCTGTAGGCACGCCGGATCCACGCACGTGCCGCTGGCGCCGGTGTCAATCAACCCCCGCACACTGACCGGGGGCGGCGCGTGCCGACCGGCGCGGCGGAGAGCTTCTGCGCGCGGCAGGCTGACGCCCACCAACAAGTCAAGCACCGGGCCGGAAGGGGAAAGCTGAAGCGTTACATGCGGCATGAGACCGGGTCACGCGTGAAGTACTGCACCTGCTCGACGGCTTGAATGCGTTTCACCAGAAAGGGCCGCAGCCCGCATTTCTCGTACCCGGCCACGAGCGCGTCCTCGTACGTGTCATAGACGCCAATCACTTGCTCGCCGTGGACGAGCGCGAACTTACCCTCCTCCTGAAGCAAGCGGGACAACTCGCGCTGGTACGTCTGCGTTTCCTGATCCAGTGACATGGTCTTCCACCGGGTGCGGGGCTACGCCCACGTCTGCATTCATCCTACCGGAAACGGTGGTCGGCCGCTACTTGGCTTTGCCCGCCTCCGGCTTCACGAGCAGCGTGCGGGCGGACTCGGTCCGCAGGGCGTTCACGGCCGAGCGCAGCAGCAGGAAGTTCTCCGCCTCCAGTTGCGGCTGGGGCACGCGGATACGCCGCTCGACCCGCGCTGTGTTCTTTTCCAGGAGCGTGCTCTGGGAAACGCTGCCCCACCTGCCGCCGGCCGCCCGACCAACCGCGCGGCCGAGATCCTCGGGGCGCGCGTCCCCCTCGCCCGCCCCCGCTCCGATGTTTGCCGGCAGGTCTTCGCACTGCCACTTCTCAGGCCACTCGAAGGTCACGTCGAGGTCTTCGCTGAACGCCCCGGCAAGCACCACCGGCAGCGTCCGCCGGCTGTGGGCCAGCGGCAGGGGCACATCGCTCAGGAACGGCCCGTCCTGCGCGAGTTGCACGAGATACCGCTCGCTCACCTTGTTCAGCGGCTTGGACGTCTTGACCTGGGCGGTCGCTTCAAACTCGTCGGACGACAGCGACTTGACCGCGAAACTCTCGACATTCAGGTCCGGCACGACGTGCCCGAGCACGCCGGCGAGCCGGCCCTTCTGGGCATCCGTCGTGCGCAGTCCCTCCGAGTTCACGAACAGCCCCGTCACCCGCAGCGTGAGCGAACCGCTCAGGTTGCCGTCGTCGCTGAGCGTCAGCTTGCCGGTCACGCGGCAGCGGCTCTCGTCGGGGGCGGACCACTTCGGCAGCGGGGCCCGCTGGAGCAGCACATCGGGAATCGGAAGCAGCGTGCAGCCCGCCCAACGGTGGTCGCGCAGCACGCGCCCGCGGCGCGGCTCAAACGCCTCGGTGAAATCGCTGGCGCTCGGCACCACCGCCGACTCGTCCGCGGCACTCGCCGTCGCCGCGCCGGATTTCTCCGAACCCGTCGGACTGAGCAGCACGACGTAGCCCGCGACCATCCCCTCTTGCGGCACTTCGTGGTGCCACGCATCGTCATTCACAATGATCCCCGGCAGCGCCTTGAGCCCGACGGCGCGGGCCAGGGCCAAAAGCGCCACCGCGACCTCATCCGGCAGGCCGTAGTTCGAGTTGAGCACGTCGCCGGCCGCGCGCGGCGTGGCGGGCCGCCAATCGACGGGGAAGTCCGCAAACCCGAAGCTGGCCGCGAGCTTCTCCTGAAGCGCACGCAGCTTCGCGAGCGGGTCTTTGGCTTCTTTCGTCCACTCCGTCGCCAGCCGCGTCACGAGGTCGGACGTGGTGGCGGCCGTTTCGAGCTGCCCGATCCGCAGCCGGACCCAGTCGCTCGCTTTGCCGACCGTCGTGAACAGGAACCGCGGGCAGCGCGTCTGCCACGGCGGGGCCTGCGGCTCGTCGGGCACGCCCGGCAGGTCTTTCAACTCGCAGGTTTGCTCCGTCGCGGTGCCGCTGAGGGCTTCCGGCGCGGCGTTCTTCAGACGCGCCGTCAGCGGCGTGCCCGCGGGAACGGTGACACTGACCTTCCGCAGCTTCACGGGGTAGCGGTGGTCGAGGCGTACATCAGCGGCGAGATACACGCGGGCCCCGGGCCGCCGCGTGATCTTGTATTCCAGCTCGACGACGCAACCGGGCTCCACGCCGCCCATGACGAGCAGATGTTGCGTGAGGCCGGCGTAGGCGGGCTTGCCCGCCGCGGCGTCGGGGGCGACGAGCACGTGGGCGTAGTCGGTCAGCTCGCGATAGGTCCCGTCTGGCCGCTTGGTGCGCGCGACCACAATCTCGAGTTTCTCATTGTCCGCGTTGTACGTCATGCGCGGGTCGGCAAACTCGCCATAGGCGCGTTCATCGTTCAGCCGCACGTGGCGTTTGTCGTGGTACACCGACGAGCCGTCGGCGTTGAGGGTCCAGTGCTGCTCCCACAGCTCGATCACCGCGTCCGGCACGGGGGACTGTGCCCGGGCCGCCGGCAGGAGCAGCAGGAGGACCAAGCGAAGCGCGCTGCGACGCATGTCCCCGGACTTGCGTCCGGGGTTCGGATGCGCAGGCGGCGTCCTATCCGAACC
>CAYMXT010000212.1:0-6492 GCA_964394415.1 uncultured Planctomycetales bacterium
CCCCCCCCCCCCCCACACCCCCACACTTTCCCTACACGACGCTCTTCCGATCTCCTTGCCGAGCTTGAGGGCCGCGCTGAGCACCTCGTACGCGGCGTCCGACGCGAGGCGCGTCAGAAACTCGGCGATGGTCAGGTTCGATAAGTTGGAAGGCATCATCGCGAGGCTCTCGGGCCGGCCAGTGCTGGGGCTCTGACACGCAGCGTCCGGCCGGGGAGCATGGGCCTCCGGCCCGTGTGCGGTTCGCACGGGCCGGAGGCCCATGCTCCCCGGCGCTCCGCAGCCGGACGCCAGTGTCGCCGGTCCGGTCGCCCGTCGCCAGGGGTGCGGTTGCCGCCGGGCGCGTTGCGGGCATAAGATACAGCCAAACAGACCGCGGCCTGGTGGGGGCCGCCGCGGCAAGAAGGTGGCTTCATGAAGCGGATGGCTGTTCGAGCCGTGTGTGTCGGCGTGGCTCTCGGGGTCGGTCTTCAGATGGTCGCAACCGCCGCCGCGCAAGAGAAAGCCGAGCAGCTCCAGGGCCGCTATCGGATCGACCTGATGAGCGGCCAGCACGTCGAAGGCGACGTGACGGAGCAGCCGGATGGGTCCTACCAGGTCAAGACCAAACACGGGGTGGTCGTCACGGTGAAGAAGAACGAAGTCCGCGGCCTCCGCCCCCTCGAGGACACCGCGCCGGCTGCCGGTGGCTCGACCGCCGCGCCGCCCCCGCGCGCGGGCGGCCTGTTGGTCCGTCGGGAGATCACGGACGAGGAAATCGACGCGGTGCTGGTCGGGATCACGGCGACGCCGGACGAGGCCCTGGTGGGTGCGGCGCGCGATGAGCTGGAAGCCGAGTTGCCGCTCGACGAGGGGTCACTCGAGGAGATGAAGAAGACCGCGGGGCGCGACGCGAAGGTGATGCTCAAGCCGCACTTCGTGCTGGTCTACACGGCGGAAGAGGAGTCGACGCGCCAGCTCGCGTCGCGGGTCGAGGCCATCTATCGCTGGAAAGTGCAGTACATGCGGATGCTGGGGCTGCCGGCCCAGCGGCCCGAGTACAAGCTGGAGATCTACTACTTCGGGACGCATGAGGAGTTCCTGGCCACCGGTGGGCGGCCCGAGTACGCGGGCTACTGGACGCCCGTCGAGAACCGCTCGTTCTTCTATGACGGCCGTGCGCACCCGGAGATCGTGGAAGTGGTCAAGCGCTCGAAGGACAAGACGGTGCCGTATGAGGAGCGGCAACGGCTGCGCAACCGCGTCGAGCGCTTCATGGAACACCAGAATCTCGAGGTGGTCCAACACGAAGTAGGCCACCACATCGATCACAACTACGGCCTGATCCCGCGGAACTCGAACCTGCGCACCGCCGGCTACCCCCGTTGGCTCATCGAGGGTACGACGATGATGTTCGAGGTCCCGCCCTCCTCCGCCGGGGCCAGCCTCGGCCTCCTGAACCACGGGCGGCTGGATGAGTACCGGGCGATCACGCGCGGCCGCAAGCTGACCGTGGCTGACTGGCGGGCGTTCCTGTTCGAGTCGCCGAATTTCTGGAGCCGCCGCTTCTCGATGCAACAGTCCTACCCGATTTCGTGGGCCTTCGTGTATTACCTGTGGAAGGAGCAGCGCCCGCAACTGGCCAAATACTACCAGACGCTGGCTGAGCGGGACGAGAACACGTCGCTGACGGAGGTGGAGCGGTTGGCGGAATTCGAGAACATCTTCGGTAAGCTCGACGACAAGTTCGTCGAAAAGCTGGACCGGTTTCTGGACGGCCTCCAACTGAAGAAATCGCTGCTGCCGCTGGGCCGCAGTCACAGCGAACCGCAGCGGACCAGGCAACCGCCGAAGAGTCCCCCGCCGCGAAGGTGAGCGGTAGGCAGACCCAGCGGCCGCGCGCATAATGCCCGCCGTGGCGCGCCTCTGGCCGTGGCTGAAACTGCTCCCAAACTCGCCGGCCGGCCGGCGCCGCCGAAAGCAGTACGCGCGCGAAACACGCCGGCCCTGGCCGACGTTGCTGTTTCTGGGGCCGCTGGTGGGGGCTTACGAGTGGGCGCGCATGGCGGCGGGCGCGGGGCTGCCGGGACACGAACTGCTGAGCCAGAGCGCCATCGCCGGCATGCTGGCGTGGTTCGGCTGGTCCGGGGCTGGGGTTCCGGCGGCGGTGCTGGTGGCTGCGCTGGTGCTCTGGCACTACCGGGCGCGTGACCCCTGGCGGGTCCGCGTCTGGGTCTTCGCCCCCTTGCTCGGCGAGTGCGCGGTGCTCGCCGTGCCGCTGGCCGTGCTGGGGGCGTTCTTTGTCCCGCCGCAGTTCACTGGGGTGGGTGGCCTGGGCGTCCGCCTGGCGGTCGCCGCGGGGGCGGGGGTTTACGAAGAGCTCATATTTCGGTTTCTGCTCGTGAGCGCACTAGGCTGGTTGCTTGGTGAACTGCTGCGACTTTGGCGACCCGCGACCGTCGGGTTCGCCGTGGTGCTGGCCGCCGTGGTGTTCGCGGCGTGCCATTTTGATCCGCTCGGGGCGGATGCGTTCTCGTGGCGTTCCTTTGGGGCGCGCAGCGTGGCGGGCGTGTACCTGGGGACGCTGTTCGCGACGCGCGGGCTGGCCGTCGCCGGAGGGTGCCACGCGGCGTACAACCTCCTCGGCGTACTCCTGCGAGCCGTTGCTCGCTAGCCCGGTTTGCGTTGGAATGCGCGGCGGTGGAGGATGAGCGAGCATGTCCCGTCGCGTGCTGATCGTCGATGACGAGCCGCTGAAGCGTGTCACGCTCCAGATCGAGCTCAGTGAGCACGGCTACGACGTGGCCGACGCCACCGACGCGGACGCGGCCCGCCGACTGCTCGGGGCCCGGCCCTTCGACGTGGTGGTCACGGACGTGCGCATGCCCGGCACGAGCGGCCTCGATCTGCTCGCGCACATTCGGCAGGACCACCCGGCGGTTGCGGTCATTCTCATGACGGCGTATGGGACGATCGACAGCGCGGTCCTCGCGATGAAGCGCGGGGCGTACGACTACCTGACCAAGCCGTTCACCGCGCAGGAGCTGCTCGCCAAGCTCGACCGCTTTTTCAGCGGGTGTGTTTCGCAGGCGGAGGGCGACCCGGTCGAGACCTTCGGCGACCTCGTGGCCCGCAGTCCGGGCGTCAAACGCGCCTTTCAGCAGGCGCGGGCCGCGGCACAACACAACGCCCCGGTGCTGATCCGCGGCGAACCCGGCACCGGGAAGCACGCGCTGGCCGCGGCGCTGCACGCCGCGAGTCCCAGCGCCGCAAGACCGCTGCGGCACACCGCCTGCGCCGGTTGCTCGTCGGCGGATTTCGAGCGCGCCCTGGGCGCACCAGAACAAGCAGCCACGACCTGGGTGCTCGACGCCGTGGAGGAGCTGCCCGCGGAGCAGCAGCGCCGCCTGTTGCGCCTGCTGAACCGCCGCGAGCCGGAGGGCGCAGACCTGCGCGTGGTGGGTCTGACGCGCGTCGATCTGACGGCGCAGGTCGCCGCCGGCCGCTTCCGCGACGACCTGGCGGCGTGCTTTCGCACCGTGGAGCTGCTCCTGCCGCCGCTGCGGGACCGGCTTGACGACATCCCGGTCTTGGCCCAGCACTTCGCCGCGCAGGCCGGCGCGCTGGCCGGGGGGCGTGCCTGCGAATTAACGCCACACGCACTGGACGAACTGCTGCGCCACCCCTGGCCTGGCAACGTGCGCGAGCTGAAGCGCGTGATCGAACGCGCCCTGACACGGCTCGCCCTCGTCCCAGGTACCGGTGACAAGCCGGTCCAGATTCGCGCCGAGCACATCCTGCCCCTGGGGCCCGACGCGCCGGCGGAGTCGGCCGCGGCGGAGCTTGGCGATAGCAGCCGCGGCGGCCTGACGGAAACGGTCGCCGACATCGAGCGCCGGATGATTCTGCTCGCGCTGCGGCAGTGCGACCAGAATCAGGCCCGCGCCGCGCAGCGCCTCGGCATCCCGCGCACCACCCTCCGCGACAAGATGGCGAAGTACAACATCCCCGGCGGGTAGGATCCCGCGTTCGCAGCAATCCACCCAAACAGTAGTTATCGGACAGCGTCACGAGTTTCAAAACGGGGGGGGGAGTCCGCCGCCGCAAGCGCTGCCGACCAACACTTCCCGGGGCTTTTCCGGGACTTCGTGTACGGAAAACCCAAGGTCTTGTCAGGAAACACCCATCCTTGCTTGGCTATTGCCGGGCATAGACCTAAAAGTCTATAGGTCGCACCCGGCGTGAACTGTACTCACCGGTGCGACCGGTAAGAGGAGGAGAGTATGCGCTGCACGTCGCCAATTTGGCTGGTTGCTCCCGTTCTACTCGTGGTCGCCGCCGCTTCGGCCGGCACGATCAGCGTGGTCTTCAACGTCGACGCCGGCGGCAATAACTCCGACCCGCTCAACGGGTTGGAGGCCCGCGCGACGTTTACGACCGCCGGTGCCCAAATGACCGTGCTGCTGGAGAACACCAGCACCGGCGTGCCGAGCGGTTTCCAGACCGCGGACTCGCTGCTGGTGTCCATCGGTTTCAACCTGCCGGCGGGAATTCTGATTGCGACCGGCGATGCCGCCGTCATCGGCGCCGGTTCGCTCGGCATCGGGTCGTGGACCGGCCGCAACGCCGGCGACAGCGTCGCCGAAGAGTGGCTCTGGACCAATGACTTCGGCGGCGATCTTATGCAGACGTATGCCCAGGTCATCAGCACCAGCAGCGGGCAAGGCGGGGGCACCGTTACCCGCTTTGACGGCGGCAGCGGCTCCGTCGGCGGACCCTACGGCGGCATGGCGGCTGACCCACCTCACCGCGGCATCCCCGCCAACCAACCGGCGGTGAGCGACTCGATCCTGTTCACGCTGACGTTATCGGGCAGCCTGTCCGATCCGGAGCTCGCAAGCGTCGCAAACGCGAGCATCGTCGAGTACGGGTCCGATGCGCGCTACCTGCACACGCCGGAGCCGGCCGCCCTCGCGCTCGGCGCGCTCTGCGTCGCAGCCGCGCGACGTCGCGGGTAGGTCAACGCTGGCCGCTCTTATGGGCGGCGCGGCGGTTTTCTGCCGCCTTCGCACGAATTTTGCCGACGCGGGCTGGCCAGCGATCCGCGTCGGCTTCTTTCCTGGGACGTGCAGTATCTCGTGGGAAATCGCTGGGCCGTGAGCCTATGAATTAGATGCAGGCGACACCGACGCCTGCCTCCTTGCTATCACAGGCACCTTCACGAACCCGCCGGGCCGGTCACAATCGAGTGGCCGGCCCGGTGCCTTCTTGGGGAGCGGTCCGCGCCTGGCACACGGTCAGCTCCGGGCCGTTATGGACGCTGACCACGCAGTTCTCCAGCGTGCCCAGGCAGTCGCAAGGTTGCCGCTGGACACAGACCGTCTTGGCGCCCTTTTTGGCGAAGCTGGTCTCGTCGATGACGCCGACGCTGTGCGAATGGGCGGCGCCCGTCCGAGCTGCGAGCGCAAGCTCGAAGACAAACGCGCGACCGCTCGCGCGGTCGGCTCGGATTTGCGCTGCCGAATCGCGCACGGTGACTTGGTGCGTTTCAACCCCAACCTGGGCCGGAGGATACGCCGTTTCTTCAACCCGGAAAGGGCATCACCCACGGCAGGATACGTCACCTGGCCAGAAAGCAGCGGTGGTCGGTGGCGCACACGGCTGGTAGAATGTGCATGCTGCCATCATGACAATCGTGGCCGAAAGCAACCTCTACTTCGTTGACGCGTCCGACGCCGCATCGCAGCCGGCGATCTTCTCGCCGCGCGAACAGAGCATCCTGGCCGCGATCAATCAGAAGGTCGGGGCGCGCGAATCGGTCGAGAGCATCATCGACTTTCTGGCGGCGGCAACGCGCGATGTCAGCCCGTGTGATCGTCTCAGCGTGGCGTTTCTGGAAGAGCGGGAAAGCCGGCTGCGAAGTCACTATACCAAGGCGCTGTACGAGCCGGTGCTCCTGACCAATGGCTACCACGAGGACCTGGCCGGCAGCACGTTGGGCGCGGTCTTAGCGCGCGGCGTACCGCGGATCATCAACGACTTGAAAGCGCACCTGGCCCAGCGACCGGAGAGCCGTTCGACCCAGATGCTGGTTCGCGAAGGCGTGCGCTCCAGCATGAGCTGTCCGCTGTGCGTGGAAGGTCGGCCGATCGGCCTGCTATTTCGCAGCGCCCGCCAGCCGGCCGCGTATGACGCGCACCAGGCCGCGTTGCACCAGGCCGTGGCGGTGCGGCTCAGCCAGGCCGTCGAGAAGGCCTACCGCATCGAGCAGTTGGCCGAGGCCAATCGGGCCTATTACGAAATGCTGGGCTTCGTCACGCACGAGTTGAAGAGCCCGCTCGCCTCGATCATCACCGAAGGCAGCCTGCTGCTCGACGGCTTTGTCGGCACGCTCACCCAGGACCAGCGCGAATGCCTGGGCCGGATGACCCGCAAGGGCCGGCACCTGCTCCGGCTGGTCGGCGACTATCTCGAGCTGGCCCGCCTGGAAGGCGGCGGCTTGCGGGTGCAGCC
>CAYMXT010000213.1:0-6489 GCA_964394415.1 uncultured Planctomycetales bacterium
CCGTTACGGACGCGGCAGGCGGCGGGGTGGCCGCGGACGATGCGCTACCCCTGACGTTGCCGGTATCCACGCCGGGCGGCGACTCGGTCGTGCGGGGCGAGACGATTCAGCGCCCGGCGTCACCTGTCTTGGAAGTTGAGCCGGACGAACTTTCGTTCGGCACGGCCGATTCAGTTCGCTCGTTCGTGGTTCGGAACACGGGTGGCGGCACGCTGAGCTACACGGTCGCCGTGGACGTGCCGTGGGCGGTGGTCGATCCGGCAGGTGGGTCGAATGCCGGCGGCGACGACGTTATCACCGTGGTGGCTGACCGCGCCAGCCTGGCCGAAGGCAGCTACGCGGGCAGCGTGGAAATCGCGACCGACGACGGCCAGACGCGTCTGGTTGCGATCGCGATGGACGTGCCCGGCGTGCCCGTGCCGCCGCCGCCTCAGCCGGACCCGGTTCTGGCGCTGGCCGGCGGCGCGTTGGATTTTGGCAGCGACCTCACGGTGCTGGCGTTCACGCTTTCGAACGCCGGCGGCGGGACGGTCGCGTACACGGTCGCGGTCGATGCGGCGTGGGTGGCGGTCACGCCGAGCAGCGGCGAAGTCGCCGCGGAGACGGATACGGTCACTGTGACGGTGGCTCGGGCGCTGGAAGCCGTCGCGTCGCACGCGGCGCAGGTGACGGTGCGCGGCGACGACGGCTCGGTCCACGTGGTGCCGGTGACGATGGTGAAGCCGAACACGTTTCCGCTGACTGTGCCGTGGCTCGAGCTGGGTCTGGCCACGCCGGAGGATCTTCAGTGGGCCCGGGACGGCTTGGCGCATTGGCGGCGCGTGACGGACACGGTGTGCCTCCTGACGGGGCCTTACGCGGCGAACGTATACCCGCAGTTGCGAACGGAGTACCCGGGGCTGACGATCATCCCGAGTGAGAAGCTCTCCTACCGAACGACCGGGCGCGGCCTGGACTCGATCGCGGCCTGGCAGCTCATGGCGGCGGACATCGCCGTCATGTGTGACGCGGCGGGCGTGAATCAAATCGTGGTGGAATGTGAGACCGCCACGTGGAACTACCTGCACGGGACCGAGACGATTGACCTCGAGCAGTTTCGCCAGGCGCTGTCGTACCTGCCGACGAACATCGAGATCATCTGGTACCCCGGCGTGAGCGTTTCGACGGACGCGGCGATTGTGGCCCGGTCCGTGGCGTTGCTTCAGGTGGTCGAGGACGTGTTGCACCCACGGTTCGCGGACATCAGCTTCGGCGACCCGGACTGGCCGGAATACCCGCCGTCGTGGTACGCCCGCGCGACGATGGACAACATGGCGCAGCTCCCGACGATGCCGATCGTGTGGGCGGGCTATCCGAACGGGCAGTACTGGGAATACCAGAACCTGCTGACCGCGATGGAGCAGATCGCCACGCTGGGCGAGACGCCCGCCGACTACCCGCGGCCGGCGTACCTGCTGTACCCAGGCCAAGCGCGGTGGGTCGAGGCGTCGCAGGCCGTCGCCGAGTTGCTTTGGCCGTCGAACTGACTGACGTGACAACCGGCGGCAGGCTTCGCGGTGATGGCGCAGCACGTTCGGCTCGAAAGTCACCGCGGTCAGTGCAGAGGACGTGCGGCACTCGGATGCGCCGGTCGGCGAAGATGACAATGAGCCACCCTCGTCGCCCGCCGTTCAAAACACCTCCGCCAGCCACTGCCCGCCGTGCTCCGGGTTGCCGACGAGGCACTGGTTGGCGGTATCGACCCACCAGTCCAGCGTCTCCAGCGGTATCTGGCCCAGCAAGGGCTGGCGGCCGTCGGGCAGGGCCATCACTTCCACGCGGCAGGCTCGCCACTGAACTGCAAGACGCGCGCCGCCGTACACGTCCAGGGAGACGAGGCCCGAGAACGTACGTGTCTCGCGCGTGCGATCGAAATCGAGCCCGAGTTGCCGCACTAGTGATTCAGGCAGGCAGAGAAACGTAGCGCCAGTGTCCACGAGGGCGTCGACCGTCGCACGGCGGACCTGCTCGGGCGGAATCTCGCCCCGTGCGGCGCGCGACCGATCGTCCACATTCTCCACGACGATCGGCACGACCACGCGCCCCATGTCAACTCCCGGCTTGGGCTCAACGATGGATGCGACCACGATACCACCTAACGGGATTGTAACTTCGCCGCGGATCGGGAACAAGCCGCGGACCGCGAACCACCGGCGTCGTGGTATCGGAGTCTGTTCGTCGGCGACCGAGCGCATCCGCGGCGGCCACGCGGGGCGCGGGCCGCTACGGCCGGTACGGAGCCCGGCCGCTACGCCCGGCGCCTTGGCGGTCGGACGGACAGAGCCGACAATACCGCCCCCATGCACATCGGCCTCTATCACGAGCCGGTCCACACCGACGGTCGCGCGTACGACACGTACGGCGCGTACGCCCGGTACGTACTCGAGTTCGCGCGGCACTTCGAGCACGTCACCGTCTTCGCGCCCGTCACCGACCAGCCGAGCTACTTCAGCGGTGTTTCGCTCGACGCGCCGAACATCACCGTCGTGCCGCTGCCCTACTTCGAAAGACACACGCAGGCGTACCGCCGGGCGCGGACGATCATCCGCACGTTTCGCCGGCACGCCGACCGGCTCGACGTCATCAACGCTCGCGGCACGGCCCCGCTCGCCTACGTGCTGTGGTGGCTGACGCGGCGGCGCGGCGTGCCGTTTATTTACCACTTCTCGTCCGACCCGTTCGAGATGATCGCGCGCAGTCCGAAGTACCGCGGCCTGCGGGGCTATTTCGCGTACTGGGCCTACAGCGGCGAGTTTGCGATCCAGAAGTACATCATGCGCCGCAACTACTCGTTCACCGACGGCAGCGGGGTTTGCGACCGCCTGCGGCGCTACACGCTGAAGGTCGAGCCGATCGTACACTCGACGCTGCGCCCCGAGGACTACTACTTGCGCGACGATTGCTGCACCGGCCCGGCGGTCCGCGTGCTTTACGTCGGCTATTTGCGCGAGGGCAAGGGGCTCGGTGACCTGCTCGACGCCGTCGCGCTGCTGCGAAAACAGGGTCGGCCCGTAGAATTGGAGCTGGTCGGCGAAGGTGAATTGCGCGAACCGCTCACACGCCAAACCCGCGACCTCGGGCTGGACGCGTGCGTCCATTTTCGCGGCTACATGAAGCTCGGCCCCGAATTGAACGCGGTCTACAACGCCGCGGACATCTTGGCGCTGCCGTCGCTGAGCGAGGGCTCGCCGCGCGTCATCACCGAGGCCCTCGGGCACAGTCTGCCGGTCGTTGCGACGCCCGTGGGCGACATCGCGGAATCGCTCGATCATGGCCGCCGCGGGGTGCTCGTGCCGTTGAATGACCCGCCCGCGCTGGCCGCGGGAATTGCCCGGCTGATCGACGAGCCCGAGTTTCGCCGACAGTGTATTCAGCAAGGCTATGCTTTCGCGCGCGAGCACGGCCTGGACCGCTTCGTCGCCCGCATGGCGGCCAAAGCGCGGGAACTCAGCTCAGCGCGTAGAAAAGAAAACAACAGAGGCACAGAGACACAGAGGTGAATACCGAGTACAGAGACTCTGAGTGTACCACTTGTCTCTGTGCCTCTGTGTCTCTGTGGTTCGTATGGTGATTTGGATCGTCAACCCGTTCGACCCGTTGCCCGGCGACCCGGAGCAGGAGGGCCGCTACGCCACGCTGGCGCGGCTGCTCGTCCGGTGCGGGCACACCGTAACCTGGTGGACCAGCACCTTCAGCCACCGCTTCAAGAAACCAGTGGACCAGGCGGCCATCCGCACGGCGTGCCGGGCCAGCGGCTTGCGCGTCGAATTCACGGACGCACCACCGTACGCCCGCAACGTGAGCCTGGCGCGCGTGCGCAGCCACGGCGTACTCGCCCGCGCCTTTCACGCCGCTGCGCTGCGCGACGCCGAGCAACCCAGCGTCATTGTTGTGAGCAGTCCGCCGCCGGTGCTCGCTGCTGCCGCGGTCGATGTGGCGAAAACCCGGGGTGCGAAGTCGCTCGTGGACGTGCAGGATTTGTGGCCCGACGCTTTCGAGAGCCTGGTTTCCAAGCCGCTGCGGCCGTTGCTGACGCCGGCGATGTGGCTCCTGCGCCGCAACGTGCGCAAGGCCGCGCGCGGCTGCGACGCCATCGTCGGCGTGGCCGACGCGTACGCGGACAACTCGTTCCGGGAAACCGACGGCACGAAACGAAAGGCGACCATCCCGCTGGGGGTCGATCTGGCCGCGTTCGACGCGGCGGCAGAGCGGGGCACGTGCGAACAGTTCACCAAGCCGCCCGGCGAGCTGTGGCTGGCGTACACGGGCAGCCTGAACCGCAACTACGACTTCCTGACGATCCTCGGTGCGGCGGCACAGCTTGGCCCCAAGCTCGGCGGCCGCCGGCTGCGGTTCTTCCTGACGAGCCGCGGCGAGCTGGCGGGGCCGGCCCAGGCGTTCATTCGGGAGCACCAGCTCGCGCACGTGACGATGACCGGCTTCCTCGAATTCGACCCGTGGGCGTACCTGCTGTCGCAGTGTGATGTCGGCTTCAACGCCAGCTTTCCCGACGTGATGATCTTCCTGCCCAACAAGATCTTCTACTACTTGGCGGCCG
Source organism: uncultured Planctomycetales bacterium (assembly GCA_964394415.1). Lineage (GTDB taxonomy): Bacteria > Planctomycetota > Phycisphaerae > UBA1845 > Fen-1342 > JAGVEP01. Next base: position 4,598 of record CAYMXT010000213.1, read on the forward strand.
GCGCGGTCGTGTTGAATACGATCCCCGGTCAGTGCAGCCGGATTGTCGCGGACGGCGGCTGCGGGCTGGACTACGTGGCCGGAAATGTGGACAGTTGCTGCAACGCCATTGCCCGGGTTGTGCAGGATGATGCCCTGCGCGGAACGATGGAGTCCGCCGCGCGTCGCTTGGCGGAGACGTCGTATGACCGCGCGGTGTTGTACCCGCAGTACGTGGCGTTGATTGAGGAGGTTGGTCGAACGTAGCGGCCCGCGCCCCGCGCGGCCGTGTAGCGGCCGGGCGCCAATCAGAGCCGCGACGCGTAAGCGAGCGATCCGCGCAGCGCGTCGGCTCTCCACGTCGGCGACTTTCGCGCTGCGCTGCTCGCTCGCTTACGCTTCGCGGCTCTGAATCGCAGAACGTATGCTCAACATTCTGACCATCGACGTCGAGGACTGGTATGACCTGTCGGGCCAGCAACTCCGCGGCACCGGCAGGCCGCGACCCGACCACCTTGCGCGCCAACTGGACCGCCTGCTCGAACTGCTCGCGCGGCGCAACACGCGGGCCACGTTCTTCTGCCTCGGCGGCTCGCTCCAGCACGCCCCGCAGCTCGTCCGCCGCATCGCCGACGCCGGGCACGAAATCGGCACGCACGGCTGGGCGCATCAGCCGATTTCGCAGATCGGCTTGGCGGCCTTTCGGGCGGACCTCGTGAAGTCGATCGATTGGCTCCAGCAGCTCCTGGGGTGCGCGGTCCACGGGCACCGCGCCCCGGCGTTCAGCGTCGCCCCGGCGCAGCTCGACGGTTTCTACGACGTCTGCTTTGACGCGGGCCTGAGCTACGATTCGAGCGTTTTCCCGATCCGCGGCCGGCGGTACGGCATCCCCGACGCACCCATCGCGCCCTTCGTCGCGCGCGCGCGCGACGGGCGCACGCTCGTCGAAATGCCGCTTTCGACGCTGCCGGGACGGAGCGGGCGGCGGCCTGTCGCCGGCGGAGGGCATTGGCGGATCCGCTCCGTTGAACGAATCAGCGCCGCGATCGAGCAACTGAATCGTGCGGGTTTGCCGATGGTGACGTATCTACACCCGTATGAGTTCGACGACCGCCGGCTCAGCGCCTTCGCGGCCGGCGGCTGGTCGCTGCGGAGTCTCAAGCACCAGCTCAAGCAGAATCTCAACCGCGGCTCGATGTATCGCAAGTTGGACGCGATACTATCCCGGCACCGGTTCGGACCGGTCGAGGACTACTTGCGTGAAGCCGGATTCGTCACAGCATGACGTGCAGGTGCGGGACTACTTCGACGCCCGCGTCGCCGCGTATGACGCCTTCTATGACCCGCCGTCGCCGCTGCTGCGGGCGTTCAACCGCGTGTTTCGCAAGGCGGTCTACCTGCGACGCGACCAGGCCCTGGCCGTCCACCAGCAGCACGGTTGCCGGACGATGCTCGACGTCGGCTGCGGCAGCGGACAGAACACGGTCTTCTGGGCGCGCCACGGCGTCGAGCGAATTCTCGGGATCGACATCTCGGCGGAGATGATCCAGACGGCGAAGGAACTCGCCCAGCGGGCGGGCGTCGCTGACCGCTGCGAGTTTCGGCACGCCGATTTCATGCAGATGCCGCCGGGGCCGAAGTTCGACAGCGTGGTTGCGTGCGGCGTGTTCGATTACGTCGCGCGGGCGGACGAGTTCCTGGCTCACATGGCGAAGTTCGCCGACCGCGTGATCTACGGCAGCTTCCCGGGCTGGACGCTGCTGCGTTCGCCGCTGCGGAAAATCCGCTACGCCCTGCGCGGCTGTCCGACGCATTTTTATCGCCGGCACGAGTTGGAAACGCTGTTTCGCGGCGTCGGCTTCGGGCGCAGCGAGATTCTGCCGGTGCCGAGCGGGCACCTGGCATGGGCGGTGC
>CAYMXT010000214.1:0-6480 GCA_964394415.1 uncultured Planctomycetales bacterium
CGGCCCCGGACTTGCGTCCGGGGTTCGGATACGCCCCGGACTTGCGTCCGGGGTTCGGATACGCCCCGGACTTGCGTCCGGGGTCCGGATAGTCTTGCTGCCCGGCGGACGGGCGCTCACTCTGGAACGCGCCTCCGCGCCCCCTTGGCAACCACCGGGATACGACTTATACTAAGGGGCTCCGCGTAGGCTTTGCGCCACGCGGGGTACGGTCCGCCGGGTGCAGGTCATCCGGCGGGGCCGCGCTGGTCACCGGAGAGCCCGATGGCGCTGAAACTGCGACTCAAGCGGATGGGACGGACGAACCGCTCTTTCTTTCGGCTGGCCGCGATGGACGCACGCCGCCCGCGCGACGGCCGAACGCTCGAAGAGCTGGGCATTTACGACCCCCGCAACAAGAACACGAGCGAACAGGTCAAGCTGAACGAGGAGCGCATCAAGTACTGGCTCAGCCAGGGCGCGGCGCCGACCGATACGGTTGCGCAGTTGCTCAGAAAGCAAGGGATAGCCGTTCGCTAATGCCTGTCTGGCGGCCTATGGTCGGACGAACCCATGCGGATCGACGTGCTCACGCTGTTCCCCGAGACGCTACCGCCATATCTGGCGGCGAGCATCCTCGGGCGTGCGCAAGCCGCCGGTCTCGCCAGCTTCCACACCCACCAGCTTCGCGACTACTCCCAAGACGCACACAACAAGGTTGACGATCGGCCGTTTGGCGGCGGTCCGGGCATGGTGCTGATGTGCCAGCCGCTGATCGACGCCGTCCGGGCCATCGACGCCCTGGACCCGCGCCCGGCCCTGCGAGTTCTTCTGAGCCCGCAGGGCCGTGTGTTTGACCAAGGACTGGCGCGCGAACTGGCCGGGCACGAACGCCTGCTGCTGATCTGCGGTCACTACGAGGGGTTTGACGAACGAATCATCGATATTCTCCAACCGCTGGAAATCAGCCTCGGCGACTTCGTCATGACCGGCGGCGAACCGGCGGCCTTGGCGATCATCGACGCGGTCGTGCGCCTGCTGCCCGGCGTGGTCGGCAATGACGCCGCGACGGCCGACGAGTCGTTCAGCACGAACCGGCTGGAGTATCCGCAATACACCCGCCCGCGCGAGTTCGGCGGGCTGGCCGTGCCCGACGTTCTGCTCTCGGGTAACCACGCCGAGATCGAAGCGTGGCGTCGGGCGCAGAGCGAAGAACGTACCCGCCGGCGGCGGCCTGATCTGCTCCAAGACAGCGCCGCCGACTTTGCTATTGGGGCTCAACGCGGCGCCCCGCAGTCCGGGAGCGTTACGGACGCGCCGGCGCCCTCTTCGTCGCTCCGTCGCTGGTCGCGAACCTCGCGTCCGCCGGCGGGGTTGCGGCCGCACACGCAAGAAAGTGAGACGTCCGATGCGAAACCAACTGTTCAACGCCATTGAGAAGAAATACGCCCGTACGACCGCCTTGGATTTCGCCATCGGCGACACCGTGGTGGTGTCCCTCCGCATCGTCGAGGGCGGCAAGGAACGTCTCCAGGACTTCGAGGGCATCGTCATCGCCCGCAAGGGGCACGGCCTGGACGAGATGTTCACCGTCCGGCGGATCGTGGCCAACGAAGGCGTCGAACGCTGCTTCCCGATCCACTCGCCGCGCATCGCGGCCATCAAGACGCTGCGCAGCGGCAAGGTACGCCGGTGCAAGCTCTACTTCCTGCGCGACCGCGTAGGCAAGGCCCGCAAGCTGCGTGAGCGGCGTGTTTCCGCGGCGGCGCGGCAGGCGGCGGCGGACGCCCGCGCGGCGAAGGCCAAGGCCGTGCGTGAGGCCCAGGACGCAGTCGAAGCCGCGCGTTCCGCGGCGGACGGCGTGATGGCCGGTTCGCCAGGCTAGCGGCCCGTTGACGTCCGATGGCCGGCGGCCGACACGGGGTCGGCCGATACAGGGCGCCGGTGCGCCCGTGCGTGACAGGCTGACATGTCCGCGAATGATCCCCGCCACGTGCTCGGCCGCGAGGGTGAACGGCTTGCGGAGCGGCACCTGCGTGGGCTGGGCTACAAGACGATCGCTCGCCAGTACAGCACCCCGGTCGGCGAACTCGACCTCGTCATGCGCGACCGCGACACCGTGGTCTTCGTCGAGGTCAAGACGCGCGGCGACCGGAAGTTCGCGGAACCGGAAGACGCGATCACCCGTGACAAACGTCGCCGGCTGGTCCGCACCGCGCGCTGGTATCTCGAGCACACCGGCCGAGCCGAGCAACCCTGCCGGTTCGACGTGGTGACGATCATCCTGCCGCCGGACGGCGAACCCCAAATCCGCCACTATCCCGATGCGTTCGAAGCCGAGCCCGGTCGCTGATGGCCGGGACGTGTGCCGGCCGAATCGGAGCCGCGGCACACGCGCGGGTAGGAGCAGCCAAGCCGCAGCCCTCCCCCAGACCTGGTGAGCGTTGGTAGAATCAGGGCAGGCCAATGGAGCGTGGGCCTTGCCGGAGCCAGGTTTCCTGAGTCCGGCGCCACCGGCGGGCCTGCCAGAATCCTGGAGGCAAGGCATCGTGAAGCACATCAAGATCATCGTCGAGAAGCACCCGGACGGGTACGTGGCCTACCCGCTGGGGGTCAAGGGTGTGGTAGTTGGTGAAGGCGACACGTTCGAGGCCGCCCTGACCGACGTGGCGTCGGCCATCCGCTTTCATGTGGAGACGTTCGGCGTGGAAACGCTCGAGGCCGATCCCCCGGTTCTGGATGCGTTCGTGGCCGAGGCCGGGGTCGCCGTCTGATGGCCAAGTTCCCGGTTGACGGGCCGCAAGAGCGTGTGATCCGCGCGCTGCGGACGCTCGGCTTCGAGACCGTCCGTGAAGCCGAGCACATCGCCATGCGCCGCACGAACGCGGACGGCGGCAGCACGCCGCTGACGCTGCCGAATCATCGCACCCTCAAGGGCAGCACGTTGCGTACGATCTGCACGCAGGCGGGCATCGCGCGCGACGATTTCCTGCGCGCCTATGAACAGGCCTGACTTGTCTGGCATCCGCGGTCAACACCGCGCGCGGGGGCTGACACGATGCATCGACGCCGGGCGGTTTACGCGTTCGACGATTCGCTGGCGGACAAGCTCGGCCGCGGCAGGAGCGCGTCGAGCGCGGGGCCGATGGTCAGCGTGGCTTCGCCAGGCGCCTCGATGAAAGTGCGCGGGGCCAGCGACGGGCCGATCGGCTCGCCGAAGTACCGAATCTGGATCTCCTGGTAGCTCTTGAAGCCGGTGCCGGCGGGGATCAGCCGGCCGAGGATCACGTTCTCCTTCAGGCCGACGAGCTTGTCTTCCGCGGCGGCCAGCGACGCCTGCGTGAGCACCTTGGTGGTCTCCTGGAACGACGCCGCCGAGATGAACGACTCGCTTTGGAGGCTGGCCTTGGTGATGCCGAGGAGCAGGGTCTTGGCGGAGGCCGGCTTGGGCTTGCGGCCCTTGGCGGGGGTGCCGCCGTCGGCCTCGACGGCCTCATTCTTGGCGGCGAATTCCTCGCGGCTGACGACGGCGCCGACCGCGAAGTCGGTGTCGCCGGGCTCGACCACTTTCGCACAGCGGGCCAGCCGCAGGTTTTCGTCGCGGAAGCGGAACTTGTCGACCACCTCGTTGGGCAGGAAGCGCGCGTCGCCCTCGTGGTCGATCTTCACCTTGCGGATCATCTGCGACAGGATGACCTCGATGTGCTTGTCGTTGATCGACACGTTTTGCTGGCGATAGACGTTCTGCACTTCCTTCAGCAGGTAGCGCTGGAGGTCTTCCTCGCCGTTGATCCGCAGAATGTCGTGCGGGATGAGGGGGCCTTCGATGAGCGGGGTGCCGGCGTCGATCTTGTCGCCCGCGTGGACCAGAAGCTGCTTGTCCTGCGGCACGTGGTGCTCGCGCTCCATCCCGCTTTCCGACTTGATGATGATGGTCATCTTGCCGCGGCGGCGGTCGGCCTGGAGGGCGACCTCGCCGGAAATCTCCGCCATCACGGAGGGCTCTTTCGGTTTGCGCGCCTCGAAAATCTCGGTGACGCGCGGCAGGCCGCCGGTGATGTCCTGGGTGCCGGAAATTTCGCGCGGCTGGCGGGCGAGCAGACCGCCGGGCTGAATCTGGTCGCCTTCCTTGACCTCGATACGGGCCTTGGCAGGCAGGTGGTGGAATTCGAGGATTTCGCCGCGGGAGTCCTCGATCATGATGCGGGGGTGCTTGTCGCCCTTGTGTTCGATGACGATGGGCTTGCTGCCTTCGCGGCCTTCCTTCTCCTGGCGGACGGTTTCGCCTTCGATGATGTCCTGGAAGCGGACGAAGCCGGCCTTCTCTGAAAGCATCGGGGTAAAGTGCGGGTCCCAGGTGACGATCACCGTGCGCGGGGTGACCTTGGCGCCGTCGGGCAGCGTGACCGCCGCCCCGTAGGGCACCTTGTAGCGTTCGAGCTCGCGGTCCTTGTCATCGTTGACCGCGATTTCGCCATTGCGCTTCAGCACGCGGAAGATGACCTTGCCGGACTCGGGGTCGGTCATCTGGGCGGCGTTGAGGTTGTGATAGATGAGCGTGCCGCCCTGGAGCACCGCGATTTCGTGTTCCATGACCGCGCGGCTGGCGACGCCGCCGGTGTGGAAGGTCCGCATGGTGAGCTGCGTGCCGGGCTCACCAATGGACTGGGCGGCGATGATGCCGACGGCCAGACCCTCTTCGACGAGGCGGCCGGTCGAGAGGTCGGCCCCGTAGCAACGGGCACACACGCCCTGACGGCTTTCGCAGGTCAGCAGGCTGCGGACGCGGATGCTGTCGAGGCCGAGGCCGCCGTCCTCGGGTTTGGCCTCGAGCTGCCGGCCGATTTCGGGCGTGATGAGCTCGTTTTCGCGGACGATGATTTCGTCGGTACGGGGGTCGCGGATGGTGTCGCGGGCGGTGCGGCCGAGGACCAGCTCGGAGAGCTTCACGTCGACTTCTTCGCCGCGGTAGATGGTGCTCTTGGTGATGCCTTCGATGGTGCCGCAGTCGCGTTCGTTGACGATGACGTTCTGGGCGACGTCGGCGAGTTTGCGGGTGAGATAGCCGGAGTCGGCGGTCTTGAGGGCCGTGTCGGCCAGACCCTTGCGGGCGCCGTGCGTCGAAGAGAAGTACTCGAGCACGCTCAGACCTTCGCGGAAGTTGGCCTTGATGGGGGCCTCGATGATCTCGCCCGAGGGCTTGGCCATCAGGGCGCGCATGCCGGCGAGCTGGCGGATCTGGTCCACCGAGCCGCGCGCGCCCGAGTCGGTCATCAGGTAGATCGGATTCAGATACGGCTTGGCGTGCGGGTCGCCCGTCTTGGACTCATTGCCGTGCTTGTCGCGCCAGTCACTCTTGAGGGTCTTCATCATCTCCTCGGTGACCTGCTCGCGGGCGTGGACCCAGATGTCGATGAGCTGGTTGTGGCGCTCCATCGGCGTGATGGCGCCGTCGTGGTGGTACTTCTCCACGCGGTCGACCTTTTTCTGGGCCGCGTCGAGGATGCGCTGCTTCGTCGAGGGGATGCGCAGGTCGCTCAGCGCGAACGACAGGCCGGCCAGCGTGCTGCACCGGAAGCCGAGCGACTTGATCTGGTCGAGCAGGGCGATGGTGCGCGAACGGCCGAGCTGGGCATGGCAGTCGGCGATGACGCGCGAGATGGCCTTGCCCAGGGGATAGTTGTAAAACGGCATTTCCGGCGGCAGCATGTCGTTGAAGATGCACCGGCCCACCGTGGTAACGATGCGGCCGTTCGGCGGCGCCGGGGCCGGCAGCTTGTCCTTGCCGTCCACGATCTGCCGGCGGTTGATGCGCACCTGGATCGGCGTGTGCATACCGATCTGCTTCATCGTGTGCGCCAGCAGCGCCTCCGTGGAGCTGCCGAACGCACGCTCCCGGCCCTTTTCGCGCTCGCCGAGCTCGCCCGCGTGACTGACGGTCAGGTAGTAGATGCCCATGACCATGTCCTGCGAGGCCGACATGATCGGCGCGCCGTTCGCGGGACTAAAGATGTTGTTCGTGCTGAGCATCAGCACGTGGGCCTCGGTCTGGGCCTCGATCGACAGCGGCAGGTGGACCGCCATCTGGTCGCCGTCAAAGTCGGCGTTGAAGCCCTTGCACACCAGCGGGTGAATCTTGATCGCATTGCCTTCGACGAGCACCGGCTCGAACGCCTGGATACCCATGCGGTGCAGCGTGGGGGCGCGGTTCAGCAGCACGGGGTGCTGGTAGATCACCTCTTCGAGGATGTCCCAGATCGCCTGTTCGCGCCGTTCGAGCATCTTCTTGGCGCTCTTGATCGTGTCCGCCAGGCCGCGCTCCCGCAGCTTGCGAATGATGAAGGGCTGGTAGAGTTCCAGGGCGATTTTCTTCGGCAGGCCGCACTGGTGCAGCAGCAGCTCGGGGCCCACGACGACCACGCTGCGGGCCGAGTAGTCCACGCGCTTGCCCAGCAGGTTTTCGCGGAAGCGGCCCTGCTTGCCCTTGATCATGTCGGTCAG
>CAYMXT010000215.1:0-6467 GCA_964394415.1 uncultured Planctomycetales bacterium
GCGGCGTAGCGGCGGCGGCTGCGCCGTTCGCGCGGGTGGGGTTCGCATGGCTCGTCGAGGCGCACGACGGCAGCGGCAACGCCCTGACCAGGCCGCGCCACCCAAGCCATGAGAACCGCAGCGTGAGCGTGACGAGCGCCGCGGAAGGGAGAACAAGCTCACGCTTTAGAACCCCGCTGCGCCCCCCGCCAGCGACGGCCCGCTAGCGATCTGTGCGGCAGGGGGACGAGGTGCGCGATTCGGTCGGCGCCCGGAGTATACTGGGCATCATGCTCTCGCAGATCACCACGCATGTGAGCCTGCTGGCACGGCTGGCGGACGGCTCAGACAAGTCCGCGTGGGATGAGTTCTACGAACGCTACGGCGAGTTGATCCGGCGCTTTGCCAGCAGTCGTGGGATTCAAACGGCGGACTGCGATGACGTGGTGCAAAACGTGCTGCTGGCCCTGACGCAGGCGCTGCCGACCTTCGAGTACGATCCGGCCAAAGGCTCGTTCCGCGCCTATCTGAAAGCGGTCACCCTGCGCGCCGTGACGCGGCTTCAGCGGCAGAAACACCCCGCCGGGCGCCTAGCTGATAGTGAGGACCATCCGGATCTCGCGGTTGCGGACGCGGATGCGGAGACGGCCTGGGAGGCCGAATGGCGCGCCAACCACGTGCGACGCGCCCTGCACATCCTCGAACCTGAGTTCAAGGCGGCGGAGCTAAGCGCCTTTCAACGCTATGCGCTGGAAGGGCAAGACGCCCAGGAGACCGCGGCGGCGTTGCAAATCACGGTGAATCAGGTTTACCAGGCCAAGTCGCGCATTATGAAGCGGTTGGTGGAACTGGTGGCGCAGCAGGTTCAGGACGAAGGCTGACCATCGGCGGGTTACGCCAGTGAAGCTGGGGTCTGGCTGGTACTGTGAGGAAGCCACGCTGGTGCAGGCTGCGCGGCGCAGCGGATGGACCGCGCCGGCGGCCCCGGTCGTCCCGGGCTTCGCCGACTGGCAGGAGCTCCGGCGGGGTGGGCAGGGCGTCGTTTACCGCGCCACGCAGCTTTCCACCCGCCGGCCCGTGGCGGTCAAGGTGCTCCTGACCGGAACGCTGGCCTCCCGAAACCAGCTCCGTCGGTTCGACCGCGAAATCGACCTGATCGCCGGCTTTCAACACCCCCACATCGTCCGGCTGTATGACCGGGGGTTGACCGACCAGGGCCTGCCGTACTACGTGATGGAGTTCATCGATGGCATGGGGCTGGACGGGTTGATCGGGGCCGCCGCGCCGGACCTCCGCGCCGGGCTGGAGCTGTTCGCGAAGGTCTGCGAAGCCGTGGGCTATGCGCACCAGCGCGGCGTGATTCACCGCGACCTGAAGCCCGGCAACATCCTGATTGACCGCAACGGCGACCCGCACGTCCTGGATTTCGGGCTGGCCAGGTGTGTCTGGACAGCCGAGCAGAGTTCCTCGGCCCTGGTGAGTCGCACCGGCGATTTTCTGGGTACGTTGCAGTGGGCCAGCCCGGAGCAGGCCGACGGCGTGCCGGAGCGGGTCGACGCACGTAGCGACGTGTATTCCCTCGGCGTCGTGCTCTACCAGATGCTCACCGGTCGGTTCCCGTATCCGATCGGGGGTCTGGGCGAGACCATCGCGAACATCCGCAACGCTGAGCCGGCCCGGCCCAGCCGACTGGGGGGTGGGCGTCTTGCCCGCCAAATCAGCAATGAACTCGACGCCATCGTCCTCAAGTGTCTGGCCAAGGAACCAGAGCGGCGTTACGCGGACGCCGGTCAAATCGCACGCGACCTGCGTTGCTACCTCGCGGGGGAGCCGATCGAGGCGCGGCGCGACTCCGCGTGGTACAGACTTCGCAAGCGGTTCCGGCGTCATCGGGCCGCCTTGCTGGCGGGCGGGGCGCTCTTGGCGGGGATTCTGGTGACCCTGGGCGGCGCGGCGTATGTCTGGCGCGCGGCGGGTGCAAATCGGGCGCCGCCCGCCGCGGCCGCCGCTGTGTACGACGAGTACGGCCGCTGCCGGGCCACGGAGCTGGTTCGCTTGCGGCCCTCGGACTGCGGGGCGGGTGACGAATTCGGCTTCGCAGTGGCGATCGACGGCCACACCGCGGTGATCGGCGCGCGCTTGGACGACGACCTGGGGTATCGCGCCGGCTCGGCGTATGTCTACGAGTACGACGGGGCCAGTTGGATTCAGCAGCAGAAGCTGCTGCCGAGCGCGGGCGGTGTGGGGAGGCAGTTCGGCTACAGCGTCGCGGTCGACGGTGATACGCTGGTCGTGGGAATGCCCATCGCCGGGCCGGCAAACGAAGGGCCAGCGGTGTGTGTATACGCGCGCGACGCAGGGCGGTGGGTCGAGCGCGCCAAGCTCAGACCCGCCGAGGCCGGCGTGGGCACAGGGATCGGCGCGTCGGTCGCCGTGCGCGGCGACACGATCGCGACAGCCGCGAGCTTCCAAGACTCGGAAGACAACCGTTTGGCCTACGTCTTCCAGCGCGACGCCGCCGGCACGGCGGACGACCCCCGCGACGACATCTGGCGCCAGCGCGCCGAGCTGCGCGCCGCGGGGCATCGGAACCCGAACATTGCCATGCACGGTGTCACCATTACGGATGATCTGCTCGTGGTCGGCGTGCCGGCGGTCGACCAGTCGCCCGAGGGCACGTATGTGTTCCGTCAGTCGCCCGAGGGCGCCTATGTGTTCCGTCGAGCCCCGGCCGAGCCGGATGGGTGGATCTTTGAGGCATGTCTCGTACCCAGCGACCCGCGGCCCGATGATTGGTATGGGTACACCGTCGCGGCCGACGGCGACCTGATCGCGGTGGGGGCCAAACACGACGACGAGATGGGACACCGGACCGGGGCGGTTTACGTCTTCCGGTTCGACGGCGGGCGCTGGCTGCAAGAGGCCAAGCTCGTGCCGTGGGACGCCGCGGGCAATGAGCAGTTTGGCTACGCAGTGACGTTGCGCGGCCAGGTGGTCATCGGAGGTGCCCTGAGCGAAAGTCACGCCGGCGTCTTCTGCGGCGCCGCCTACGTCTTCGGCTACGACGGACAGTCCTGGACCGGGAAGGCCAAGCTGGTGGCGTCCGATGCCGCCCCCAAGGCGATCTTCGGTTGCAGCCTGGCCTTTGACGGCCGGACCGCGCTCGTCGGGGCCTTTCACGAACACGGCGCGGACTTCGGCACGGCGTATCTGTTCGGTGGGCTGGGTGACTGCAACGCGGACGGTGTGCTCGACCTGTGCGGCCTCGCGGCCGGGCAATGCGCGGACCACAATCGTAACGGCACGCCGGATGAGTGTGAGCCGTTTCCTGTGCGGCTCGCGCGGAACACGTCGGGGCTGCCGGACGGCGTTTTTGTCGGCCCGCCGGACGACGTATTCGGCAGCCTCGGACTGGGGGAGGTGGAGTACGACTTCGGCGCGGGGCGCGTGTTGGATGACCCAGGACCGGACCTGAATCTCTACGAGTTTGACAGTGGTCCAATCGACTTCGAGTGGCTCGACGTCCTGGTCAGCGCGGATGGCGTGACGTGGGCGAGCGTCAAAGCGTCTGAGGGTCCCGTCGTACGCCTTCCAGGGGACGGGCCACGGGGCGACGAACAGTACATGCGCTCGTACGATCTGAGCGGCTCAGGGCTCGCCGCGGTGCGGTTCGTGCGGGTGGTCGGCGTCGGCACGGGCCCCGACTCAGACGGTCCGGGGTTCGAACTGGACGCGATGGGGGCGATCCACTTCCTGCCGGCCGACGCCGGCCGTTAAGCGGCGGCGCGCCGCCGCGCACCTCAGAACGCGCAGCGCAAGCAAGCGCGGCGGACAGCAGCGCTTGCTTGCGCTGCGCGTTCTGAGGGGTGGCCGCCTCGTGGTCGGGGATTTCCCGGCAGAACGCCGCACCCGGCGCGCTAGCTACTTGTGGAGGCGCTCTCAACACGCGCCGCGGACGCCGGGGTCGGATGAAACCGGCAGCCGGGGTGCGTTGGGGACGCCGTGTGAGATCGGACATTTCCAAGGAGGTACGTCATGCGCACGGGCTTGCCACGCCTATTCTGTCTCGCCATCGTCGTCGGCGCGGTCCTGCCGGCCGCGGCCCAAACCCCGCTCGGGACGGCGTTCACTTACCAAGGACAACTCCAGGAACTCGGCGCCCCCGCCACGGGCGACTACGACTTCACCTTCACGCTGTACGACGCCGCGACGGGCGGCAGTCCCGTCGGCAGTCCCGTCGTCGCTGACGATTGGCCCGTGGACAACGGACTTTTCACCGTCTGGCTCGACTTCGGCGGGGCGGCGTTTAATGGGCAGGCCAGGTGGGTCGAGATCGCGGTCCGGCCCGGGGCGGGCGGCCCGTATTCGACGCTCAGCCCGCGGCAGGAAGTCACCGCGGCGCCGTACGCGCTTTTCGCCCTCAACGGCGGCGGGGAGAGCTTCTGGCAGGCGAGCCCCACCGGCATCTACTACAACGCCGGGAACGTCGGGATCGGCACGGCGGCGCCGGCGCGTGATCTGGAGCTGCGCAAGACCGTCGACGGACTCCTGGATGCGGGAGTAGAGAACGACAGCACCCACCCGGACGCCCGGGCGGCGTTTGCGGTCGGCTGCGACCTGACCCAGGGGACGTTCCTGGCCCACTCCGCGGCGAACCCGAACCCGGCACACAGTGAGCGCGTCGCCGTGGTGGCGGAGGTCAACGCCGCCGGGCTATCCCTGGTGGCCAGCGACCCGGCGGGTGACATTCGGTTTCATACGGCGGGCTTCGGCGACGCAACCCAGCGCATGGTGATCGACGCCAACGGCAACGTCGGCATCGGTACGACGACTCCGGGCGCCCGCTTGGAGGTGCGCTCCGACGCCCCCGGGGCGGCCGCGGCCTCGGCCATGCACACGACCAACGGCAATAGCTGCGAACTCGCCGGCACCGTGGCCGGCGTGTACGGAACCGCCGGAACGACGAACTACGGCGTCGCTGGCGCGACGTTCACGGTCGGGGGTTCCGGTGTGTACGGCCGTCATTATGGCGCTTCGTACGGCAACGGTGTTTTCGGGCAGAGCGACTTCGGTTCCGGTGTGTCGGGCGTGAGCACGACCGGCGGCTTCGGCGTGGCGGGTTCAAACCAAGCGAGCGGCACGCTGGGTCACTTGGGTGGGCCGGAGTACGGGGTCTACGGCGAGAAGCCCGACGGCTTCGCCGGCTACTTCGCCGGCGACGTCCACGTCACGGGCGACCTGACGCTGGACGGCGTGTTCGACGCCAACGCCTGGTCGCTCACCGGCAACGCCGGCACGGTACCGGGCACGAACTTCCTCGGTACGACCGATAACCAGCCGCTGATTCTGAAGGTCAATGGGACGCGCGCATTCCGGCTCGAGCCGGCGGTCTGGCCGAACATCGTCGGTGGCCAGGAGGCGAATGAAGTCACGCCCGGCGTTAAAGCCGCGACGATCGCCGGCGGTGGCAGCCCAGCGCCGAACAACAACCGCGTGACGGCCGACGGTGGCACAGTCGGCGGCGGCGTTGGCAATCAGGCCGGCAACGCCGGCACGCCGACCGATGGGACCTGCGCCACCGTCGCCGGCGGGCTCGAGAACGCCGCCAGCGAGGACTACAGCGCCGTGGGCGGCGGGCACAGCAACTTCGCCAACGGGCGGTATGCGACCGTACCCGGGGGCTTCGACAGCCAGGCCGGTGGCTCTTACAGCTTCGCCGCCGGGTACCGCGCCACGGTGCGCGACGAGGTCATGGTCGGCGGCGGCGACCCGGACGGCGACGAGGGCACATTCGTCTGGGCCGACGCCAGCGACCCCAACAACTACTTCACCTCCACCGGCCCGAACCAGTTCCTCGTCCGGGCCACCGGCGGCGTGAACTTCGTGGCCGACGCCGACCCCAACACCGGCGGCGGACTGCGCGTCCTGCCGGTCGAAGCCGCCGATTCCTGGGGCAACCTCACGCCGAATGTCATCAATGGCAACACCCAAAACAACGTGACTAATGGCGTCGTAGGCGCCACTATCGCCGGCGGCGGCGCGGCGACAATTGGCAACCCTCCAGCGGCAGCGGCGAACGTCGTCACGGACCACTACGGTACCGTGGGAGGCGGCGCGCGGAACCAAGCCGGCGACGGCGCCGGAACCACCGCGGACACCCTCTTCGCGACTGTCGGCGGCGGGTACTACAACCGTGCGACCGGCGTCTACAGCTCCGTCGCCGGTGGCTACAGTAACCATCCGAGTGGCTACTCCAGCACAGTCGGCGGCGGCTACGACAACGACCCGACCGGCGACTACAGTTCCGTCGGCGGCGGCTACAGTAACGAACCGAGAGGCTACTCCAGCACAGTCGGCGGCGGCTCCAACAACGACCCAACCGGCCACTTCAGCACCGTCGGCGGCGGCGAGGTGAATCACGCCTGCAGCACCGACAGCACCGTCGGCGGCGGATACCACAAAGACGCGAGATCCGAAGAGAGAAGAGT
>CAYMXT010000216.1:0-6324 GCA_964394415.1 uncultured Planctomycetales bacterium
GCTGGGCGTCAAACTGATCGTCACAGCCCAGGTCGACATTCTGGGGAAGGTAACTGGTAAGCTCGTCGCGTTCCAGGAATCCCCGGCAATTCGAGCGCGCCGAAAGGAAGCCGCCCCAGGCCTTCCCGCCGCCGACCGCGACGCGCGAATCGCCCCACAAGGCCACGGCATTCGCCCCTGGCGCGAAATTCCAGACCTCACTAAGCAAATTCTGGTAGTGGTTGTGCGTGTCGTCGTACGAGCGCGCGTCAACTTCTCCAGCCGCATGACGAGCGGCCGGGCGACCCTGGTAGTTTTCCCAGCGCGAATCCGGGTACAGTACGTCCGTCAGGATGAAATTGGCGCGCAGGCTGGTCCCCAGCCCGAGGTATTGCGGCCAGATGCCTTCCGCCCGCGGGTGTCTGCCGCGAACGATGGCGACGCGCTCCTCATCCTCGATGATCGTGCGCCCATGTTGGACCGTGGCACTGGGTGTTTGTCCACCAACCACCGGCACAAAACCAAGACTCAGCCAAACTGTCACCATGAGAGCGACCGCCGGGCGTGACGCGACGCGCTGCGGCTGGCACGTGATTAGCACCTGAGAACTCCTCCGAACTGGCCCCTGGACCCTAGCGCACCGCCCGGTGCGCGGCGAACTGCACGCCAGCCCAGTAGGACCAGTCCCAATGGTCGTTGTCGCTCAGACCCGGCCGGGTTTCGAACACAAGTTGGCCGGTGACCTCTGGCGGAAGCGTAAATTCGGCGGATTCGGTGCCGCGGTCCGACGCGTTGGCGGCTGGATCAAGGTAGCGTGACCACAACGGACGCAGCTTGCCGCTCTCGTCCTGCCAGCCGATGCGAAATTCCACACCATCGCTACGCCGGTCATCAGAGGCGCCGGGCAGCATTCCGAACTCGACTCGGACCTGACCGCCGTGTATGCGCGGCACGCGCAACCGCAACCGCGTGGGCGCATGCGCGAACAGCACTTCCCGGCCGTCCGTCAGGGTGTCGAAGCGCAGTCGGTCCGGCGGGTCCACTGCGTCGGCGTGCCACCGCAGGGCGTCCAAGGCCCACGTGGCCGGTACCGGCAGACGTTGAAAGGCACTCAGGCGTGCGGTGGCCAGCGAGTACAGGCGCTCGCCAAGCTTCTCGGAACTTCCGGGGTAGAAGACGCTGGCGTAGCGTTCGCCCAGGACGCTGGGTCGAACCCCCGCCCGCGCGTCGGCGACCAACGCTAGGTTGGCTGCCCGACGCAGCTCCATCGCCTGAATGCCGTCGCTGGTGTTTGGCCAGCAGATGGCGAGCATCACGCTGTACAGGAGCAGTCGCACCACACGGGCCGCGTACGCCGACGCCAGCACCTGAAACGCGACATACACGGTTAGCAGCAGAGGGCACATGAGCGTCGTGTAGCGGAAGTTGAAGCCGTTCTGGAGGCCGAGGCCGGCGCGGCCATGACCGATCACGAGAGCCAGGGCCACCAGCGTGGCGAGGCAGAGCAGCAGGCCGACCGCGCGCACACGGACCTCCGGTCTACGCCGCACCGCATGCCACAGCACCAGGCTCGCAGCCAGCCCGACGCTGACCACGAAACACAACGACACGGGCCAGAGAGCCGCGGCGCGGTGTCCGAGCCCCATGGTCAGCGTGCGGAGCCCCGTCCCCAAGCTGGCCCAGAGGCTCGGCGTCGGTGGGTGCCAGCCAGGCTTCTCGTAGCCCACGAAGTAGAGGACTACGTAGGCGTAGGCCAGGATCGCGAGAGCAGCAGCCAGGACAGCCGTCCAGCGGTCCTTGGTGGCCGGGTCGCGCCAGACGCGAACGGCTACCCAGAGCAGCCAGACGGGCATGATCACGGTCGCCGGTAGGCCGTTCGCGCCGGACAGACCTGTGCCGAGCAGGCCGATTCCGAACCACAGGATCCTGCGCCTCGAGGGCTGGGCAGCGCTCGCGGCAACTTGGTAGATGAGGAGACAGGTGCAACACGTGCTCGCGATGAACTGAATCTGGAACGGCAGGACCATGTTCTCCCAGTGCCCCCAGTGCAATAGTAGCAATGGGAGAAACGCATCTCCGTACCTGAGACGGCCGCGCCAGCGACGCAGTCCACCCAAGAAACCCAGCGTCACCACGCCGAGGACCGTCACGTTCAACAGCGCGCCCCAGCGGGCGTCCATTCGGGTGATGCGGGACAACCCGTAGTTGACTACCTTCGCCAACGGAATGCGATGTTCGTTGTGCAGTTCCCAAAGCCAGCGCAACGTTACGGGTCGGTCGCCCGTGAGATAGGGTACGAGTTCCAAATCGTCCTGATACGGCACGCGGTCCGCGTAATGCACCGCCAGCCGCACGCTGCCGATCAGCAACCCAACGAACACCGCCATGACAAGGAGCGGCGCCCCCATGCCCCGACTGTACCACCGCATATATGCCGGCAGCCACTTCCACAACTGAAAACGGCTCGCGCCCGCGGTCCGGTCGCGCCACGTCGAGGGCACCTCGTCTACCTTAAGTCCCAGCAGGTGGGCCTTAACCGTCAGTTCCAGCGCGATCTCAAAACCCTGCTGGCACTCGACCGTGACGCGGCGCAGCAGCTCGGCACTGTAGGCGCGGAAGTTCGATGTCGCATCGTGCGTACCCAGCCCCGCCACCCAGCGCAGCGATAGCCCCGCCAGGCGCGACAGCAGCGTCTTGAGCGGCGGGCCGCCGATCTGTCGCCCGCCGCGCATGTAGCGCGAGCCGGCCACCACGTGCGCACCCGCGCGGATCTTGGCGGCCATGGGCAGAATCAACTCCGGCTCGTCCGACAGGTCCGCCATCGTGGTGACGATCACGTCGCCGCACGCCGCGCCGAACCCCGCCCGCAGCGCGCACGCGGCCCCGCGGCCCAGGTCGTTCTTGACCAGCCGCACTGTCGGCGGCGCATCGGGCATCGCCGCGATGGCCGGCAGGGTGGAGTCGCCCTCGAAGTCGTAGCAGACCAGAATCTCGTGGGGCGCCGCCGCCAGCGCCGCCCACAGGCCGCGCAGGCAGGGTCCGATGTTCTCGGCCTCGTTGTAAACCGGCACGACCACGCTGATCAGCTTGGCGGACATTATGCTCCCGGCTTGCGGGCCAGAATCAGGAACTGCCGCCCCCACCAGCGCCATGCGGGCCGCAGTCGCAGGTAGCAGCTTACCAGCCAGGCGCTCTTCGGCAAACGCGAGAAGGTGGTGTACGGCATGAAGCGCGGCTGGCAGTCGACGATCAGAAAGCCCATCAGGTCCAGCAACTCGCACAGGGCACGGTCGGTCAACGGAGTGTGGTGGTCCCAGAAATCCCAGTACAGGCCGTGGAGCAACCGCGCATTCGGTCCCATGGCGATCAGCGTGCCGCCGGGCCGCAGTACGCGGCGGCTCTCGGCCACGACGCGCTCAACCGCGGCTTTGCCGTCCAGATGCTCCAGCATGTTGCTGGTGAACACCACGTCCACCGAGCCGTCCGGCAGGAAGCCCAGCTCCGCCGCGCTGCCGCGCACGAACTCCACGCCGGCAACATCGGCCGCCTGCACGTCAGCGCGGACATCCACGCCGATTCGCCGGCGGCAGCGCACGTGCCTGAGAAACTCGCCCGCGCCGCAGCCCAGGTCAACGACGGTGGCGTCGGCGGCGACCCACTGCTGTAGAAACCCGCGCACAAGCGCCCGCCACACGCCGTCCTTCGCACGCACGTGCGCCGCCGAGGCACGCCGGCCGTGAATGCGCACTACCGGATCCGGTCGCGCGGGCATCAGATGGAACCGTCGGCGACGGCGGCGCGAATCCAGGGGATCACTTCGTCGAGCATCTCGTCGAGCGTTGTCTTGGCCTCGAACCCCAGCACTTCCCGGGCCTTGGTGATGTCCGGCGAACGCATCTGCACGTCGTACTTGAACGGCTCGTCGCTCACGTAGCGGAACGGCTTGGTGCCGTTGATCTTGCGCCAGATCACGTCGGCCAGTTCGAGCACCGTGGTCTCCTGCGGCGTGGAGAGGTTGAAGTCCTCGTTCAGCGCTTTGGGGTGCTCGATGCACAGGCGGATGCCGCGGGCCAGATCGCCGCCGTAGGTGTAGTGTCGCACCTGGTTACCCTGCCCGAGAATGTGGAGCGGATCCTGCCCGCGCAGCACCTTCTGCACGAGGTCGGGCACCACGTGGCTCATGGCCAGCTTCACGTTGCCGCTCGGCAGCTCGCGCGCGCTGAGCGCGCGTTGCTCCCCCGTGCCCACGCAGTTGAACGGCCGGGCGATCGTGAACGGCAGACCGTACTGCTCGAACGCCCCGCGCGCGAAGTACTCGCAGGCCAGCTTCTGAAACCCGTACGTGCTCGACGGCGGCGGACACTCCCGCACATGGGCCTCGGGGGTTGGAAAGCGCGTCGCGTTCTCGAATACCATGCTGCTGCTGAGCACCACGATCTTCTGAAGCCGCCCGCGGCGAAACGCCTCGAGCGCGGCGTCAAACGTCGCGGCGACGATGCGCTCGTTCTCCGCCAACAGGTCATACGCGTACTCGTGGAAGTAGGTAATGCCGCCGATACGCGCCGCGCAGGCGACGATGATGTCGCAATCCTCGGCCAGCTTCGTCAGCCGGGCGGCATGCTGCGCGTCACCTTCGACGAAGTGGTAGCGCGGGTTGTTCTGATAGCTCTTGACGACCCGGCCGTACTTCGAGAAGTTGTCGATCCCGACGACGGCGTGGTCATGCCGCAAGAGCTCTTCGACGAGATACCCGGCGATGAAGCCCGCCGAGCCGGTGATGAGTACTTTCATTAGACCCCTCACGGTTGTCCGGCCGGTCACGCAGCGCGCGCCGGCCGATAGCCTTAACGATTGACGAAGCTCCAAACATCGATCAGTCGCACGCCGGGCCGGATGGCGAGCTGGCGATACGCCTGGTGCGGCGCGCCGACGAAGAGAATGTCGGCCTCGGCCAGCACGCGCTCCAGCGGAACCAGCGCCGGGTCCGGCACGTACGGGTCCGTGCAGAGCACGCGGCGGGCCTCGAGCGACAGCAACTTCTTGAGCTTGTAACTCAGCGAGTCACGCGCGTCGTCGCTCTCCCCCTTGAAAGCCATGCCTAACACGCCGGCGGTCAGACGGCCCAGGTCAACGTCGCGCTTGGCCAGGCCGATGAGGTGGTACGGAAGCCCCTCGTTCACCAGCATCGCCGCGTGGCCCAGAGCAAACGTGTTCTGGCTGAAGGCCGCCAGTTGCATCGTGTCTTTCACCAGGCACGGGCCGGCGGCAAACCCTGGCCCCGGAACCCCGGCCATGCGCGGGTACTTGAAGCGGCAGCCGTGCAAGATGCGGTCAAAGTCCAGGTGGTGCTCCGTGGCGATCTGGTAGAACTGGTTGACAATCGCAAACTGGAGATACCGCCAGGCGTTGATCATCAGCTTGGAGATCTCGGCCTCCATCGGCGTCATTTCGATGCAGTCCGTCGTAAAGCGGCCAAAAAGCTCGCGCACGGGGCCGAGCGCGTCGCGGTCCGCGGCGCTGATGATCTGCGGGAGCGTGCGAAACTCGCGAATGCTGAAGCCCTGCGCCACGCGCTCCGGGCAGAAGGCGACCGGGATGTTCAGCCCCAACTCGTCCCGCACGTGCTTCTGAATGTGCTCGGTGATGCCAGGAAAAACGGTGCTGCGCAAGATCAGAATCTGCCCCTCCCGCAAGTGCTGTCGGCACCCGTCGATCGCGCGATGCAGCGCCGTGAAGCTGGGGTTCAGGTGCTCATCCACCGGCGTGCCGACGATCACGACGACGAACCGGCAGTTCGCCAGGCAATCCGGTTGCGCGTGAACGGTCAGCCGGCCCTGGGCCAGCACACGCGTCAACATCTCCTGGGCGCCCTCCTCGATGAAGGGCATTTCGCCCCGCTGGATCTGCGCCACGCGTTCCGCATTCACGTCGTAGATGGCGGTTTGCAGCCCGGAGTCGGCGAAAATCAACGCCAGCGGCAAACCGACATGCCCGCCGCCGCCGACAATCCCAACATCCGTTGTGAACGTCCTGGAAGGTCGCGCGCTCATGTGGCGGGCCTCATTGAAACAGCAGAATGCGCCGGGCGCACGGGCGCGGCACCAAATGCCAGCCGCGCCATCACCGCCCGACCGACGGGCTTATAACCGCCGAACTTGTGAGCGTCAAGCAGCTTCCCTGCAAGCGGCGCGCACGCGTGTGACCGCGCTGTGTGGCAAACGAATCAGATAGGTCGGCAACGTCGTGCCGCGCGCCCGGCGGGCGCGTCCCGGCGCGCCGGGCCGCGCCCCCCGGGCGGAGCCCGGCAGGGCCGTTCGCCCGCGCCCTTCACCCACCGCATGACAC
>CAYMXT010000217.1:0-6231 GCA_964394415.1 uncultured Planctomycetales bacterium
CCGGAGGCCGATGCTCCCCAACACGGGGAGGCTGAGCGCATGAGAACCACACACAAGACGCACCGGCCGGAGGCCGATGCTCCCCAACACGGGGAGGCTGAGCGCATGAGAACCACACACAAGACGCACCGGCCGGAGGCCGATGCTCCCCAACACGGGGAGGCTGAGCGCATGAGAACCACACACAGGGCTGGACGGACACAACGGGTGCTTTGCTGGGCGGGGCCGGCGCTACTGCTCGTAGCGGCCACCGGCTGCGCCCGATCCCTCACGATTCGACAGGACAAGTACATCAACACGGCCACACACGCCAACCGTCCACCCGAGCAGCGGACCGGCGAACCGCTCGAGCTGGCGGTGGTCGTGGTGTACCCCCAGGATCTCAAGCACGCCGAGAACGAGCTGCTCAAGCCGGACTCGAAGATCACGGCCAAAGACTGGGACAACCGCCGTCCGACGCTCGACCAGGCCGGCAGCAGCGGCCGGTTCGTCCTGCCCAAGGAGCAGATCTTCATGTTGACCAACGCGGACCGCTTCTACGGCCGCAAGATCGGCAACGCCCTGCGGGGGGCGGCGAACGACGGCGAGAAGCCGGTCACGAAGTCGGGCATCGCCCTGAACTGGGACCACGTCCACGATTCCAACACGGTGATCTACGTCTTCCCGCGCTTCATCGGGCGGGACGGGGGCGTGCTGCCCGTGCCGCCGGCGAAGTTTGACCCGCCGGGCGCCTACACGGCGGCGCTCGAGGTGCAGGTCGGCGTGGACGCGGCCGCCCGTGCGCTCGACGAAGCCCAGTTCATCAAAGTCCTCTCAGAGCGCAAGCTGCACGGTACCGAGTCGAAGTGACCGGCGCGGAAAGCAGGTAACCCAGTGCGGGTCGGAGACGGCGGCGTATGACGTTCTGGACGGAAATCCACTGGTACGAGGGCATGTTCCTGCGACCGCACCATCTCCAGGCCGCCCAGCGGCACCTGGAGACGCTGGTGCGGAGCAGCCTGAACGTCGCGGCCCCCTTCGCGTGGGGTTGCGTCGAGCTCCAGGTCGCGAAGGAACCGCTGGAAAACTGCACGCTGCGGATCGATCGCTGCGAGCTGCGGCTGAAGGACGGCACCTGGGTGCGCATTCCTGAGAACACCGAGGTCGCCCCGCTGAACTTCGAAGCCGCCCTCGCCGCCGGGCATGGCTCGACGGAGATCTTGCTGGGCGTGCCGCAGATGCAGGACGTGCGGGCGAACGCCGTCCCGCTGGAAAACCCGGAGCGTGTGAGCGGCGCCCCGCGTTACGAGCCGCATCCGCTGACGCGCCGCGACGAGAACACCGGCGAGAACCCGCAGACACTGTACATCCGCCGGCTGCGCGGCAAGCTCTTCACCGCGGGCGAGGATATGACGGGGTACGAGGTCGTGCGGCTGGGACGTGTGAAACGGACCGACCGTCCAGGAGCAGTCCCGGAGCTGGATGAGCTGGGTGCCGGTCCTGTGCTTGCCGTGCAGGCCGACGCCGGTTTGAGCGGACTGCTTCGGTCGCTGGCAGACCAGGTGGAGGCGAAGGACGAAGTGCTGGCCCGCGAGGCCCGCGAGCACCGCATGCTCTTCACCGACGGCGTCGCCGCGAACACGGAACACCTGCTGAAACTCAGCGCCCTGAACGCCGCCCGGACCGAGTTGCGGGCGTTGCTCCAGGCGCCGCTGCTGCACCCGTACGACGTGTTCGTCGCGCTGTGCCGGCTGATTGGCAGCCTGTCGGTTTTTCACGACGAGCTGGTCCCGGGCCCGCTGCCCGACTACGACCATGACCGACCGGCGGAGAGTCTGGACCGCGTGCGGCGGCGGTTGGTGGTGCTGCTGGATGCACTCCGGCCGCTTCAGTATGTTGAGCGCGTCTTCGCCCGCAAGAAAGACGAGCGCGGCCGCGAGGGTTTGGAGGTCGAACTCGACCGCGCCTGGATTGATGAGAACCTGGAGCTGTACGTCGGTCTCACCTGCGGCGAGCGCGACGCGGACGAGCTGTTCCGCCACATCCGCGGCACGTTTGATTTGAAGCTGGCGTCGCCGAA
Organism: uncultured Planctomycetales bacterium; assembly: GCA_964394415.1. GTDB lineage: Bacteria > Planctomycetota > Phycisphaerae > UBA1845 > Fen-1342 > JAGVEP01. Next base: position 2,060 of record CAYMXT010000217.1, read on the forward strand.
GCGCAGTCCGCGGATCGCCGGGACGGCGGTGAGCGGCCTGCGGCTCCAGATCAAGTCGGTGCCCGCGGGTACGCTGCCCCGGCGGCCGGACCTGCATTACTTCCGCGTCGATAAGACCATCGGACCCGACCGGACCGATTACTGGCAGGAGTGTGAGCAGGAACGCGGCATTCGCATGGGCCTGCGTGAAGGCCAGATGGCTGCGCTGGAACAATTCCGACCGACCCTGTACGTTGTCCTGAAAGGGCCCGGGCGATGAGCGAACGCGAAGAACAAGCCCCGCCGCGGTTGACCGAGGTCTGCTGGCCGGTCTTGGACTGCCTCATCAACGTGACGCGGCAAATGAAGCACGGCAGTCTGCCGCCGCCGGACCAGGTGCGTTACCAGCTTCTGGCGGCGCTGCGCGACGCGGAAGACCTGGCACGCCGCGACCCCGTGAGTGAGCGGCTGTGGGACGACCGCGTCAAGGCGATGATGGCCTACCTGGTCGATTACCGCATGTTGCACAGCGAGTGGGAGGGCCGCGACTTCTGGTTTGACAACCGCTTTGAGACCGACCCCGGGATTCTGGATCACGTCGAGGCCCTGGGCGGGGAGAAGTTCTTCGAGGACTGCAACGAGATCCAGCGGGAATACGAAATGGCCGAACGCCGGCAACGCCGCGACACCGGCGAGCTGGCCGAACTCCTCAACCTGTACTTCATCTGCCTGCGGCTCGGCTTCAAGGGGCAATACCACGATCGGCCGCAGGAGCTGGCGGACTACTCGCGGCGGCTGTTCTCACGGCTGCCCGCCTACGCGACCACGCGCGGCAAGGAGATGTTCCCCGAAGCCTACCGCCACACGCACGAGGTCAAGGTGGACTACAAGCTCGGGCTGAGCCTCACGCTGGTGCTGGTGATCCTGGCGGTGATCGTGGGGGCGTCGCTGGTGACGTTCCGCGGGGCGTGGGCGTACGCGGTGAGCGACATCAAGAAGGTGGCGACGGACGAGAGTTTGTGGCAGCCCGCCGCGGCGGGGCCGACCACGCGCCCGAGCACGACGGAAGGTGGACGGTAGCCCATGAAGAACCTGCTCACCTGGTACAAAGCGCTGCCCCCACAGATGCAGATGCTCATCGGTTTGGCCGGCTTCGCCACGCCGATCGGGATCATCTACTCGATCGCCTACTTCCTGCACCTGCCGCCCATGGCCGTCATCTTCGGCGGCCTGATTCTCGTCGCGCTGGTCTCCGGCGTCGCGTTCGGCCTGCCCAAGCTCTTCGGCCGGTCCGCCCGCAAACGCGCCAAGAAGATGGAAGAGGAGCTGGGCCGCGGCGAGGCCGGGCCGGTCTCGATGGACCTCCGGGCGGCCATCAAAGCCAACAACGAGAAGTTCTTCACTGCCATCAAGGATTTGCGGAAGCTGGGGATCAGCGTCTACGACCTGCCGTGGTACGTCATCATCGGCGACTCCGGCTGCGGCAAAACCAAGCTCATCAACGAGGGCGGCCTCACCTTCAGCACCGGCAAGCCCGAGGGCTACCAGCTCGGCACGCTGAACTACAACTGGTGGTTCACCGAGGACGCCATCTTCATCGACATGGCCGGGCGCCTGTGCAACCCGCAGGAAGACGCCGACCACCGCGAGTGGGACGCGTTCCTCAAGACCGTCGGCGTCGGCCGGCGGGGCTTCCCGATCAACGGGGTCGTGTGCTGCGTGTCCGCGGAGCACCTGCTCCAGGACCCCGCGGAAAAACACGAAGCCGACGCGAATACAATGCTCGAGCGCCTGCGCGACTTGCAGAACAAGCTCGGCGTGACGTTCGCGACCTACCTGGTCATCACCAAGTGCGACAAGATCGTCGGCTTCATGCAGTTTTTCGACCGCGCCGAGCGCGACATCACGATCAAGAACCAGATCTTCGGCTGGTCGCGGCCCGGCGACTTCGGCGAGCTGCGCGACCCGGAGCAGTTCGCCCGCGACTTCGACGGGGTCTACGGGCGGCTGAACGAGCTGCGCCTCCGCCGGCTCAACGACGAGCTGGACGACTACGAGCTGGGCATGGCGTACAGCTTCCCCGAAGAATTCCGCCAGTTCAAAGACCCGCTGCTCACCTACGTCCGCACGCTCTTCCCAGCGATCAAGAGCCCGCGCGCGATCAAGAACCTGATTTTCCGCGGCGTCTATTTCACGAGCGCGACGCAGCAGGGCGGGCTGATTCTGCGGCACCTGAGCGAGCGGCTGGGGGCCGATGCCGCCGGGCAGTTCCCGCCGCTGGAGAGCCTGTATCCGCGTCCGCGTCCGCACTTCGTGAAAGATCTGCTCGTGCGGAAGGTGTTTCCCGAACAGGGGCTGGTCTTCCGCAATGAGAAGGAGGTGGTGCGGAACCGCAAGCTGGCCCGCACGCTGACGGTGACGACCGCCGTGGTGACCGTGCTGCTCGCGGCCACGCTGATCGTCGGCTCGATCCAGTTCGGGCGGGTGATGCACAAACCCCGCGAGGACGCCGGCAAAGCCCCCGCGATGGCGAGCAAACCCATCGAGGCCCTGACGACCGTCGGAATGCTCTCCAGCGACATCGATCTGCTGCGAAGCAGCCTGTGGACGTACGTGCTCTCGATGGGCGTGGGCGCGCGCGAACCCGTCGAGCACTTGACGAAGGTCCAGGTGCGTTTGTTTGAGCAAGGCGTCTTGCGGGCGGCCCTGACCGATGTCGATACCGCGTTGCGGACCGCGCCGGTCACCGTCGCCGCCGCGGGTACCCAGCCGACCCAGCCGACCGACGTGCCGCTCGAGCGCTTCCTCGACGCTGTCCGCGGCTACGTCGCCTGGTACGGCTGCGCCCGGGACGCGAAACCGCCCGCACACCTCGACGCCGCCACGTTCGAGAAGTTGCTCGGCGTCGTGCCCAAGTCCGGCGCGCTGGGTGACCGCACCGACGCGGTGCGCAAGCACGCCGCCGCCTATTTCACCACGCTCGCGGGCGGCGGCACCTGGGAAAACCCCGCGCGGCTGCTCTTGCGGACCGACTTCAATCCCCCCCTGACGTTGCACAAGGCGTTGCTGACGGCCCACAAGGGTCTCGCGGCGTATGCCGACCTCAGCCCGACGCACCCCAACGAGGTCATCCGTGAATGGGCGCGGCTGCTGAGAAGTTGCCGCGACCTCGAGGACGCCTACGGGCAACTGCTGTCCGCGGCCGAGCGGCCGGTGCAAAGCGGTGCGGAGCTCGACCAGTTCCGCAAGACCTTCAGCGAGCAATACGAACGGATCCGCAAGGCGGCCGCGGACTGCGAGAAATGGCGCGGCCCGACCAGCCGGCCCGGCATTCTGCGGATTCCGCTGCTGCGCCCCGAACTGTTGAAGGTGCGACAGGATTGGCTCAAGCTCTGCGACGAGCTGCGCGACGCGCTCATGCGCTGTCCGAGCGACGACCCTGGCCCCAAGGCGGTCACGAAGAGCCTCGTCGCCCTGATCGACGGCGACGACCAGGACTTCCGCGGCCTCGACCGCGTCCTGGCGGACAACCTGAAGAAGTTCCGTCTGTCGGACCGTGACCACTTCGCCGGGTACTACGAACAGTTCGACAATCTGGTGCGTGAAGTTCCCACGAGCTACGCCCACATTCTGGCATTCACGCCGGCCGGCGATGCACCGGCGGCAGCGGGGAGGGACGACGTGCTGGCCTTGGCCGCTCAGGCGAAGGACGTGGTCCTGCCGCTGCTTGAAAAGCTGTCCGCGAGCTTGCGGGCGGACTCCGGCCCCGGCGGCCCGGACACGCCGGAGAGCTGGGTCAACACGCTTCGCGCCGTTCTGAGTGACGCCGGCACGGGCCTCGCGGTCGACCCCAATGCCCTCGGCGGGCTGTCCGAGGCGTGGAAACCCGCCCAACTTAAGACCTTCATCAGCCGCTGCCAGGAGCTTCTGCGCAAGGGGCAGGCCACCTTCGTGCTCAAGAGCATCGAGACCAGCCTTGCGGACCCCGGCCCTTGGACGCTCGCGCAACTGGCGCCGGACTGGCAGAAGACCGAGCGGTCGTCCTTCACGATTGCGACGCCGGCCGGAACGGCGGCCGCCGCGGCCCCGAAGGAGACCACGCCCGCCAAACCAAAGGAGGAGCCCGCGGCCGCGCCCGCCAAGCCCAGCGTGCCCACGCTGTTCGGCACGCCCCCGCCCGCCGCGCCGACCCC
>CAYMXT010000218.1:0-4165 GCA_964394415.1 uncultured Planctomycetales bacterium
CAGTGGTGGGCCGCAGGGCACATGGCCGCCGGCCCCGTCCCGGCGCGCCGGGATTGCGTCCGGGGTTCGGATACGGCGGCGGGCGCCGCGATCAGAACCCACCACGCCAGTGGTGGGCCGCAGGGCACATGGCCGCCGGCCCCGTCCCGGCGCGCCGGGATTACGTCCGGGGTTCGGACGCGCCCCGGACTGGCGTCCGGGGCGCCCCGAATTCGCGGCCGTCAGTTCGCCGACAAGCACTCCACGAACTTGTTGATGTCCTCGAAGTCAATCATGCCGTTGCCGTCGGCGTCGCCGAGACACGTTCCGGGCAGCGGCACGAACGATTCCGTGCCGTCCATGATGGTCACCGGCGCCTCGACCGGCGCGCTGCCGCTGATGTACAGGCGCAGCAGGTAGCTGCCTTCCGGCACGTCCGTGTCGATGAAGGCGTGGCCGGCGGAGTCAAACTCCACGATGCCGGTCTGGAGCACCAGCGCCGGGTTCAGCAGCGCGATCGCCCAGGTCGCGGCGAAGACGCGGTGAATCGGCAGGTCCGGCACGACAATGTGGATGATCTGCGAGCGCAACCCGAACGCCAGCTCGTTCTGCTGATTGTCGCACACATCCAGCGGCAGCAGCGCGAGCGGCGGGGCCTCCAGCGCCCAGCAGGTCGGCGCGTTCTCCGGCCGATGGGCCGACCAGCGGAAGTCGTCCTGGTTCTGGTTGAGGCTGTCCGAGTCGTCTTCCGAGATTTGCAGCCAGTAGCGTTGTCCGCCGATCGCGGCGAATCCGCCCGGCAATCCGACGGTCATGCGATAAACCGGCCGCGGAACCGCCTGGCAGTCGTTGCCCACGAACACGGGCGGATTCTGCGGCGCCAGGCACCACTCCGCGACCGCGGGGTATTGCGGCTGGCAGTTGCCGTTGTCCAGGTAAATCGCGATGTAGAAGTTCCGCTGGCCCTGGGCGGCGTTGCTCAGCCAACCCCACCATCTCAGCCGCACGAGGGTGGAGCCTTCGTCGCACACGAAGTCATCGAGCGCGATCTTCGGCTCCGGCGTGGGAGTGTCGCAACTGATCACCCGCGACTGGTAGGGCGGACGATTGAACGTCCACGGCTGCCGGATGATGCAGTCGCTCCAAGCCTGCGGCACGGCCCCGACGACCGTCAAACCGAGGGCGGCACTCAACAAGGTACGTTTCATGACACATCTCCTTCTGCGCGACGCGCGGGACACGCCTCGCCGGCTTCGGTCGTACACGTGTACGACGCGCCAGCTCGGCCCGGAACAGGCATGACCCGCGAGAAACCGTTGCGTCTGCCACCCGGAAACACGACAATGGCGCCGGAAACCGGCAGCGGGCCGAGCATTTTTTTTCGCGTGCCGCAAAAACGTGGCCACCGACCCAACCCAGCTTCTGCTTCGCGCCAGTCGCGGTGACGCTCCCGCCGCCGCGCAGCTCATGCCCTTGGTCTATGAGACGTTGCACGACCTGGCGGCGCGGTATCTCGGTCGCACCCCCAACAACCTCTGTCAGACTTTGCAGCCCACCGTCTTGGTACACGAGGCGTACCTGCGCCTGGTGGACCAAAGCGCCGCCGACTTCCGTAGCCGCACGCACTTCTTCGCCGTCGCCGCGCGGGCGATGCGACACGTGCTGATCGACCACCTGCGCGGGCGCAAGCGAGCGAAGCGTGGCGGCGCCTGGCGGCGTGTGACGCTGAGCGATGCCTGTGAAATGACGCAAGCCGAGGGCGTGGACGCGAGCGGTTTGGAGGACGTACTTGGGCGTCTGGCGACGCTCGACGCCCGCGCGGCCCAGGTGGTCGAGCTGCGGTTCTTCGGCGGCCTGACGGAGGAGCAAATCGCCGCGGCCTTGAGCGTGTCCGAACGCACCGTGCGCAACGACTGGAGCATGGCGCGGGCCTGGCTCCGACGCGAGTTGGACCGGCAGTCCGGCAGTGTCTGATGACGCCCGACCTTTACAACAGGCTGAAAGAGCATTTCGTCGCCGCACGCGACCTCCCGCCGGCGGAGCGGGCCGCATACATCGCGCAAATTGCGTGCGGCGACGCGGCGTTGCAGGCGGAATTGGCGGGGTTGCTCGCGGCACATGATCGTGAAGAGCAGCAGCCGTCTGACGCGCCGCCGCCGCCGCCGAGCTATCCTGCCCACATCGCCGCGTACCAGATTCTGAGGGTCGTCGGCGAAGGGGGGATGGGCGTCGTGTTCGAGGCGCAGCAGGCCCACCCGCGCCGCCGAGTGGCGCTGAAAGTAATCCGGCCGGGCGTCGTCAGCCCGCGCCTGCGGCGACGGTTCGAGCAGGAAGCCCAGGTGCTCGGGCGGCTCCAGCACCCCGGCATCGCCCAGATCTACGAAGCGGGCCTGGCGGAAGTCGGGGCGGACCAGCAGCCGTACTTCGCGATGGAATTCGTCGCCGGGCAGCCGGTGACCGACTACGCCCAGCGGGCGGGGTTGGATGCCCGCGGTCGCCTCGAGCTGTTGGCCCGCATCGGCGACGCGGTGGAGCACGCCCACCAGCGCGGCGTGATTCACCGCGATCTCAAGCCCGCGAACATCCTCGTCGACGCCGCGGGCCAGCCGAAGATCCTGGACTTTGGCATCGCCCGCGCGGTGGACGCGGAGGGTGAATCGACGCGGCTGCGGACGGAGACCGGCCAGTTGCTGGGCACGGTCCCTTACATGAGTCCGGAGCAGTTTGAGACCCACCTCGAGTCGCTTGACACGCGGGCGGACATCTACGCGCTCGGGGTGATCGGGTTTGAGTTGCTCACGGGTCAGCTCCCGTTCGAGCTAGCCGGCAAGGGCCTGCTCAGTGCCGCCCGCACCATCCGCGAAGAGGAGCCGCTGCGGCTGGGCCGCATCAGCCGGGCGCTCGGCGGCGACCCCGAGACCATCATCCATAAGGCCCTCGAAAAGGAACGCCAGCGCCGCTACGCCACCGCCGCGGAAATGGCGGCCGACCTCCGCCGCTACCTGGCGGACCAGCCCATCCGCGCCCGGCCGCCCAGCCGTGTCTATGAGTTCCGCAAGTTGGTGACCCGCCACAAACTCCCGGCGGCGCTGCTGGCTTTGCTGTTTGCGTCGACCGCGGGGTTCGGTATCTGGATGAGCGTGCTCTACACGCGGGCCGAAGCCCATCGCGTCCGGGCCGTGGCGGCGCAGCAGGCCGCCGATGCCGCGGCGCAGCGGGCCGACGAGGAGGCCCGCACCGCCCGCCAGGAGGCCGCGACGGCCCTGCGCGTCAAGAACTTCCTGGTGGAGCTGTTCCGCATGGCCGACCCGCGGGAGGCGAAAGGCGCGGCGATCACGGCGCGCGAGATTCTGGAGCGCGGCGCCGGGGGGCTGGCGGCGGGGCTGGAGAACGAGCCGCTGGTGCGAGCCGCGGTGCTCGAAGTCATGGGCGAGGCGTACTTCAACCTGGGGCTGTACAACGAGGCCCGTCCGCTGGCGGAGCAGGCGCTGAACATTCGCCACGAGCTGCTGGCGGAGGACCATCGCGAAGTGGTGCAGAGCCAGAACCGGCTGGGCGTGCTGCTGATGCACAGGGGTGAGTACGAGCAGGCTGAGACCCTGTTGCGCGCGTCGCTCGCCACGGCGGAGCGGACCCACAACGAGAGGGAGCTGGCCCGCTGCTGGTCAAACCTGGGGATGTTGACGCACCACCGCGGGTTCCCCACGCAGGCTGAGGAGTACTTCCGCAACGCGCTGGACTTGCTGCGGGGCCTCCCGGACCCCGAGCCGCGCGACCTGTCGGGGTGTGAGAACAACCTCGGGGCGGTGCTGCAATTGCGCGGCAAGCTAGCGGAGGCCGAACCGCTCCTGCGGGCCGCGTTGGACCTGCGCCGGCGGACGTACGGCGACGTCCACCCCGACGTCGTCGAAAGCCAGAACAACCTCGCGGCCCTGCTGCACACGCGGGGTGAGCTCCCCGGTGCCGAGGAGCTTTATCGACAGGCGCTGGAAAGCTGGCGGCAGTTGGTGGGGGCCGAGCATCCCCGCGTCGCCAGTACGCTCCAGAATCTGGCCAGCATCCGCCGCCGGCAACGCGACTACGAGGGCGCGGAGCGTCTGTACACCGAAGCCCTGGCCATGCTGCGCAAACTGGTCGGCGAGCGACACCCGCAGGTGGCGCGTTGCATGAACGGACTGGGGATGGT
>CAYMXT010000218.1:4175-6211 GCA_964394415.1 uncultured Planctomycetales bacterium
GACAAGCGCGATTTCGAGGCCGCGGCGCAGGTGCAGAGCGAGGCCTTGGCGCTGCAACGCGAGCTGCTCGACCCAGAGCACCCGGACATCTCCGACAGCCTCAACAACCTGGCCGTCGCGCTCCAGGAGCTGAACCGTCTCGACGAAGCGGAGCCGCTGCTGCGCGAGGCCATCGGCATCGACCGCCGGCGGTTCGGCGCCGACCACCCGTTGTTGGCGTCTTCACTGAACAACCTGGCCATGTTGTTGGATACTCTCGGCGACCGGGCGGAGGCGGAACTCCTGCTGCGCGAGGCCATCGCGATTGACCGTAAGTCCGGAAACCGGGCCACGCTGGCGGGGCATCTGTCCAATCTGGGCAAGGTGTTGGTCGGCGCTCACCGGCATGATGAGGCCGAGGCCCTGCTGCGCGAGGCACTGACGCTGCGCGAAGCGGTCTTCCCGCCCGGCGACTGGCGGCTCGCGAGCACGCGGTTCTTCCTGGCGACTTGCATCGCCGACCAGGGCCGCTATCCCGAGGCCGAAGGCCCGCTTTTGGCGGCGCACGCTGAGTTGGAGGCGGCGCTGGGACCGGCGAACGAGCGCACGCGGCGCGCCCGGCAGCGGTTGGTCGCACTCTACGAGGTGTGGAACCGGCCCGCAGACGCCGCCTGTTGGCAGCCGGCCGCTGCGCCGTAGCGAAGCAGGGACCGCGAAGCTCCGCTTCGCGCGTAGTTCAAGAACCTCCCTACCTCGCGAAGCAGAGCTTCGCGGTCCCCGGCGGTCCCCGGAGAAACGCCCGCCGCACCGGCCGGAGGCCGATGCTCCCCCACGGTTCGGGCCACCGTAGTCATGTCTGCGGCGTTCCCGTCACGCGGGCGACGGCCCGATTCGCGAAGTGGCCGATGACAAAGACCGCGACCAGCGTCGCCGCCAGCCCCAGCCCCCAGACCCAGCGCTGCGACGCGCTCTCCGCCGTCACCTCGCGCAGGCCCACCGCCAGGAACACCGCCGCCCCCGTGCGCGGGGCCATGCCCACCAGCGTCCCGATGAGCACCACGCGCAGCCGCACGCGCGTGGCGGCGAACACCAGATTGGTCAGGGCGAAGGGTGTCAGCGCGGTGCGAATCAGGGTCACAATCAGCAATACGCGCCACGGGCTGCTGCCCAGCAGCGCGTCATACACGGCCCGCCACTTGGGCTTCTCCTCAATCAGCCGGACGACGCGGTCGCCGCTCGCCCAGCGGGCCAGTTCGTAGCCCAGGAGCGCGGAGCCGAGCACGCCCGCCAGCGCGAGCGGGAAGCCGGTCGCGAAACCGAACGCCCAGCCGCCTAACGCGGCTTGGATGTGCGTCGGCAAGATCGCCAGCCCGGCCGTCAGCGCGAACGCGACTACGTACAGCGCGCAGCCGAGCGCTTCCTGTTCGCGCAGCCACGGCCCGACGAGGTTGAACGAGAAGGCCAGCACCGCCAATCCGACGGCCGGCAGCGTGGCCGAGATGATGGCCAGCACGCCCGTCAGGCCCAGCCGCCGGACCGTGCGGGTGATTTCGCCGGCATCCTGCCCCGCCGGGCCGCTCACGACGCCGGCCCCGCGCTGGCCGGCAATGGCTGTGGGATGTCCACGCGAAACTCGGCCCAGCGGCCGTGTTCGGAGGCGGCCGTCACGCGGCCGCCGTGGGCCTGTACGATCCGCCAGACCGTGTAGAGGCCCACGCCCGTGCCGCGTTTCTTCAGCAGCTCAGGCGTCTGGAGGCGCGAGAAACGCCGGAACAGGCGTTCCTGTTGCTGGGCCGGCCAGCCGGCGCCTTCGTTCCAGACGGAGAACGAGAGGCGTTCCGCCGTGGGCGCGACCGTCAGGCGGATGCGCCCGTGCTCTCGGCCATATTTGATCGCATTGTCCAGCAGGTTCACGAGGACGATCCGCAGCAGGTGCGGGTCGAAGTCGCCGCGGACTGGCTCGGCCGGCAGCATCCGTTCCAGCTCGACATCCTGTTCGTCCAGTTGTGACGCCACCACTTCGACCGCCGGGGCCAGCACCAGGTCGGCGAAGTCCG
>CAYMXT010000219.1:0-6177 GCA_964394415.1 uncultured Planctomycetales bacterium
TGTGCTCCACGGTCGTTGCAGCCGTCGCACAGACGGATCGTCTGTGCTCCACGGTACACTGCGTACGGCCCCCCCCAACGCTGGGATGGCCGGATTGGCAGCCATGACGCGAAACGTGATCCTCATCGGCGCCCGCGGCTGCGGCAAGACGACCGTCGGGCGTGAACTGGCCCGCCGACTCGGCTGGCCGTTCGTCGATACCGACGCGGAGATTCAGGCCGCGGCCGGTCGCTGCATTCGCGAGATCTTCGCCCAGGATGGCGCGCCGGCGTTCCGTGACTTGGAGGAACACGCCGTCGCCGCCGCGTGCCGTGGCGGCCCGCGGGTGCTGAGCGTTGGCGGCGGGGCAGTGCTCCGCGAAGCGAATCGCGGCGCGCTGCGGGCCGCGGGCGTGTGCATCTGGCTGACAGCGCCGCCGGAAGAGCTGTACCGCCGCTCGCAGGCCGACCCGCACGGCGGCGACACGCGTCCGCCGCTGACGGAACATGCCGGCGTCGCCGAAGTCGAGTGCTTGCTCGCCGAGCGCACCCCGCTGTACGCTGCCACCGCGGAGCACGTGCTCGAAACCCAGCGCCGCGCGGTGAACGAAGTTGTGGACGCGATCCTCACGCTGCTCGGTCCCCAACGCGGCGCCTGAGCGGAACGACGTGCGTTGGGGAGCATGGGCCTCCGGCCCGTGCGTCCTGAGATTCGCACGGGCCGGAGGCCCATGCTCCCAGCGCGAATACGATGCGGTCCGCGAGACTGCTGGCTGACCCGGATAACACCTGATGCTGCACGCCGTGCTGGAAGTGTTCGTCTGGCTCCTCGGCCTGTGCGTCGGCAGCTTCCTGAACGTCGTCGTGTACCGACTGCCGCTGGGGCTGTCGGTCACGCGACCCCGCCGGTCGTTCTGCCCCCACTGCCGCGCGAGCCTGGCGTGGTTCGACAATATTCCGTTGCTGAGCTGGTTCGTGCTGCGCGGTCGCTGCCGCCAGTGCCGCGCGCCGATCGCGGTGCAGTACCCGCTCGTCGAGGGGCTGACCGGGCTCAGCTTTGTCCTCGTGTATCACCTGCTGTTCGTCGTCCAGGCCCGGACGCAGCTTACCAGCGCGGCCGTCCCGGCGGACGCCCCGCTGCTGCTCGCGTGGCTCGCCTTGACCGCCGGGCTGGTGGCCTGTGCGGCGATGGACATTGTCTCGTACTCGATCGACGTGCGGGTCACCAACGCCGTGCTGGTCGCGGGCGTGCTCTGCTGCGTCGTGTGGCCCCGGCACGAGTTCGTCCTGCCCACCGCATCCGGCTCGGTGGCCCCGGCCGCCCTCGCCGCGTTCATCGTCGCGGGGTTGATGCTCTGGTGGTCCGCCCGCACGGAAGTGAACGATGAAGCCACGGCCGTGCCGGAGACGCAACCAGACGCGAGTGAGTTCGCGGCCGGTCACCGCGGCGGGGCGGCCGGAGCTTTGCTGACGCTGGCGGTGGTTGGCGCGTTGATCTACTCGGCGGCGAGCGGCGTCGCGATCGTCGGCGTCGCCGCGGCCACCGCCGGCCTGGCGTTGACCTTTGGGGTCATGGTTCTGGCCGGTGGCCTGCAACGCCCGGCGGATGTCGAGATTCACGACGCGATCGAGGCGGAGCAGCCGCAGGCCCGACGAACGGCGCTGCGCGAGCTGCTTTGGCTGGCGCCCGCGATTCTCGCCGGCGTGGCGGTCTGGTTCGCGGTGCGGGATGTGGCCGCGGTGGCCGCATTCTGGCGGCGGTTGACGGATTGGAGCATCGGCGGCTGCGCGCCTGTCGCCGGGCTGGCGTACGCCGTGCATGGGGGGGTGATCGCCGCGGCGGCCGGGTGGACGCTGCGGATCGTCTTCACGCTTGGATTCGGGCGCGAAGCGTTCGGCACCGGCGACATTTACATCCTGGCCGCGGCAGGTGCGGCGGCGGGTTGGGACATCGCTTTGCTCGGGTTGCTATTGTCCGTGGGTATCGCGCTGGCCGGCTGGTTGCTGGGCTTGCTGCTGAAGAGCACCGCCATGATCCCGTTCGGCCCGTGGCTGGCCCTGGGGATGGTGCTCGCGCTGTGGTGGAGCCGGCCCGCCGCGCGCATCGCCGCTGGCTATCGGGACAACGTCATGGTACTCGTGCAAACACAACCCACGGCGCTGCCCCTGATGCTCGGCCTGCTGCTGGTCGCGACGGCCGTGGCGATGGTCCTCGCGCGCCTGGCCCGGCGCTGGTTGGCGCCGGAGTAGCGCACGCAGCCCAACGTGGAGACTCTGGTTTTCCCCGGCCGCCCTGCTATGCTGCGTGTGTCAATGCAACTCGTTCGACGGTCAAGGAGGACCTGGTGAGCACGCAACCAATCGGCGTCTTCGACTCCGGCCTGGGCGGCCTGTCGGTCGTCCGGCACCTGCGGCAACTCCTGCCACACGAGAACCTTGTCTACTTCGGCGACACGGCGCGCGTTCCGTACGGCACGAAATCACGCCCCACGGTCATCCAGTTCGCGCTCGAAACCGCCGGGTTCCTGCTCGACTTCGAGCCGAAGCTCATCGTCGCGGCGTGCAACACGGCCAGCGCCCTGGCGCTCGACGTGCTCCAGCGCGAGCTGCCGGTGCCGGTGATTGGCGTGGTCGAACCGGGGGCCCGCGCCGCCGTGAAGCTCGCCGACCACCGCCCGATCGCGGTGATCGGCACCGAAGCGACCATCGCGAGCAGCTCGTACATGAAGGCGATCCGTGCGCTCAGGCCGGAGCACCCGGTGCTGACACAGCCGTGCCCCCTGTTCGTTCCGCTCGTCGAGGAGGGTCGCACGGGCGACGATCCGATCGTGGGGGCCGTCGTGGCGCAGTACCTCGCGCCGTTGCGGTCGGCCGGCATCGGCGTCATCGTGCTCGGCTGCACGCATTATCCGCTCCTGCGCGACGCCATCGTCGCGTATCTCGGCCCTGCGGTCGCGGTCGTGGACAGCGGGCAGGCCACGTCGCAGACCGTGCGTGAGCACCTCGTCGCGACCGGCCGCTTGAGCGCGGCCCCCGCGCCCGGTACGATGCGTTGCTACGTGAGCGATAATCCTGGCCGGTTCCGCGAGGTGGGGTCGAGGTTCCTGAATGAACCAATTACGCACGTCGAGCACGTCGAGCCGGAGCGCTACGTCCATCTGGCGCGCACGCCTACCACGGCCGGCTGAGCGTCGACCTTTCGACCGTTATCGGTTCAGGCTGCTCAACGCCGCGCTGCTGTTGCTCGCCGCCTGCAAACCCGGCGCGGTCGACACCAAGCTCGACGAGGGGTTCCGTAAGGTCTTCGAGCCACGCAAGACGCCGCAGCAGTACATGCTGGTCGCCGTCTCGTCGGACGACCCTGACGCCCGCCGGGATGCCGTGGCGAAGATCTCGCAGAGCAAGAAGTTCAACCAGGAATGGTCGATCAAGGGACTGGTCGCGATCGCGCTGTTGGAGAACGAGCCGCAGACGCGCTGCGTGGCTCTGCGTACGCTGGCCCGCACCGGCGACCCGCGCGCGACCGAAACCGCGCTCAAGATCCTGAACTACACCGACTATCCGCCGCAGGAAGTCTGGCCGCCGGTCGCGATTTGCCGCTGGGACGCCACGCTGGCGCTCGCGCGGCTGTCCGAGAATGACCAGGTGCCGGAGGATTACCGGGACCCGGTGTTCAACACGTTGCTCGAGCGGCTGAAACGCGACGACGACCGGCACACGCGCGTGGCCGCGGCCCGCGGGCTGGGCTGCTACTCGCGGCCGGAGACGGTCCCGGCCCTCATCGACGGCCTGCGCGACGAGGACTTCGCGGTCGCACACGAATGTGAGAACTCGCTGGTCAAGCTGACCGGCGTCACGCACAACGCCGACGCGACCGCCTGGGAAGCGTGGCTCGCGGAGCACGCGGGCGATGCCTTCGCCCAGGCCGGCACGGTGCCCGAGTCACGCCGTCCGCCCTACAAGAACCAGTGGGAAAAAGGCTGGTACGAGACGAAGGACATGGTCGAGTGGCTGTGGCCGGGCGCGAAGGAGTAGCGTCGGCCTCGCCGTACCGTGCGGTGCGGGTCGCGACGAGACATGCTGCAACTGGTGCAGATCGCCGGTCGCCGGTACGCGCAGTTTGCGGGGTTGGGGCAGGCGCCCGGCCTGCGGCACGCCTTCGCGACGCGACCGTTGAACGTCGCGCCGCGTGAGGGGTGTGAGGCCGGACAGCGGGCCGCCAATCGTGCCACAATGGTCCGTGACCTGGGGTTCGATCCGGATCGACTCTGCTTCTGCCAACAGGTCCACCAAACGAACTTTGCCATCGTTGACGGCATGCCGCGCAACGGCCCACTGGGCGAGGTGGACGGCGCGCTGACCGCCACGCCGAACACCGCCTTGATGACCTTCTCGGCCGATTGCCCGCTGGTGCTGGTGTTTGATCCAGTGCAGCGCGTCGTCGGGCTCGCTCACGCGAGCTGGCGTTGCACGGTCGGCGAAATCACCCGCCGCCTCGTCGAGTTGGCGGCGGCGCGCTTTGGCAGCCGCCACGCTGACCTGCGTGCCGGCATCGGCCCCGGCGCGGGACCGTGCTGCTACGAGGTGCAGGACGACGTGTACCAGGCCGCGGCCGGCCTGGCGCAACGTGAGCGACTGTTCGCGCGCCGTGACGGACGCTTGTTCTTCGATCTCTGGGCCGCCAACAAGCAGCAACTGCTCGCGGCGGGGCTGCATCCTGACAACATTGAATCCGCCGACGTGTGTACGCTTTGCCGCAACGACCTGTTCTACTCCTACCGCCGCGAGGGGCCGGGCTGCGGCCACTTCGGACTGCTTGCGGGGCTGACCGACCCATGAGCGACGCGGCCCCTTCGCCACCGGTCGCTCGCGAGCCGCTTTGGCCGGGTTTGGGTTGGGCGCTGCTGATCTGGCTGGGCACACGGATCGTCGTGTGGGTCGCCGCGTACACCGGGGCGGCGTTGCACGTGCAGATCTGCGCCGGCGTCGAGCCGCCCATTCACATGCAGGCCGAGCGCATCGCCCGCGAACTGCGTGCCCCGGGCACGCCGCTGGCCCGCTACTACCACCTCTGTTTCGACGACTTTCAGCCGTTGATGAACTGGGACGCCGGGCACTACGCCAAGATCATCGACCGGGGCTACGAGTACGCACCCCCATCGCCGCCCGAGACGCAGCCCGAGCAATACAACATCGCGTTCTTCCCGTTGTACCCGCTGCTCGCCGCGCCGCTTGCGGCGCTGTTCGGGACGCCCGCGGCCCTCGTGCTGGTCGCAAACCTGGCGGGTTTGGCCGCTGCGCTCGTGTTGTACATCTACGTCCGCCGGCACCTTTCGGCCGACGCGGCGTTACCGGCGGTCGCGATTGTGTTCGGCTGGCCGACGGCGTGCTTCTACAGCTTCGGTTACGCGGAGAGCCTGAACCTGCTGTTGACGGTGCTGGTGCTGCACCTGGCCGCGGCCCGGCGTTGGTGGCCTGCCGCTTTTTTGTGCGGCTTGGCGACGGCCACACGCCTTACGGGTCTCACGCTGGCACCCGCGCTCTGGCTCGCGTGGTGGCTCCGCAGCGATCACAAGCCGCGGCGCAAACTGCGGCAATTGCCGCTGTTCGCCAGCATCGCACTGGCTGGCGTGGTTGCGTATGCGGCGTACCTCACGGTTCGCTTCGGTTCGCCGTTGGTATTCTTTGAGAACTTTCGGTCCTGGATTCCGGGGCTGACCGCGAATGAATGGCCGCGATTTCTGCGTCTGGAGCAGGTCTTCAACGGCTTCAAATACTTCGGGCGGGCCGTTCGCGAGTTTCCGGTCGGACTGGTACACCTCACGAACCCGGTCACCTGGAACATCCCGCTCGCTCTCGTCATTCTCGCCCTGTCGCTCGCCGGGCGGTGGCGCGCGCCGGCCCACCTGCGGCCGTTCCTGTGGCTCGCGCCGCTGATCTTCGTGCAGCGCTACCTCGCGTGCGGGTGGAACACGTGGGGGTTGGAGTCGCTGGCCCGGTACATGATGCTGGCGACGCCGGGTTTGCTGGTGCTCGCGCTGCTGGCCGCGCGCTGGCGTCCCGGCGGCCGGGCGGCACTGGTGACAACCCTGCTCTTGCTCCAGGCGATGTGGGCGCTCCGTTTCGGCGCTCACGATTGGGCCGGTTAGTACTACAACGCTACTTTCTGGGCCACTGACAGATGCGTAGGTCGCGTAGC
>CAYMXT010000220.1:0-6135 GCA_964394415.1 uncultured Planctomycetales bacterium
GGCCGCGCGAGGGCGCGGGCCGCTACACCGCCGCGGCACGCGCTTCTTCCCGCCGCGTCAGCGCCTCGACCACCCGCCGCTCCGCCCGCCCCAGCATGCGCATGAACTTCATCCGCTTGCGAATCGCGTCACACGCCTCTTCAGTGCAGTCACGACGGCCAATCAATGCGACGAGCGCATCCGCCATGTCGTCGCTGTAGCCGCCCATGAACACGGCGTTCACAAGGTAGACCTGTTCGTGCGGCGTCAGTTCGGGCCGGGCGGCGACGCGCTTGAGGATTGTGAGCCGCTGGCTCGGAAACTCGATGATGTGCGTGGCGGATTCGATCGTCGGGCACGCCATCCCGCACGTCCCCTTCGGATGTACGGCACATCCCGGCAGCATCAGACCCGCACAGATGAGGAGCACCCGCAGCCCCGGCCGAAATCCACGCGACAGAATACGGTTCATCGACCATCCTCGGGCGGCGGCACCCCGCGCCGCCGGGGCGCATTATGTACCGCCGGGCCGGAAACCGGTTGCGACGGGTCGATTTCGGCACACGGTCGCTGGACGCGGGCCGCCGCACAGGGTGATAATGATATTGAGTGACCAATGTTACTTGGTGGGGCCCGAGTCATGGCGCCGCGACGCACCAGCCAGCGCGAAGCAATCAAGGAAGTATTTCAATCGTCGGATCGGCCGTTGAGCACGCCGGAGGTGCTCGCGGCGGCCCAGGCCCGCAAGCCGGGACTGGGCATCGCGACGGTCTATCGCACGCTGAAACTGCTCATTCGCGACGGCTGGCTCGACACCGTACGACTGCCGAGCCTGCCGCCGCGCTACGAAATCGCCGACCGGCCGCACCATCATCACTTCTATTGCAAGGCCTGCGGCCGGGCGTTCACCGTGCCAGGTAGCGAGCCGCTGCTCAATGCGCTGGTGCCGCCGGGGTTTGTGCTGGAGCACCATGACCTGGTGCTCTACGGACGGTGTACGGAGTGCGCGGCCGGGCCCGCGGCCTCCGGGGGTTGACAAGCAGTAATACCACGTAATACTAGGGGGCCGCGGACGCGGTGTGCGTGTCTGACTTGGTGCTGGTGCTGCGCCAGGTGGCCGCCACGTGTCACCCCGAAGGGGTGCAGGGCTGTAGCCACGGGCGGCGCAGGCCACAGGCCGCAGCCGCCCGTGGAAGGCAGACCTCGACGGCTCCCCGCCCTGAAGGGGCGGCGGAAGCGCCCGACGCGTCCGGCACCCCTTCGGGGTGCAACCGAGTCCGCTGGCACGTCACGTGCAAGCGATGCTAAATCACCGTGCGCGATTCGGCAGCGCAGGTCCGAGCCGACCGCGCGAGCGGTCGCAAGTATGTCCGCGAGCTGGCGCTCGCGGCTCGGACAGACGCCGCCCATTCGCGCACGTTGATTTAGACACCGACGACGCGGCCTTGAGAACCTGTATGCCCACGTCGCAACACAAGGAAATCGTCGTCACGTTCAAGGCCGATGCCTCGCTGCTCGGGGCCTTGAAGGCGCTCCCCAACCGTTCGGAGTTCATCCGCACCGCGATCCTGTCAGCGCTGGACAGCTTCTGCCCGCTCTGCCAGGGCACGGGCGTGCTCACGCCCAACCAGAAGAAGCACTGGGACACCTTCGCCGCCCGGCACCCGCTGCGCGAGTGCGGCGATTGTCACGAGGTCCACCTGGTCTGTGCGCGAGGCGCGCGGCGATGACGGCGAACCGTACAGCGTTGGGGGCCGTGGCGTTGGCACTGCTCGCGGGGCCGTACGCGGCCGCGCAGGCCGACGCAACCCCCGGCCTCAAGGTCGCCGTGAGCATCCTGCCGCAGGCGTATTTCGTCGAACGCGTCGGCGGGGCGCACGTGGGCGTGCAGGTGCTCGTCGGGCCGGGTCTGTCGCCGCATACGTTCGAGCCGACGCCGAAACAGCTTGCGGCCCTGGCGGACGCCCGCGTGTACTTCCGGGTCGGCATCGACTTCGAGACCGCGCTGGTGCCGCGACTGGCGGGCTTGTTCCCGAAGTTGCGCATCGTTGACACGCGCGCCGGCGTGCCACTGCGCCGCTTCGCGGCCCACGAGGCCGCGTGCGAGCACGCGGAACACCGCCACGAGGAAGACCCCGCAACCGGGCGACCCGACCCGCACATCTGGCTGAACCCCCTGCTGGTAAAGACGCAGGCGCAGACGATCTGCGACACGCTGTGCGAGTTGGATTCCGCCCACGCCGACTTGTATCGCCGCAACTTGGCGGCGTTTCACGCCGACCTGGACCGCGTTCACGCGCAGCTCACGGCGGCTCTCGCGCCGCTGAAGGGTGACGAGGTCTTCGTGTTCCATCCGGCGTTCGGTTACTTCACCGACGCTTACGGGCTGAAGCAGGTGCCCGTCGAGATCGAGGGCAAGGAGCCGACCGCCCGGCAGCTCCAGGCGTTAATCGCGCGGGCACGGGCCGCGAACGTGAAGGTGATCTTCGTCCAGCCGCAGTTCGCGAAGAAAGCCGCCCAGACCGTGGCCGAGGCGATTGGCGGCGTCGTGGTACCGCTCGACGACCTGGCCCGCGACTACCTGAAGAACCTCGCGGACATCGCGACGAAGATCGAGGGCACCCATCCGAACCCCGGACGCCAGTCCGGGGCCGCCGGCGGCGGGGCGCCGCTGGCGGGATGGCCCGCCACTGGCGTGGCGGGTTCGGATAGCACGCCGCGGTCCGAACCCCGGACGCAAGTCCGGGGCCGCCGGCTGAGCGGCGCCGCGGTCGGCACGAATTGACATGCAGCCCGTCATTGACATCCACGACGTTGCGTTCGCCTATCCCGGCACGCCGGTGCTCGAGGGCGCGCACCTGCACATCGCAGCGGGCGACTTCGTCTGCATGGTCGGCCCGAACGGCGGCGGCAAGACGACGCTGCTGCGGCTGATTCTCGGGTTGCTCACGCCGACACGCGGGACGGTGCGCGTTTTCGGGCAACCGCCGGCGCTGGTTCGCCGGCGGATCGGGTACATGCCGCAACATGCCCAGCTTGACCCGCAGTTTCCGGTGCGGGCACTAGATGTGGTGATGATGAGCTGTCTGCGGCCGCGGCGGGTCGGGCCCTTCGGGCGGGCAGACAAACGGCGGGCGCTGGCCGCGCTCGACGAAGTGGGTCTCACCACGCTCGCCAAGCGGCCCTTCGCCGCGCTCTCCGGCGGGCAGCGGCAGCGTGTGCTCATCGCGCGCGCGCTCGCGTGTGAGCCCGAGCTGCTGTTGTTGGACGAGCCGACGGCGAACCTCGATCCGCTGGTGCAGGACGAGATGAACGAGCTGCTCCACCGGCTGAACGAACGGCTCACGATCGTGATCGTCTCGCACGACGTGGGCTTCGTGACGCGGCACGTGAAATCGGTCGTGTGCGTGAACCGCGAGGTGGTCGTGCATGCCGCGGAGGAAATCACGGGCGATTCGATCCGCAGTCTCTATGGTCACGACGTCCGGATGGTGCAGCATGGACACGGCCATGCGCACTGAACTCCTCGTCGCGCCGCGCACGGGCCAGAGGCCCATGCTCCCCTTCGTCGCTCCGTCGCTCCATGCACGGGCCGGAGGCCCATGCTCCCCGCCATGATTGAATTCCTCCACGCCCTCCGCGAACAGACGTTCTTGCAGGTCGCTCTGCTGACCGGCCTGCTGGCGAGCATCGCCTGCGGCGTGATCGGGAGCTACGTCGTCGTCCGCCGGATCACGTACCTGGCCGGCGGCATCGCGCATTGCGTGCTCGGCGGGCTGGGGGCAGCGCGCTACTTCGCCGTCGTCCACGGCTGGCAGTATTACCACCCGCTCGACGGCTGGCAGCCGCTGCACCCGCTGATCGGGGCGGTCGCGTCGGCTCTGCTCGCCGCGGTCATCATCGGCGTCGTCAGCCTACGCGGCCGGCAGCGCGAGGACACGGTGATCGGGGCGCTGTGGGCCATCGGCATGGCCGCCGGGGTGCTCTTCATCGCCCGCACGCCGGGCTATCAGGTGGAGCTGATGAGCTACCTGTTCGGCAGCATCCTGATGGTCAGCCCCGGCGACTTGTGGGTCCTCGTATCGCTGGACGCGCTGATCGTCGGGGTCGGTCTGCTGTTCTACAACCAGTTCCTGGCGGTGTGTTTTGACGAGGAATTCGCCCGGCTGCGGGGCATCCGCGTCGAACTGTACTACATCTTGCTGCTCTGCCTGACCGCCCTCACCGTGGTGTTGCTGGTGAGCGTCGTCGGGATCGTGATGGTCATCGCCCTGCTGACGCTGCCGGTGGCGGTCGCCAGCCACTTCTGCCGCACGCTCTGGCAGCTCATGCTCGCGTCGGCGGCGGTGAGCGCGGTGTTGACGACGGCGGGGCTGGCGTTGAGCTACGGCCCCGACCTGCCCGCGGGCGCGACGACGATCATCCTGGCGGGGGTGGTGTACGTTGCGGTTCTGATCGCCGCACGCGGTCGATCACGCCGCGCCGCCGTGACGAAATGACGGTTGGCCGACAATATCGCCGTCCCGTTGCAGTATACCTTTTCGACAGCTCGGCCCGGTTGCCGCGGCGTTGGCGAACACTCGTATAATCGCGGCCCGGAGCCGCCGGTGTTACTGAAAACCGCCCGCAAAGTCGTGGTGGCCGTCGTCGGCGGCACAGTGCTGCTGCTCGGCGTGGTTATGATCGTGACACCCGGACCGGCGTTCATCTTCATTCCCGCCGGGCTGGGCATTCTTGCGACAGAGTTCGTCTTCGCGGCGAAGCTGCTGAAGAAAATGAAACAGCGGGCGTTGGAAATGGCCGGCAAGGCGGGCGTCACAAGCGCTCCCGCGTCACCGCCGCCCGTGCCGCCGTCCGCACCACCGCACGACTCAGGAGCTTGATCATGTCGCAAACCCCGCTCCCCCCGCCGCCGCCGGTTTCGCCGTATGCGTATGGCCCGCAGCTCTACGCCGGTCCGGCGACGGGCCTGGCAACCGGCGCCCTGGTGCTCGGGATCATCAGCATTCCGACCACGTGCATCTGCGTCGGCCCGCTGCTCGGGCTGCTCGCCGTGATCCTTGGCTTGGTGGCCGTCACGCGGGCCGGCAGCGAGCCGGAGCGCTACGGCGGCCGGGGCCGGGCCGTCGGCGGCATTGTGACGGGCGGGTTGAGCGTGGTGACGGTCGTCGCATTCCTCGCGGTCGTGTACGCCGCGGGCGCGGAACTGGCGAAGGCGTTTCCGAACGTGATCGGCGCCGCGCACACGGTGATCGGTCTCGAGAACGTCGGCAAGGGGTTGCAGGCATACTACGGCACCTACGCGGAGTACCCGCCCGACCTCGCAACGCTCGCCGCGGAGAACCTGATTCCGCCCAGCCCGTTGCCCGACGCGCCGCACGACCCCGTCGCGAGCTTCGCCTACGTCGCCGGCGTCGGCCCCACCGATCCGCCGCACTGGGTTGTGGCCTACGGCGAGACGCAGGTTTTCGGCCACCCGCTGGTGGTCATCCTGCACGCGAGCGGTGCGACGGACTTCAAGGAGCCGGCTGAGTTCAAGCAGACGCTGAAGGACTTCGAGCAGGAATACGAGCGGGCGCGCGGCCAACCGCCGCGCGTGCTCCCTGCTGCCCGACCCCAGCCGCGGCCGCGGGAGGAGGAAAAAACGGAGGAACCGTAAGCGCTTCACGCGCAGGAGTGGACCGGCCAGGAAACGCGCGTGGCTGACGACGGCCGACCCACGTGCCAGTGGTGTCCGGAATCCTATTCCGGGGCGGCCCAACGCGGAATTCCAGGAACGTCTGGGCCTCCGCACGGTCGCGGTTCGCGGCTTGGCGCGGGTTCGCTGCGTCGCACGGTGGACGGCGTTGGCGTGCAACGTGATCCACTTCACGGAGACCCTGGTCGCGAGCCGGCCTGCAAGAGTAATGACGCAACGAGCACACCGCCGCCGCGGCGGACGCGGTGCCGGCTTGTTCCAACGAGTTCGGCGAGCACGAGAGCAACCCAACAGCCCCACCGCGGCGAGTGATTCGAAACAAATCGCCACGCCCGGCAGGGTAGCTTGCGCGGGACAGAAAGTCCTCAACCTCGTCGGCCGCTACTGTAGTGACTCAGAATTGCCGCAGCGTATCTGGGTGGGGAGCATGGGCCTCCGGCCCGTGCGAAGCCCGGCGC
>CAYMXT010000221.1:0-6128 GCA_964394415.1 uncultured Planctomycetales bacterium
TACCGGCGACTTCAGCACCGTCGGCGGCGGCGAGCAGAATCACGCCTGCTGCACCGACAGCACCGTCGGCGGCGGCGCCTACAATGACGCGAGCGGCGCGTACAGCACCGTCGGCGGCGGGGCGCACAACACCTCGACCGGCAACTACAGCACCGTCGGCGGCGGCCTTTACAACGACGCGACCGGCAACTCCAGCACCGTCAGTGGCGGGTACTGGAACGACGCGACCGGCGACTACAGCACCGTCGGCGGCGGAGGGGGCAACGACGCGAGCGGCACCGAGAGCACCGTCGGAGGCGGATACCACAACGCCGCGACCGGCTTCGATAGCACCGTCGGCGGCGGCTGGGGTAACGCCGCGACCGCCTACCTGAGTACCGTCGGCGGCGGTGGCGACAACGATGCAAGCGGCACCGAAAGCACGGTACCCGGCGGGAGCTTCAACCAAGCAGGCGGCCGATACAGCTTCGCTGCCGGCCGCCGGGCCAAGGTCCGCGACCCGAACGCATCCGGCGATGCCGATGGCGACGAGGGTACGTTCATCTGGGCTGACTCAACCGCCGCCGACTTCATCTCCACCGGACCGGACCAGGACCTGGTCCGCGCCGCCGGCGGCGTGGGCATCAACACTAACGACCCCAGCAACGATCTCACGGTCGCTGGGGATGCCGACTTCACCGGCAATGTCGGCATCGGCACGGACACCCCGCTCGCCGAATTACACGTCGAGCGGACAGACATTGCCCTGCCCGACACGGCGCTCGACAATGACGTGGTCGTCGTCGAGAACGCCGACGCGCAGCTCGGGCTGTACAGTGATGCCTCGGGCTCATGGGGCTCTGGCATACATCTGGGTGAGATCACAGGGGGGGCCTTGGTAGACAAGTGGAGCCTGATGCGAACGACGACTGGCGCCGGCGGCAGCCTGCGCTTTCAGTACGGGACAAACCCGGTGGGCGGATATAACACCTCGATCATGACCCTCTCCACCGGCGGCAACGTCGGTATCGGGAGCACCACGAGTCCGGCCGCCGGGCTGGAAATCCACCGCGGTACCACGAACAACACTGCCCTCCAAATGACTTCGTCCGGGGCGGGCTGGGGCTCGGGCGTGCGCTTCAAGAACACCGCGGCCAGTGGACGCGAGTACGGAATCTACGCCGGCAGCGACGGGAAATGGGTGTTTGCGGATGTCGGCGCGTCCGCTTCCCGGATCGTCATTCTCGCCGACGGCAACGTCGGTGTCGGCGTTTCCGACCCGTCTGAGAAGCTCGATACCAGCGGTACGATCCGGCTGCGTGGCATCGGTTCGAGCAGCGGCACCGCGGTCATCGCCGACGCCAATGGCAAGCTCTGGAAGCAGGTTTCAAGCCTGCGCTACAAGCACAACGTGAGCGACCTGCCGGCCACCGGCGACGCCGTGCTGGGCCTCCGTCCCGTCACCTTCGAGTGGAACTCGACCGGCGCGCCCGACATCGGCCTGATTGCCGAAGAGGTCGAGCAGGTGCTGCCGGAACTCGTGTTCCGCGACGCGGAAGGCCGGCCCGACGGCGTCGCGTACGACAAAGTCGCGCTCTACCTGCTCGACGTGGTCAAAACCCAGCGCGAGCAGCTCGCCGTTCAGCAGGATGAGCTGACCGATCTGCGGGCGCGGCTCGAGAAGATCGAGGCGGCGCTGACGGCGCCGGGCATGCAGCACAATGGAGGTTCCCGATGAACACGTATTTCGGACAAGACCCGCGGAGGAACCAGACCGTGAAAACCCGGCTTGCACTGATTGGGGCGTTGGCCGTGGCCGGCGCGGTCGTCGCGGCGAACGGTCAATCGCCGGTGGGGACCGCGTTCACGTATCAGGGGGTGCTGAGGCAAGACAACGTCCCGTTGAACGGCCCCGATCTGGCCGACATCGAGGCCAATCTTTACGACGCCCTGACCGGCGGCAACCAGGTCGGCAACGCCGTGATCGTCTACAATGTTGACTTCAACCAGGGGCAATTCACGATTGCACTAGATTTTGGCACCAGCCCCTTTGCCGGCGAGGCCCGCTGGCTGGAGTTGTGGGTGCGCATGCCGCCGGGCAGCGGACAGTGGGTAGTACTGACGCCGCGGCAGCCGCTCACGGTGACACCCTACGGGCTGTACACGCTCGCGGCCGAGAGCGCCGACTTGCTCGACGGCCAGCACGGCTCGTTTTACCAGGACGCCACCAACCTCAATGCCGGCACGCTGGCCGACGCCCGGCTCTCAAGCAACGTAACGCTGCTCAATAACGCGCAGACATTTACCGGTGCGAAAACGTTTAGCGCCGCGCCGGGCTTCACCGCCGCTGGGGCACCCTTCACAGTCACCGCGACCGGCGTAGTATCGAACCTGAACGCGGACTTGTTGGACAGCCAGCACGGCACTTTCTACCAGAACGCGACCAACCTGAACGCGGGGACGCTCGCGGATGCCCGGCTGTCGAGCAACGTGGCGCTGCTCAACAACGCCCAGACGTTCACGGGTGCCAAGACGTTCAGCGCCGCGCCGAGCTTCTCAGCCGCCGGCGCGCCGTTCTCGGTCGGCGCCACGGGGCTGGTGACGAATCTGAACGCGGACTTGCTCGATGGGCAGCAGGGCACGTTCTACCAGAACGCAACCAACCTCAACGCCGGCACGCTGACTGACGCCCGGTTGTCGTCGAACGTGGCGCTGCTGAATGCAGTGCAGACCTTCACGGCCAACAAGTATTTCACCGGCAGCATCGGCGTGGGCACAACCACCCCGACCGCACCACTGGACGTCGCGTCATCCTCCCCGGCGATTCCCTCGCTCGTGACGCGCGGCGGGGCCGACTATGCCACGGTCGCGGGACAAGTCATGACTTTCGGGCATTGGGATGGTGCGACGTACGCACAGCGCATTCGCGTGGACTCCAGTGGGACCGTGTCGCTGGCACCCGACGGCGGCAACGTCGGCATCGGCACCACCAGCCCCGCCGGCGCCCTCGAGGTCCAGGGCAACAACCCGTGGATGATCCTCGATACCACCGGCGGTGAGACGGGGCTGGCTTGGTACCAGAATGGGGCGTCGAAGTGGGGTCTCGGGTGGAACGCCGGCAGCGGCTACCTGTATTTCTGGGGCGGCGGCGGCGCCGGAACTTCCCTGACGATCAACGACGCAACCGGCCTCATTAGCGCTTTGAAGGGGCTGAACGTCAGTACCGGACTCAGCACCAGTGCGTTCCGCCTGGGCACTTCCACCACCTCCGGCTACGTGCTGACCGCGGACCCCAACGGCGTCGGCACGTGGCAGGCCGCAGCCCCCGGCGGCGGCATCGGCGGCAGCGGAACCGCCAACTACATCCCCAAGTTCACCGGCCCAACCGCGATCGGCAACTCGGTCATCTACGAATCGGGCGGCAACATCGGCATCGGTACGACGACGGTCAGCGACAAGCTCACTGTATCGAATGGCAACATCCGTTTGAACAACACCACCGACAGCAAGAACTGGGTCTTCGGGTACGACTCATCCAGCGATTATTTCTACATCGACGAATACGGCGCAGCCCGGCGAGTGGTCATAAAGAACGGCGGCGATGTCGGCATCGGCACTTACAGCCCGCAAGCCCGGCTGCATGTGGCCACAACCAGCACAACGGGCTATGCCATCAAGGCCGAGGCGACGGGCACTACGGCTACGGGCCTGTTCGCGATGGGCGGCATCGACGGCACGGCGGCGGACCTGCGCGGCAGGCTGCGTGTGTTCCATCGCGATACCAACGACGAGGTTTTCCGCGCCGGCTTCTCCGACGCGGGCGGCGGCGCCGTGGTGCTGTGGAACGCCGACAATGAGGCGACCGTCAAAATCGACGCCGACGAGAGCAGTAGTGGCGGCCGTGGGGCCGACGTCAGTCTTTACAACAGCATCGGTCAGCGGACCATCAATCTCGACGCCGACTACGGCGACAGCAACGTGGGCCGCGTGATCACCGATGTGCTACAGATTACCGGCGGGAGCGACCTGTCCGAACAGTTCGACGTCGCGGCCGCGGACCGGACGCCCGAACCAGGGCTGGTCGTCGTCATCGACCCCGACCACCCCGGCGGGCTCCAGCTCGCCACGCAAGCCTACGACCGCAAGGTCGCCGGCGTGATCAGCGGCGCGAACGGCGTCCGGCCCGGGATGTTGATGGGCCAGCACGACACGGCAGCCGACGGTCAATACCCCGTAGCCCTGACGGGTCGCGTCTGGTGTTGGTGCGACGCCACGTATGGCGCGATCGCGCCCGGCGACCTGCTGACGACGAGTGCAACGCCAGGGCACGCGATGCGCGTCGGCAATGACGACGCCGCGCCGCGCGGCTGCGTGATCGGCAAGGCTATGACGGCTCTGGAAAACGGGATGGGTCTCGTGCTGGTCCTGGTCCAGCCGCAGTAGGAGGACACACGATGTGGACTAGACGAATGCGGGCCTACGGCTTCGCGTCTCTGGTTGTCCTGGCCGGCGGCACGCTTCCGACGGTGGCAGCGGTCGTCTACCGCACAGTCGCCGAAGTCGCGAGCGAATCCGGGAAGATCGTCAGCGGAGACGTGGTCGAGGTCACCAGCTTCTGGAGCGACGACGGCACGGAGATTCTGAGCCAGGTCACCGTTTACGTTGACCAGTACCTGTATGGGGGTGGGAGCGGGGTTGAGGTGTTCCGCGTACGCGGCGGCACGGTGGGCGACATCACGTCGTTCAACAACGTCTGGCCGAGCTTTGAGGCCGGCGATCACGTGCTTCTGTGCCTGCGACCAAGCGGGCGCAGCCTCGTGGCGGCTTTTCAGGGCGCTTACCTGACCGATGGTCGCTTCGTGGCGCGCACCGCCGCCGGTCTCGGACGCGTCATACCCAGCTCGCTCCAGCCGCTCACCGATTTCCTCCGCGAGCTCCAACAGGGGCTGCCACCCGGCGTCACCCTGCCGCCATTGCGGCCGTACGCGGGCTCGTTCCAGATCCCGGCCGCAAGGGAGCGTTTTGACCCGGTTGGTCCGAGCTGGCGCCATCAGGAAAACCCAATGACCGAGGACTACCTGGTCAACCCCAACTGCGTAGATTCCTCGGCCGGGAACGAGTCGTCGCAGATCGGACAGATTCGAAACGGTGCCGATACCTGGAACGCCACGAGCGCCGACTTCGCGTTTCACTATGGCGGGCAGGTGCCGTTTGCGTATTTCGGATACGACGAAATTAACTTGATCTTCTTTTCGCTGTCGCCGCCCGCCGATGATGATGGCCGCGGCGACTACCTGGCCCTGACCCAGTGGATTGCCGTCGGCGACGAAGTCTGGGAATGCGACGTCGTTTTCAACGACTTGGACTATACCTGGTGGAACGGCGTGGGCACCTGCCCGTCGGGAGCCCATGACATCTGGAGCGTAGCGACGCACGAGTTCGGCCACTGGCTGGTGCTCGGCGACCTCTACGACCCGAGTGAATCCTCGTACACGATGTATCATGCAATTTCTTCTTGCGACACGTCCGCACGGTCCCTGGAAGCGGACGACGTCAATGGGATTGTCTATCTTTACGGCATCGACGGAGCTACCTGGGTGGACTTTGACCACTGGGGTTTTGAGTTCGGCAGTTACCCTTACCCCTACAACACCCTGGCAGAGGGTGTGACCAACGTTCCTTCCGGCGGGACGATCATGGTCAAGGCCGGTTCCACGAGCGAGACCCCGACGATCACCAAGGCGCTTACGCTCCGCGCTTTCCGCGGAACAGTCATCGTCGGCCAGTGAGCACGGAATGGTCGGCGCGCGAATGAGTTTTGTTCTTTTGAACGAGGAGACAACCAATGCGATACGGCATGTCAACTGTGCTCGTCGGCGTGCTCCTGAGCGCCGCACGCCCAGGTTACGCCGACACCTTCACGCTGGACTGGTGGACCATCGCCGGCGGCGGCGACACCTGGACCAGCGGCGGGAACTTCGAGTTGTCCGGGACCATCGGCCAGCCCAGCGTCGGCACTGAACTGGCCGGCGGAAACTTCACGCTCGTCGGCGGCTTCTGGCCCGGCGCCGCAGCAGGGTTCGTGACCGGAGACTTGAATTGCAACGGCGTCGTGGATTTCGACGACATCAACCCGGTTGTGCTGGCTT
>CAYMXT010000222.1:0-6124 GCA_964394415.1 uncultured Planctomycetales bacterium
CAATATCGAACCCTCCCCCGGCCCCCTCCTTGGAATAAAGGGCGGCGCCGCACGCCGCCAGCAACCCGCGAATCCGCTCCCGGCGCTCCTCAGACACGCAGGATATCGCGGCGTATACCGGCTGCCCTACGCCACGCAGCCGAGCGACAACCTCGAGCTGCTTCGGCAGCATCGTGTCGATGACATGCTGCCGCGAGCCGGGCAGCAGCGCCACGATCGGACGGCCGGCAGCCCGGCACTTGAGAAGCGCCACGGCGTCAGCGCTGGGCCGTTCCTCACCGAGCGTCTCGAACAACGGGTGCCCGACGTACTCCGCCCGCACGCCCTGCCGGCGGAAATACTCTTCCTCAAACGGCAGAATGCACGCCAGCCCGTCCACGTCGCGGGCGATTTGGCGGTTTCGCCCTTCGCGCGACGCCCACGTCTGCGGCGCGATGTAGTACAGCACCGGCAAGCCGAGCCGCTTGGCCTTGTGGGCCAGCCGCAGGTGCAGCTCCGGCGAATCCAGCAGCACAACCAGGTCCGGCCGCCGCGCCCGCCACGCTTCCTCCACGGCATGAATCGCACGGCGCGCATGCCCCAGAACGCCCAGCACGCCGCTCAACATCGCCGCGCGCGACGCAAAGTCGAACACGGTCTCGACGCCCAGCGCGCGGAGCCGCGGGCCGGTCAGACCGTGAAACGTCCAGTCACGACCGCCCGCGCGGGCGGCCCGCACGAGCGCCGCGGCGTGGAGATCGGCCGATTCCTCAGCTACGGACAGGAAGACGCGCATCGACACCGCGTGACGTTACCCGAAGTGGCCACCGCGGGCCAAGCGGGCTGCCTTGGGGGCGGCCCGCGCGAGTGTGACAGAATCTGCAACGGTTGCTGCCGTGGGTCTGGTCGGAAGGTGAAACGCGAACAAACGCCCTGCGCCGGGAAGCGCGTGCCGCTTGCTTGCGCTGCGCGTTCTGATGCGCTCGCTTGCACCGCACGCACTGATTGAACTCACGGCCGTTCGCGGCCACAATCTCGATCCGCGTATCCGATTGCCACCGACCGGAGCTTCGCATGGCCAGCGCCCCAGCCAAACCAGGCTTCTTCCAACAGCTTGGCAGCTTCCCTGCCAACTTCTGGTTCTCCAACCTCATGGAGATTTTCGAACGGCTCGCGTTCTTCGGCGTCCGGGCGATCGCCCCGCTGTTTCTGGTCGCCTCCGCCAGTCAGAACGGCCTGGGCCTGTCCTATCGCGAAAAAGGCGACATCTACATGTGGTGGGCGCTGCTCCAGTGCCTGATCCCGATGGTCTCCGGCGGCTACACCGAACGCTACGGCTATCGCAAGAGCCTCGCGGTGGCGTTCGTGCTGAACATCATCGGCTATCTCGGTATGTCACAGTCCAAGGCCATCAGCGATTACCTCGTGGCCGGCGGCTGGTCCCACGCGCCGTTCTGGGTGTTCCTCGTCTCGGCGTGCTTCGTCGCCACCGGGACCGCGATTTTCAAGCCCGCCGTCCACGGCACCGTGGCCCGCACGACCACGGAAGGGAACTCCTCGATGGGCTGGGGACTCTTCTACTGGGTCGTGAACATCGGCGGAGCGCTCGCGCCCATGGCGGCCGCCGAACTGCGGCACGAAATCGACTGGCAGCGCGTGTTCTATGCCGCGGCGATCGTGACGGCCTGCAATTTCCTGCCGGCGTTTCTCCTGTACCGCGAGCCGGAGCGCCGCGCGACCAGCCCGGAGGACCGGCAGCGCGGTCCCCTGGGCGTGTTCCTGCATTCGATCCTCACCATCTTCAAGGATCTGCGCCTGGTCGTCTTTCTGCTGATCTTCTCCGCCTTCTGGCTCATGTTCATGCAGCTCTGGGACCTGCTGCCCAACTTCATCGACGAGTGGGTGAACACGGCCGACGTGGCGCCCGCGTTCGCCGCCCTGCGCAGCAACTGGGTGCTCGAAAACGGGCAGGTCAAGCCCGAGATGATCATCAACATCAACTCCGCGTCGATCATCCTGCTGGT
The DNA here is from genome assembly GCA_964394415.1 of uncultured Planctomycetales bacterium. Lineage (GTDB taxonomy): Bacteria > Planctomycetota > Phycisphaerae > UBA1845 > Fen-1342 > JAGVEP01. The sequence goes on from CAYMXT010000222.1 coordinate 2,004, forward strand.
GCTGTTCGTGTCCTGGTTCGTGGGCAAGGTGAACAAGGTCGCCGCCATGATCCTGGGCATGGTCATTTCGCTCGTGGGTTTCGTCGGCTCCGGCCTCACGCAGATCGGGTTGCTGTGCGTCGTCATGCTGCTGGTCTTTTCGATCGGCGAGATGACGTGCAGCCCCACGTTCAGTGCGTACATCGCCCTGATCGCTCCGCCCGACAAGAAAGCCCTCTACATGGGCTATTCCAACATCCCCTTCGCCATCGGCTGGGCGGCCGGCAACGCCCTGGGCGGCCGACTGTACGACCTGTTCTCCAGCAAGGTGATGCTCGCCCGCCGCTACCTCGGCGAGCATCTCGGATTGGATGCAGAGACTCTGGGCGGCCTGAAGGACGCCGAAGTGCTGCCCAGACTCACTCAGGCGCTTAGCGGCGGCGGTGCGGACGACCCGCTGAAGGTCACACAGGTGCTCTGGAACACATATCACCCCGAGGTCGTCTGGTACTACCTCGGCGCGATCGGCTTGGCCGGCACGCTGGGCATGGTCGTGTTCTACCTGGTTACGCGCAAATCGGCCGCGACGCCCCACCACCCTCAACCAGCGTGATTGGCAACCAGCGGTGGGACGTCCGTCAGCCGCGCAACGACGTGTGACGCCCCCGCGGACCGCAAGTCCGCCGGCGGGTAGTTACTCGCCAGCGCAATGACCGCCATCCCCGCCGCGACACCGGCCGTGACACCTGCCGGGGCGTCTTCGATCACCACGCACGCCGCCGGCGGCAGCCCCAGCCGCGCCGCCGCCAGCAGAAAGCAGTCCGGCGCCGGCTTGCCGCGTGCGATCATCCCCCGGTGAACCACCGCCTCGAAATACCGCGCTAGATCGCACTCGCCGAGCACCAACGCGATGTTCTCCGGCGGCCCCGACGTTCCGATCGCGATACGCACTCCCGCGGCCCGCAGTGCCGCGAGCGTCTCCACGCAACCGGGCATCAGCGGTACACGCCCGCGGATCAGGTCGCGGTAGACCGCCTCCTTGTCGGCGTCCCGCCGCTCCATCTCCGCCTCATGCAGTCCGGGCCACAGCACTTGGATGATCTCGGTGCTCGTGCGGCCGAACGTGGCCTTGAAACGGGCCTCATCGATGTCGAGCCCATGCCGGCGAACCATCAGCCGCCAGCTCTCAAAGTGGGCCGGGCCGGAATCGACCAGCACGCCGTCCATATCGAAGATCACGCCGCGCGGCGGCGGGACTCGGGATCCGAGATCCGGGACTCGGGGTTCGACCATGCTGCCTCTCAACCGACCGCCAGGTGTTTGGGTACTACACGCGAACCTGCTGCGCGGCCGCGATGCGCTTGGCGTTCCGCCGCAGCAGCGGTCGCACCACCGCGCGGAGATACGCCCGCGTCTGCCGCGGGGCCAGCCCGATGTAGCGGCGCGGATCGAGCGTGCGACTCCAATCGATCCCGGCGAAGTCGCGGTCCGCTCTTAACCGGTCAAGCAGGTCGTTCGGTCCACCGGCCTGCTTGACCTGAAGGCCGGCCCGCTGCGCGTGCTGGCGGATGCGCTCGTGGAGCGCCTGCCGGTCGCCGCCGCGGGCCACCGCGTCCATCAGAATCTCCTCGGTCGCCATGAAGGGCAGCTCGGCCGCCACGTGGGCCGCGATCATCGCGGGGTAAACGACCAGCCCGTCGCAGATGTTGTGGATCAGGATCAGCAGCGCGTCGGCGGCGAGAAACGCCTCCGGCATGACCAGCCGCTTGTTGCTCGAGTCGTCGAGCGTGCGTTCGAACATCTGGGCCGCGAGCGTCAGCGCCGGCGACGCCGCCAGCGTGATGAGATAGCGGGCCAGCCCCGTCGCCCGTTCGCAGCGCATCGGGTTGCGCTTGTACGGCATGGCGCTGCTGCCGACCTGCCGCCGCTCGAACGGCTCTTCAATCTCCTTCAACATCGCGAGCAGCCGCAGGTCGTTGCACAGCTTGTTGGCGCTCGCGGCGAGCGACGCGAGCGCCTGCACAACCTCCAAATCCACCTTGCGCGAGTACGTTTGCCCGCAGACGGGATAACACGCTGCGAAACCCAGCTTCCGCGCGAACAGCTTCTCCAGCCGGGCAACTTTCGCCGGCGATTTCAGCAGTTGCAGGAACGACGCCTGCGTGCCCGTCGCGCCGCGCAGCCCGCGGCATTTCAGCCCGTCACGCAGCGCCCGCAGCCGCTCGAAATCGTCCACCAAATCCGCCAGCCACAGGCAGCCGCGCTTGCCCACCGTCGTGAGCTGCGCGGGCTGGAGGTGCGTGAAACCCAGCGTCGGCAAACCCGCCCGCCGGTCGCAGAAATCCGCCAGAACCTGCATGACGGCCAGCAAGCGGCCCAGCAGAATGTCCAGCCCCTGCCGCATCAGCAGCAGGTCGGCGTTGTCCACCACGTCCATGCTGGTCGCGCCGAGATGAATGATCCCGCGGGCGGCCGGCGCGGCGTCGCCGAAGGCGTGGATGTGGGCCATCACATCATGGCGAGTTTCACGCTCATAGCGGGCGGCCGCGGCGAAGTCGATGTCATCGACCGCGCGCCGGAGAGCACGCAATTGACGCTCGGTAATCGGCAGACCCAACGCCTTCTGCGACTCGGCCAACGCGACCCAGATCCGCCGCCACGTCGCGTGGCGCGACTGCGCACTCCACAGTCGCAGCATCTCCTGCGACGCATAGCGCGTCGCGAGCGGGTGCTCAAACGTCTCCGCCGAATTCGCCATCGCTCACCCCTCCAACGCTGCTTGAACGTCGTTCACCAGGTCGTCGCTGGCCTCCAAGCCGCAGTACAAGCGGATGATCCAGCGCGGCTGCGACGGATCGTCCGCGAACAGCTCCGCCGCGTCGCCGCAGATCGCCAGGCTCTCGAACCCGCCCCAACTGCACCCGATGCTGAACACGCGCAGGCGATTCACGAATTGCTGGGCGGCCGCGCGCGTCTGCTCGCGCAACGCAAAGCTGAATAGACTCCCATACCCGCGCATTTGTCGGCGGCCAATCTCGTAGTTCTGATACGTCGGCAGACCCGGGTGACAGACGCGCAGCACACGCGGGTGCGCGGCGAGCACCTGCGCGACCGCCAGGCCGCTCCGCTGATGCTGTTCCATCCGCACCGGCAGCGTCCGCAAGCCGCGGATGATCAGCCACGCGGCGAACGGGTCGATGTTGGCCCCGAGTAATTCGCCTTCAAAGTTGATGCGGTCACGAAGCTGCTCGTCCCGCCCCACCACCACCCCACCCAGCGTGTCGCTGTGTCCCCCGAGATACTTCGTCATGCTGTGAACGACGAGATCGAGGCCGTGGTCGAGCGGATTCTGGAAATACGGCGTGGCCCAGGAATTGTCGAACACGGTCGGGATGCCGCGCTGCCGCGCCGCGGCCACGATGGGCGCCAGGTCGAGAACGTCCATGCGGCCGGTGGTCGGGCTTTCGAGGTAAATCAGCCGGGTATGGTCGCGAATCGCCGCGCTGAGCTCGGCGGTCTGCGCGCCGCGCACGAACGTCGTCATGACGCCGAAGCGGGCGAGGTACTCGGTCAGGTACTTGCGCGTCGGCTGATAGCAGTCGTTGACGATGACCACGTGGCTGCCGGCGGCGACGCACGCCCCGAGCGCGCACGTGATCGCACCCATGCCGGACGCGAAGCAACGCGCCCACGTCCCGTTCTCCAGCCGCGCGAGCTTGGCCTCGAGGATCGCGGTCGTCGGGTTCGCCCGGCGGGTGTACGCCCAGTAGGGTGTATCCGGCTCGTCGCGCGTGCCAAACGCCTCGGCATCCGGATAGACAAACAGCGAGGTCTGGTACAGCGGCGGCGCCGCGGCCCCACTGTGCGACAGACGCGTTTCGCCGGCGTGCTGGCAGCGGGTCGCAAACGCACTTTGCTCAACGGCGGCAGTCAGCCGCTGGTCGCGGGCTGCCTCTTTGTCTCCGGGTTGCATGCTACTTCCGTTCGTGCGTGCCGCGTGGCGGCGTTCAACCCCACCGAAAACGCGGAGGTTCGCCGCAGGCGGTTCCCTGGTCAAGCCGAGGGGCAACTCTCCGAACCCGGCACGCAACTGCCGGGCCGGACGGTCGCGTCGCCCCGCTCTGCCGTCCGGGGTTCGGACA
>CAYMXT010000223.1:0-6082 GCA_964394415.1 uncultured Planctomycetales bacterium
CCTACGGTCGCCTTGTATCCCCGTTTCTCCACCCATGCGAATGCCGGAAGGACCAGGAAAATAAACGCCTTGGAAATCTCCGACAGATTCCCCAGCGTGATGTACTGGCGGTTGCCGCCAAAATCTGCGAAGCCCAGAGTCTGGTCATCGAGAACTTTCAGGAAGCCGGGAGGTCCGCCGCGGTACTGGACGTACGGTTGGCCTTCGCCGTTGGACGCGCCGAGGTAGAACATGTCCAGCCCGGCGATGAACTCCGTCAGGTCTGAGGTAATGCGGGTTTTCCAGCCGCGCCCCTGCTCGACCTTGGCATAGCTGGCCCGTGAGCCCTTGGCTTGCTGGATCTGCTTGACTGCCGGGGTGAAGGCGACATCGCTCGGGTATCGTCGCATGGCTCGCTCGCTCCAGTCTCACAAACCACCCGGCCAGCCTTACAGGAAGCAAGGCTGGCCGAGCACGTTTTTCGTACGTCAGGCGGCGCGGGCGGCCAGCGCCGGCGCCTCCGGAATATCCAGTGTGGTTTCCGCCACGTTGTTGATGAAGTTCGTGAAGTAGCCAACGACGAGGCTGGCGACGATCTCCACGATCTCGCGGTCGCCGAAACCGGCCTGCCGCGCGGCCCGCAGGTCGTCGTCGCGCACCTTGCCCTTCGATTCGAGCACGGCCTTGGCGAACTTCAAGGCGGCATCGGCGCGGGCGTCCTTCGCTTCGGCGGACCGCCCTTCCAGCAGCTCGGCGGCGGTCAGGCCGGCGGTAGGCCCCATGGCGCTGAGGATCGACGTGCAGTAAGCACACGCGTTGGACTCGCTCGCCGCGAGCTTCACCTGATGGTGCAGCTTTTCGCCGATCGTGACGCCCTTCATCGTCGTGCTCAGGGCGAGAAAGCTCTCGAGGACAGCGGGCGAGTTGGCCATCACCTTCTCTGCGTTGGGCACGACGCCGAAGGCTTGCTCGACAGTCGCAAGCAGCTCCTTCGCGCGGCCCTGGGCGTGCTTGGGGTCGATCGAACGGATTCGTTGCATGGAAACTTCTCCTGATCTTTAGGGTCCGCGCAGCAGCCCGACGTGCCGTTTGGCCGTCTTCCGAGATCGCTGCGCTCTGTCCTGGCTGTCTATACAGACAGGTCTGTCTATCCGATGCAGAAAAAAAAAGACGGTTACGTCACCTTCGCGCCTTCGATGAGTCGGATAGCTGCGTCCCGCGCCACACCGGCGGCGTCGGGTGTCCCCTGAACCACCGCGGTCATGATGGCGCCCTCGACGAGCAGGGCGACGGCCGGAGCCACCTTCGCGGCACCCTTGCCGATCGATTCTTCGACCAGGCCCTGTAGCATGTCGGCGAACCGCCGCTTGTGGTCACGGACGAACTGTGCCCCCGGATGGGTGGCGTCGGCGAGTTCCACGGCGGCGTTCTGAAACGCACACCCGCGAAAGCCCGGCGACACGAACCAATCTCTGAGCGCGGCAAAGAACGCCCGCAGCTTGTCCTTGGTTCGGCCGGCGTGCCGCTCCATCGCCGATCGAAAGAAGTCCAGCACGCGCTGCTCCCGATGCTGGAGGACGGCCAGAATCAGGTCGTCCTTCGACGGGAAGTGCGTGTACAGGGTCATCTTGGCCACGCCGGCCTCGGCGATCACGCGGTCGATCCCGACTGAGCGAAAGCCGTCTTGGTAGAAGAGCCGGTCCGCGGCCTCCAAAAGGCGCTGCCTGGCTTTCGATTTGGCGCGCCGTTTCGCTCCCATGCTGGAATTATGCAGACAGGTCTGTCTGTGTCAAGAGCGCGCCTCTTTCAATGGGGGGCCCGGCATCGTGAACCGGCGACTGCGCCCCCGATAAATTCGCCCCCCGAACCTCCGCGCGCCAAGGGTGAGCAGGTGAATTCCATTGCTCTTCGCGCGGACGGCGCGCGAGCGTTGCCGAGCGCCTCGACGCCCGGACCCAATCAGCGTGTCCATTCCGCCGCGCGATCGGAATGACAAGCGCCATCGCGCGAGTCCAGCCAGACGATACGCAACGGCATTGGACTCGCGCGCTTGCGCCTGCGGCTCTTCAACGCGGCGCCATCTCCGGCCCAACCGGCGATTCGGCTGGGCGGCTCTGCTCGGCCTGATAGTCCATGCCCATCTCCGGCGGCTGGCCGTAGTACTCGGGGTGCTGATACTTGCCGCGCTCGGGGCCGGTCTTGTCGCGCTCTACGGGCGCGCCGTACAGGCGAATCCGTAGGTCGTTGCGCACGGCCTTGACCTCCCAGGAGACCTTCGCGCCCGCCACGCCGCCGGCGATGCGGAACCAGCAGATCGGCGGCGCGTCGCCGGGTTCGGCCTGCTCGCCGGCCGCCAGCGCCTCTTCGCTGATCTCCTCGGCCACATGCAGCATGGGCATCGGCGCGCCGACGGCCGTCAGTGTGTAACGCGGATCCTTGTTGATGCTTGCGAAGTAGTCCGGCAGCTCGACGACTCCCTCGCCGCGGTCGTCGAGCGTGACCTTGCCGGAGTACGCATTCAGCACTTCCGGCGACTCGACGGAGTAGTGCAGCAGGTACTTGTTCTCCGGGTCGATGGGGTGATCGATGCGGAAGGGCTTGTTGCCGCTGGCGCCCAGGTCGCCGTTGGCGTAGACCGCGTACCCCAAGCCGGAGGCGGGCTCGTAGCCGTACACGCCGTAGGCGCCGGTGGTGGATGCGTAGCCGTACACGCCGCGCCCGGAGAAGCTGTTGCTCTGGCCGAACACGCCGTAGGTGGTGCCGCTGCCCGCGTAGGTTGCCAAGCCATAGACGCCGTAGCCGCTCGTGCTGGCGCTCTGAAAGTGACCGCCGTAGTTGACGCCGGTCCCCGCGCCCGCCACGCCGGAGACGGCACGCCCTGTGGTGCTGTCGTTCTGGAAGTAACCGCCGTAGGTGGATCCGCTGCCCGCGTTCGCCAGGCCGAACACGGCAGCCCCGCTCGTGCTGTTGCACTGGAAATACCCACCGTAGGCGACTCCGCTGCTCGTGTTCGCCAAGCCGAACACGCCTCGCCCGCTTGTGCTGTCGCTCCGACCGTACACGCCGTAAGTCGTCCCAGTTGACGTGCTGGCCAGGCCGTACACGCCGCGCCCGGACGTGCTGTCGCTCTGGCCGAACAGGCCATAGGTCGTCCCGGTTGTCGCGGTCGCGTATCCGAATGCGCCGTACCCGCCAGTGCTCTGGGTCTGGAAGTACCCGCCGTAGGGGGCCCCGGTGGTCGCGCTCGCGTAGCCGAACACACCGCGCCCGCTCGTGCTGTTGCTCTCGCCCTGCACGCCATAGGTCAAGCCGGTGACGGCGGGGGCTACGCCGAAAACGCCAGTCCCAGACGTGCTGCCGCTCGAGAACACACCGCCGTACGTGGTTCCGCTCTGTGCGTTGGCCACGCCGTAGACACCCTGCCCACTCGTGCTGGCGCTCTCGAAGCGCCCGCCGTAGGTGACGCCGCTGGCCGCGTTCGCCAAACCGAAGACGCCGCGCCCGCTCGTGCTGGCGCTCTCGAAGTACCCTCCATGGGTGCTGCCGGTGACGGCGGTGGCAATGCCGTACACGCCGCGACCATCCGTGCTCGCGCTCGCCCCCTGCACACCCCACGCCGCACCCGTGGTAGAGGTCGCCTGGCCGGCGACGCCGCGCCCTGAGTTGCTGTCGTTTACGCCGATCACGCCGAACGTCAACCCGCTCGCGGCGGTGGAGTGGCCGCGGACGGCGCTCGAACCCAAGTCCGGGGAAGCATTCTCTCCCAGAATGATATACGAGCCGGGATTCGTCCCGCTCAGCGTGAGCGGCGCGGGGATCGACTGGAGGAACGCCGTTGAATCCAGTCCGTCGAGCTTGTCGGCGTTCATGCTGAACATTGCTTGGGGCGTGGCGGTGAGCGCCTGCCGCGGACTGAGTGTCTCCCCATCAACCTCGACCTCCAACCAGCGCGCGTCACCGTTGAAGGCCGCGGAGCCGAAGTCCAGGTCCACGGTGAACAGGCCGTCCTGGATCGGCCAGGAGCCGACGGCGTCGGTAGCCAACGCCGCGCCGCCCGCCGACACGTCATACAGCCGAAAGACCAGGTTTACGGTCGGCCCGGGCGCCGCCTGCCCGCTCTCCTTGAGCAGGCCCTGGTAGGTGAAGGCGCTGCCGAGGGGCGTCTGGGCCGCGGCCGATCCCACGATGGCCAGCAACATGCTGGCAATGGCTGATGTCTGGACCTTTGTCATGACTGGTGCTCTCCTCTCGGGCCAAAGCCGTCACAGCGACGCGCCACTGCCGCCAAACCGCGGCTTCCTCTGACCCGCCGCCGCTACGGGTAAGTCCGGTGCACGCACTCATGGGCGGCCGGATGCAGCTTGCCAGTCCGCGGCATCCGGCTCGGGAGTGTCGCTCATGCTCCAGTCCGGCGACATTCCGAACGCCTCCGGATGCAGGTAGCGGCCGCGGTTTTCGGCTTCCTTCTCCACCTCGACCGGAATGCGGTTCTGCTCCGCCCAGGCATCCTTGCGGATGCCCGTCACTTGCCACGAGACCTTGGTGTGTGGCGCACTGGTGCGAATCGCAAACCGATTCGCGGTTACGCCCTGGACCACCTTGGCCAAGGTCCACGACTCGCTGTCATCCTCGTCCAGCACCGTGAGCTGGTAACGGAAGTCTCGGTTGAGCGCCTCGAACCAGTCGGGCAGCTTGACGACGGCGTAACCCTTTTCATCCGTCACGACGTTGCCGTTGTAGATGTTCATCATGTCCGGCGACTCGACGAAGCTGTGGTAGAGGTAGTAGTTCTCGGGATCGAGCGGATGGTCGATCTTGAATGACCCGCCGCCCTTGGTGAGCGTGCCGAGCACGTCGCAGCCCCCGGCGACGCGCAGGCCGTTGGCCGGTCCGACGGTGCTGGAGCCGATCGACGTGCTGCCGTTGTCGCTCACGATGAGTTTCGTGTTGTTGTCGAAGCGCACGCGGAAGCCGGAATTGCCGGTGGCGCCCTCGACGTGCAGCGTCGAATAGCCGTTCGTGTTGCCGACGACGACGTTGCCGCCGTCATGGTTCAGCCAGAGGGTTGACGCGGCGCCGTTGTTGCGGGCCATGATCTCGTCGTTGTCCATGACGACGTTCGCGCCCGCCGCGGTTCCGAGCAGCGCGTAGCCTGAGCCGCTGGCGAGGCTGGCATCGGCGCCTGTGCCGACGTGCAGTGTCGTATCGGGCGCGTTGGTGCCGATTCCGACGCCGCCGGAAGCGCGAATGAGGAACTGGTGGGGACCGGTCGAGGTGAAACTCGCGGCGGTGCTGTCAGCCCAGACAAACGTACCTTGGTCGCCGTCCACGTCTCCGCCGCCCACTTGGATCGGGTCGCGCACTTGGGCCTGGCGACCGCCAGCGAAGCTGCAGTCTCCACCGGCCTGGTTGGACCGACCGCCGCTCACAGTGCTGTAATCCCCGCTGGCCGTGTTGTCGTAACCGCCGCCGACAGCGGCGGAGTAGCCGGTGGCCTCGTTGTACACGCCCCCGCCGACGGTGCTGTAGTCACCGCTGGCGACGTCTAAGACGCCGCCGCCGACGGTGCCGTACGAGCCGCTGGCCGTGTTCTCCCAACCGCCGCCGACGGTGCTCCCGGGGCTGCTAGCCGTGTTGCTGTGGCCGCCGCCGACGGTGCTGGAGCTGCCGGTTACGGCGTTTGAATAGCCGCCGCCGATGGCGCCATATCCGTTGTTGACGAAGTTTAGAGTGCCGCCGCTGATGGTGGCGTAAGCGCCGGTGACCGTATTGAAGTAACCTCCGCCGACAGCGCCATAGGCGCCCGCGGCGTTACTAGCGCCGCCGCCGACGGCACCGTAATCGGCGGTCACGAGGTTGGGGAAATAACTGTTTCCGCCGCCGCCGATGGTTGCGCCGAATACGCCGGCTGTGACGTTGTTGGCGCTGTGCCCACCGAGGACGTTCGGGCTGGTGGCGTTCGGCTGGGTATACAGGCCGGGCAGGGCCAGGGCGTACGGCGCGGCCGTCAACGCCTGGCGCGGGATCAACGTGACGAAACCGCCCGAATTGCCGCAGTCCAGGCCCGTGTCGGCCCGCACGGCGATCTCCAGGAAGCGCTCCT
>CAYMXT010000224.1:0-5993 GCA_964394415.1 uncultured Planctomycetales bacterium
CCCTCCCTCTCAGGGAGGGGTCGGGGGAGGGTCGAAACTCCTGGAGCAATCGCCCGTCGCGCTGCGCCGATTCCGACGGCGAGTCGGTCCCGCGACATGTTCGCCGGCCTCCAGAAGCCCGTTTCTTCGTTGCAGGCCCCCGGGCCGGCGCGGTACGCTACGCGGAGTAGGTTGGCGAACCATCCTAAATGGACGTGCGCGAATGGGCGGCGCCTGTCCGAGCCGCGAGCGCAAGAGGCTGTCGAAATACTCCCTCCGGAGTATTTCGACGGGCCGCGGATGGCTTGGCACGGCATCGGACCCCCGGGGTCCGATGGCCAAACCTGGCATTCCGTGAGGCGACGCCGAAGTACTTCGACAGCCTCGCAAGCTCGCGGACATACTTGCGACCGCTCGCGCGGTCGGCTCGGATCTGCGCCGCCGAATCGCGCACGGTGATTCAGTGGAGTTGGCGTGATGCGTGCGGTCGTGTTGCATCGCGGTGAGGACGGGTACTGGGTCGTCGAAGTCCCGTCGCTGCCGGGCTGTATCAGCCAGGGGCAGACGAAGGCCGAGGCGATTGACAACATTCGCGAGGCCATTGCGGGCTGGATCGAGACGGCCAGCGCCCATCGTCAACCGATCCCGGATGAGGACTTCGAAACCCAGGTGGTGTGCGTGTGACGCCACGCCTACCGGTCGTGTCGGGTCGCGACCTGGTACGAATGCCATTCGTGGCATCCGGGGCGCTCAGATGTACTCGATGCCAGAAACAGGTGACTGTCCCGGTGCGCCCCCGGTGCGCCCCGCACCCTCGAAGCTGCCGAAATCGCCCTGTATCACGCCCTGGGACGCCTACCCGAGCCCAAACTCACCACGAATTCTGCTGAAGAGGCCATTTTAGAAAGCCTCGGCGTCATTTCCCTCGGCGATTGCGATGAGAGCTTCGAAGGCGATTTTCATTCCTTCAGCACGAGCAACAGCAGCGGAATCAAGCTCGTCAACGCGGCCGATATCCTGGAGAACTCGAACGACCTCCGCGAAGGCGGGGAACTCATTGGCGCGACGGAGAGTCTCCCTGACAGCGGAATCTGGGAATCTGGATTCCGCATTAAGATCTTGGATTGCTGCTTGAAGCCGGTCGCTGGAGATCTTCTTCAGTTCAGCTCGAAGCGACATGCGTCATCCTCCGATCGCACACCGCGCGGACTCGCCCATTCATAGTGCGTATTGACGAACGTCCACTCTACCAGGAACTGAGTCTCAAGCAACCACCGCGCCCTTGCTCAAGTGCGTTCCGAACGTGTGGCGCAAGGCGTGAATGTCGAGCACCCGGCCGCTGGCGGCCTCGAACAGGACCAGCAGATGGGCCACGGGGAAGCCGCAACCTGGCCTCGGACCGGCCCGCGGGTGCCCACACCTGCCACCGCCGGCTCCCCCCGGGCTTGCCTGCACGCCCCAAGCCCGGCTGAAGCCGGCTGCCGGTGAGTTGTCGCCTGGTCGGCTCCACCAACTGAAGTTGGTGGCAACGACCAGCCGGCTGAAGCCGGCCCTGACGACCGCCCCTGTGTCACGCCCCCGCCGCAGGCAGCCCGCCGGCGCGTGCCCCGGTTCTGCCCTTGAATGTCCCCGTGCCGGCGTGGTCGGCTGCGCGGTGCAGGTTCGTGACCAACCCCCAGCGTTCTCGCGCTAACCGACGCGGTCGGCTATATCCAGCAATTCCCGAATTGCAATCGAATGCAGGCCGACTGCAACGGTGGTGGTTACGCGGATTTCAATGACATTAACCCGTTCGTGGCCCTGTTGAGCGGAGAATAGGAAGTCGCGGCTGGTCCGGAAGCGCTGTCCGACCGCGCCGCCCATAGGTCGGCCACCGCAGGGCGTCACGGACGAACGAATGGGCGCACCTTCGGCCACCAGGGCTCTTGGGTCAGCCACAACATGGCCCGTGGTGTCCGCCCATGTGGCGGACGAAGTATACTGCGCTGTTTCCCGCATTCGTCGTCGGCCTCGGAGGGCCGACGCTACTCTAGCGGCCAACTGGTCGGCCGGAGAGCTGCCCCCGGGCCCGGCCGGTTACTCGCGCTGGCACTGCTCCAGGTACCATCGCACGGTCAGCGGCACGCCGACGTCGTAGGTGATCGTCGATTTCCAGCCGAGCTTCTGGCGGGCTTTTTCCGCGGAGAAGTACGACCGCCGACCCATGAGCCAGACGGCGTACCGCGTAATGAACGGCGGCTTGCGCGAACGAAACAGGTGCCCGAGGCACTCCAGCACGAAACCCGCGAAATACGCGGCCTTGTACGGGGCGTGCCGGCGGACCGGCGGGACGCCGATCGTTCGGGCCCACAGGTCGAAGTACTCCTGCTGCGTGATGACGCCGTCGTTGCTGATGTTGAATGCTTCGCCGTTGCAGTCCGGCCGGGCGGCCGCCGCGATGGCGGCCTCGGCGATGTTGCCGGCGTAGACGACGTTCAGGCGGTTGTCGCCGCGGCCGAGAATTTTGGCCTGGCCGGTCTGGATCATGCGATAAAGGCGGGCGATCGTCGTGCGGTCGCGCGGGCCGTAAATCCACGCCGGCCGAATCACGGTCACCTCGATCCGCCCGGCGCGGTGGGCATCCCAGACCAGCCGCTCGGCCGCGACCTTCGATTTGCTGTAGTACGCCCAGCGGTACAGCTTGTAGCCGAGGTCGAAGGTTTCATCGACAGTCACGTCTTTCGTGTGATAGCCGTAGGTGCTGATCGAGCTGATGTGGACGAAGCGGCGGACCCCTGCGGCGACGGCGGCTTCCACGAGATTTCGCGTGCCGTCGATCGTGATCCGCTGGAAATCCTCCCACGGCCCCCAGTCGCCCACCTTCGCCGCGGAGTGGTAGACCGCGTCCACGCCCTGGCAGGCTGCCGCCAGCGACGCCGGATCGGTCACGTCGCCTTCGGCAAACTCGACGTCCTGCGTCTGGAGCCACGCGCGATCGCTGCCCCGCCGCACGAGCGCGCGCACCGGCAGGTTCCGCTTGCGAAGCTGCTCGACGATGTGGCTGCCGAGCAGGCCGGTGGCGCCAGTGACGAGGTTCATCGTGTTTCCGGGGAGCATGGGCCTCTGGCCCGTGCGGGTAAACGGGGACACGGGCCGGAGGCCCATGCTCCCCTACGATCTCACCAAAGCGACGGCATGGTCCGCGATCTGGTGTACGCCCACGCCGCAGTAGTCCATGGTCTCTTCGGCGGTCAGGGTGGACTTCGGGATGCGCTGAACATGCAGCACTTCGGCCCGCAGGCGGCCGTGGCGGGCCGCGAGTTCGGCGACCGCCGAGCCGAGTCCGCTGCCGTGGACGTGAAACGCGCCCGGCTCGAACTTCGCATCTGGAGCGTAAAGCAGCGGCACATCCGGCCGGTGCGTCCGCATGAAGCACAGGCCCGGCAGCGCGACCATCAGCCGAGTGCAGTGGTACGCCGCGACCGCATCGGCGGGGTGGAAGTACCACGCCAGCGGGTTTTCGCGGTCGTCGCCGCGGACGGTCGTGAACGAGCGGAAGAACGCCACGTCGGACAGCCCCATCTGGCTCGGCCCGTCGGCCGCCAGCGAGATACCTGCGTGCGACCCGACGATCTTGACGTTCGCCCGCGAGATGCTGGCCATCTCAATCTGGTCCGCCGCCCGCATCAGGAACTTGGCGAACGAGTTGACAAACGGGATGTACCCCGCGGCGGACAGACCGACCGCGGTCGAGATCATGTTTTGCTCGGCGATCTTGCACTCGACAAAGCGGGCCGGGTGGGCCTTGGCGAACAGCTCGCTGAAGGTCGAGTTGCTGACGTCGCCGTCGAGTGCGACGACTTGCGGCAGCAGCGTTCCAGCGGCCTGCAACGCCGCGCCGTACGCCCGGCGCGTGCCGATGGCGTTCTTCTCGACGAGCGCCCCCAGGCCGGCGGCCGTCATGGTCTCGTGAAACGACGGCCACGTGACTTCCCGAGGAGCGGGGCGGTCGAAGGTTGGTTTCGAGGCCGGCCGGGGCGGACCCTCGAGTTTCGCCCCGATTTCAGAACCGCCCTCAGAACCCGCCACGCAAGTGGCGGGCACGCCGGCGGGCGGGGCTTCATCGCCGACGGCCCCGCACTTGCGTGCGGGGTTCGGATCCGCTCCGGACTTGCGTCCGGGGTTCGGATCCGCCCCGGACTCGCGTGCGTGGTTCGGATCCGCCCCGCACTTGCGTGCGGGGTTCGGATCCGCTCCGGACTCGCGTGCGTGGTTCGGATCCGCCCCGGACTCGCGTCCGGGGTTCTGATCGACGGCCACCGTTTTGTCGAGCGACGCATACGCCGCGGGGAGCTGGGCCGCGGTCAGCGGTTTGCCGTGCCAGTTGCCCTTGGTCAACTCCTCGACGCCCCAGCCTTTGATCGTGCGGGCGACGATCGCGACCGGCTTGGTGGTGCGGCCTACGGGTTCGAGCGCCTGCGCGATTGCGTCCGGATCGTGACCATCGATCGTGCTCACCTGCCACCCGAACGCCGCCAGCTTCGCGGCCAGCGCGTCCGCCGACTGCTGCGGCGAGACCAGTCCCGCCTGGCCCTGCCCGTTCGCGTTGAAGATTGCGCAGACGCTCGTCAGTTTGTGGTCGGCGATGGAATCCAGTGCTTCCCAGATCTGTCCCTCGCGCGATTCGCCGTCGCCGATGAGCACGTAGATACGCCGGTCCGACTGATCCAGCCGGGCGGCCAGCGCCAGGCCGGCGGCGACGCTGAGCCCCTGGCCCAGGCTGCCGGTCGCGGCGTCGAAGAAGCGCACGCCGGCGTAGGGATTCGGGTGGCCGTCGAGCACGCTGTCGCGTGTCCGCAGGGCGTCCACGTCGGCGGGCGTCAGTTTCCGGGCTGTCGCCGGCGTCAAGCCGACCGTCGCCCCCAGGTCCGCGAGCGCGGCGTAGACGATCGGCACGGCGTGTCCCTCGGACAGCACCAGGCGGTCCGCGGTCGGGTGCCACGGGTCGGCGGGGTCGTGCCGCATTTGGCGGTACATCAGGTAGGTGACGATCTGGGCGAGCGAGAGCGCGCTGGAGGCGTGCCCCGAGCCGGCTTGGGTCGTCATGCGCACCGCGAGTTTGCCGAGTTCGGCCGCTTTTCGATGAATCGCCGCTGCCAGGGTCATGCTCACCCTCGGGTGGTCGGGGCTGCTCAGATTGAAGGGCGGAGTCTAGCCAGCGCGCCCGCGGGCGGCAAGGGACGCGCCGCAGCGGTGCGGGTGGAAAAACCGCGCCTTGGCGCGGCGAGCCGCAGGCGGCATACTGTGTGGTTTGCCGCTTGTGGCCCCCGGCGGGCGTGACGGCGCAGGAATGGAGACGAAATGCACTACCCCAGGCGCATCAGCAAGATCAAGCGCAAGCGGAAATCGGGCTTCCGGACCCGCATGCGCACGAGCAAGGGCCGCAAACTGATCAACCGCAAACGCCGGATCGGCCGGAAGGTCACCGTCGCCTGAGCCGGTCATTTTCTTGTAACACCCGCTTGACAAACCACTTGCAACTGCGCGCAATACGCGGTTGAGCGAGGTGTACTCGTATCGCGTCATGGATGACGACGAGGGCTGGCGCGCCTTGGTTAGCCGCGCCGCACCGAGACGTACGCGGCACGCCACGGCCCCCCACCCTGCGTCATGGAGGACGATGCCATGTCTCACGTCAGTCGTCAGTATTCAGGATTCAGTATTCACACTCGGGCTTCCCGGTGCCTGGCGGCGTGCGCTGTCGCGCTTCTCGCGTTCCTGCCGGGGTGCTTCATTCAATTGAATGAGCAGGAGCCGACACCGAGCGGCTCCGAGAGTCCCGACCCGAGTCCGCCGGATTCCGGCCAGACCGCGCCCACAACGCCGGGGCAGACGCCGTCCGACAACGTCGTGGCCGGGGACACCGTGGTGGTCGCGGCCCCCGCGGAGGCCCCGCCGCCGGCCGCGACAGTGCCGCCCGGCGCGCGCACCGCCGGCAGCATCGACGACAACCTGAACTTTGACGATTTCCGCAC
>CAYMXT010000225.1:0-5991 GCA_964394415.1 uncultured Planctomycetales bacterium
TGCCAGCAGCAGGTTATCACGGCCTGCTGCTTCCCGGACGGCACGTGCCAGGATTTACCGCCGCGGACGTGCATGCGCCAGCACGGCCACCCGATGGGGCCGGGCACGACGTGCGCAACGGTGACGTGCCAGCGCGACGCGACCCCCGGCGCTGTGCGGCCGGCTTCAAACGCCGTTCGATAGACGGCGCCGCGGTTTACCAACATTCGCCGCAGGTGTGCTTTCCGCACGCCTGCGGCGATTTCTCTTGTGCCGACGGGGTGCTGCTGGGCGCACGCTCGCCGCGGCGCGCGGGCGGGACCCGTGGGGGGAGGATGCAACGGGAATTGGTCGGTGGCAAATTGGGGCGTGGAGATTGGCGGGGAATGGCGGAGGGAGTTGCGAATAGCGAGGAGCGAATGGTGGGCGGCGCGGGGCCGTGGGGTGTCAGGGATCGGCCAGTGGGTGGGTCGTTCAGGGAGCGGACATAGGTGCGCCTGGTGGCGAGGAAATGGAGAAAGGACTGCCTTCCTCCTCACGCGCTTAGCCGCGAAAAACGGTGACTGTCCCTGGTTTCCCCGACTCGCTGATTCCGGATCAACGCGAGCTTCGGCGCACGATCGAGCAGTCGCGTGTGTACGACGGACGCCCCCTGACCTGCAGACTGATCGTCAAACCCTAGTTTCCGCGGGTGCGCGACCTGAGTGCTCCCTCACGCCAGCGCCGGGCGTGGCCCCGCCCACTACGCCAGCTTCTTCGCCAACTGCGCGTCCAGGATCGCGCGCACGGTCAATAATGGGCGCGGCGCTTGGTCGGACCGTGCCGGGTGGCGAACAGTAGCAACCGCGCCTCGTCCCTGGATACGCCGATGGTCTTGCCGTGCAATCCGCGCAGGTCAACGGGTGCGCCGAAGGGCAAGAAGACCTCCTCGAAGTGGGAGACGTGCTTGCCCCAATAGACCATCGCGCACGACATCGGGGCGCCTTTTCCTCCGTCGCGACCAGCCACGAGGAATTTCAAGCGAGTGTCGTAGAGGAAGGCGACGGCCGCCGCGACGCTCCAGACGTAGTCCTTCCAGTGCTTCGTGTTGGTGGCAACGGGCACGAGCGCCAGTACTTCCGAGCCATACTCGTCGTGGGCCTTGGCGCAGCGGCGAAGCCAGTCCTTGATCGTCGTGCCGCGATGTCGGTCGGCTCCATAGGGAGGGTTGACGTAAATAGTAGGGTAGTCCCAACTGCTGTGGAGCCCGTCGTCTTCGGGGAGGCGGTATTCGACCGCCGCCCCGACAACGGAGTGGCGGTTGGAGCATGGGTCGAGGGCGATGGTGCCTTTGAGAACTTCGCGAACCGCGCGGACGTAGTTCGGCGGCGTACACCAGTCCTGGCTGATCGAAACGATGCTGCGTCCGGCGGTCATGACTGCCGAATCCTTTTCCAGTCCTTGGCTACGAGCTTCAGCAAGTCCTCCCGAAGTAGCCGGAGAGTGCCCCCGCGAGGCGCGATCACGTTGAACCAGCTTTCGACCTCGGGCTCGTGCAGTTCAAAGTACCGCTTGAGGGCCAAGTCGGCGTCAACGCCCATCGTTACTTTCGTGAAGCGGGAACCTCCGGGCTTGCTGGGATAGCTCGCGAGGAACGCGTCGCGCGCCGGCTGGAGTTCTGGCACGGGCTTGAGAAGCAGTTTCTCGATGAACTGGCACAGGCCGTTGTCGGTCAGGAAGAGCAACCAGTCGTAGGAGTGTGCGAGAACGCGCAGCTCCTTGTTGTGATCCTGGGCGGTGAACCAATTGCCGTGGTTGCTGACCACGCCGACCGTCAGGATGAAGTTCCGCAGCAGCTCCGGCGCCGAGCCATCGATGACCTCGCGCAGCAGCGACGAGTACGCGCCGGTGCGGAGCTTTCCGCCGCCCTGGTCGATCACGCCTTGGAGGTGTCCGTCGGCGAGCCTGAACTTCTGAAGGGAGGACACCGACCGGGCGACATAGGCGCCTTGCTTGGCTTTCTCGATGGTCTGCGGCCCCTTGGTCATTCCTTCTTCCACTCCAACGCGCTTGCACTCGAAGATCGCGAACGGTTCGGCGAACAGGTCCGTCAGGGCCACGGCGCAGCCCTCCGCGTCCATCTCGAGGAGATGGGCTGTCACAAAGCCACCCTCACGCTGGGCGACAATGGCGGCGTTCCGCATGACGCGGCGCGTGGACACCAAGGTCTCCTGCCTCTCCGCAAGAGTCGCGGGGATTGGCCCTGCGCCCCGAAGCAGCTTGCGCGACGTGACCGGCAGATGAAGCGGCTCCAGCAGAACTGAGCGAGTCGATGCGATGGGGTGCAGCGAGAACTCGACGTTGTGGGCGATTTCCGGGTGGGCGAACTCCGGAACCGAGGTCTCGATGGCGATGTGGTCCCGGAGCCGCCACGCGCACAGCGTATAGAAGGTGACGATCTCGACCAGCGTCCCAAGCGCGCGTCCGGATGCCTTCTTTCTGTCCTTGGCATAGGCAAATACTTCCTCCGCGAGCATGTTCTGGAGCTTGTCAACGGACTTATAGGCCAACACGGAGCTCCTCAACGCGGGTCGGTAGAGAGTAAGCGATCGGCTGCCGCACATCCACGCGGCTGGGTCTGAAGGAGAATGGTGGCGGGCCGTCCGCGGCATTTGCGCGCGGACCATTTGGAGAGGGCGCGGCGCGGGCGCATGTAGTGGATGCACGCCGGGGTCGGGGCGTGGCGGTCCTTGAAGGGTCGAAGAGACCCACTCCCTTGCGGTCGGGGTTCTGATCGTTCACCCCAGAAGACCTCGTAGTTGCGGTTGCTGTTGAACGGCGGGTCGATGTAGATCAGGTCCACGCAGGCGGCGGGCAGCTTGCGGAGCTGGTCCAGGCAGTCGCCGCAGTAGATGATGCGTGTGTCGAGCAGCGCGGAGGGTCGGCCGGCGGCGGCGGTGACCCTCCCCCGGCCCCTCCCTGCGAGGGAGGGGGGTTCAGCGGGGGCGGCGCGTTCGACGTTTTTCCGGCGGGTCGGCTTTTTCGGCATGTGGACAGGATGGAGCGCGCGCGGTTTCGCGTCAACGGCGGGAGGACAGGCAACGAGTACGTCCGTTCCAGGGGGGCGCGTTGCGCGGAGCGCTTCCTGGCGGGCGCGCTTCGGATGGCGCTGGCTTGCGCGGCGCGTTCCGAGAGGGGCCGGCGCACGGCGCGGATCGCTCCCTGCCGGTCGCGGCTCGGATTCGGCCGGTGCGGAGCCCGGCCGCTACCCGGCCGGTACGGAGCCGCGGCCGGTGCCCGCCGCGGCGGGCAAGCTCCGCCCGGCCGCTACCCGGAAAGGAGCGCCACAAACGCGTTGATGTCGTCAAAGTCCACGTCGCCGTCGGAGTCGCAATCGCCGTTGAGCCAGAAGCAGTCCGGGTACTGCGCTTCGTACGCCGCCGGATCGCTGATCGCGAGCACGAACGCGTTGATGTCGTCAAAGTCCACGATGCCATCGCAATTCAGGTCGGCGTGCAGAAAAACGGGCAGGCCCAGCGACCCGTCGGGCGGGTTCACGTTCTGGGCGTAGATGTCGCGGAAATCCGTGCGGCCATCGCCCCATGTCAGCAGCGCGGTGCCGCTGGGCGTGCGCGTCGCATCCAGCCGCGACTTGTCGGACGACAGGCTGCACGGCTGGATGATCGCCGGGGACCACATGAACGTCCCGGTGGCACTGACGCGCGTGCCGAGCACGCGCCCGACCCCCGAATTGTCGAACCAGAAGACCTGCGCACCGTCCAGGAACGAAAGCGTGTTAACGAACGCCTCCTGCTGACTGTCCAGGGGCGTGACTTGCAGACCGCCGGTGCCCCAGCCGCGTACGCCCGTCGCCGTGATCCGCTGGCCGTAGACGCCCCACTGGGATTGCGCCGAGTTGGCCTCGGTCCAGAACACGAACGTGTCGCCGGTGACGGGGTTGTGGGCGTGACTGGGCACGAGCCGAATCCGGCTGGCGGTCGTGTTCACGGTCACGCCGTTGTGGGGGAAGACCTCGTTCCCGGCGGCGTCGATGCGCTGGACGTAGGCGTGCCGCGAACCGCCGGTCTCGTACCACGAGAACACCGCGCCGCCGTTGCCGTCCGTGCTGAACGTCGGAAAATACCCGAGTTGAAGGCTGCTGCCGTCGAAGACGACCCGCGGACTGCCGCTGTTCCACAAGCGGTTGCCGTCGGCGTCGTACTTCTGGGTGTAGAGGTGCCGGGGCGTGGTATAGCCGCCGCCGCGAATCCATGAGGCGATGACCCCGCCGTCCTCGCTCGGCTGAAGCTCGCACAGGGAGTACGTGTAGCTCCCGCTGGGTTGCTCGACGACGCCGGCGCCCCAGAGCGGCACCCCGGCCGCGTCGAGTTTCTGGAGCCGGACCGCGGGGGAAACGCTCCATCCCACGACTACGCCGGTTGGCGTGGCCGCGAGGTGCGGCGCATTGCCGTTCGTGGAATCGGCCAGTTGCACGCCGGCGCTGCCCCAAACGAGCGTCCCGTCCGGCGCGATGACATTGGCTGTCACCTGCTGGCCGCCGAAGCGATCGTCGCGAAAGGCGACGCAGGCGTAGCCGGAGTTATCAATCCCGAACCCGTAGTCCTGCGTCGAGCTGAAGCTCCGATCGGCAACCAGAACGCCGCCGGACGGAAACAGCTTGTACCCTTGCGGGTCGAGCCGCTGGATGTACACGTCGTACCCGCCGGTTTCGTTGTCGAACCACGAGATGTAGCAGCCGCCGTCCGCGGTCGCCTGGACCTTGGACTGGGTTTGCTCGCCGGGTTTGACGGCGATGGGCGTGTTGACGCCGGGGTCGTTGGACCATTGGGCCAGCGCGGGACCGCAGCTTGCGATGGCCAGGGCGATCGCCCACACGGGCGCTCTGGAACTTCGTGACATGTCTCTCTCCTCCTCCGGCAGAACCGCCTGTGGTCTGGGTACGGCGCGTCCCCACATCGGATTCGCGCCACGCCAAGCACACGCCATTGTACCGCGCCGCTCGCCCGCCCGCACGTCAGGGTTCCGTGGCGAGCACATAAACGTGCGAAAGCTGGGTCACCGTCCCCCACGGCAGGACGCGGAGATCAACATGCTGCGACGAGTCGTTCCGCGGCTCGACGCCGGTGATCCGACCCAGCGTCAGCGGGGCCGCCAACTCGCGCCCCGCCGGCACGACCACAATATGGAATCCGGTGCCGAAGTAGTCATCCGTGGCCTGGGAAATCAGCATCGTCCCCTGCCCGGTCCCGACGAGCAGCCCGCCGCGCTCCGCAAACTCCCAAGCTCCGTCGGGCCGCACGCGGGCCGGGCGCACTTCCGCCCGGAACGCGGGGTCGGTGGTCAATTGCACCAGCGCCACCCGCGGCTGGACCTCGCTGATCCGCCCGACAATCCACTCGCGATCGATGAGGTCCCGCACGCTGGCGTTTGGGTCCCAGTCCGGGGCCGGCGCCGCCGATGCTACGACCCACTGGTCCCGCTGCACGAGCCGGCGCTGGCGTTCACTCAACGTGATTCGCAGTGCCGCCCGCCGCCGGTTGCTGTCCAGCCCCACCACCGGAGCAACCACGACGCGCGCGCGGCTGTCGAGCACCTCCAGGCTCAGCCGCGTCAACTCGGCAATGCGTGCTTCGGCCTGCTCGAGCCGCAGGCGCTGCTGGGCCACTTGTCGCTGTAGCACCTCGTTCTCCGCGGCCAGCGCCCGCGCCTCCGCCGGCGTCGGTGCGGAGGCCGCGGCTTCGTGTGCGCCCGCCACGCCGCGCGCTGCCCAGGCAAACGGCGCCTGCACCAGCGCGAGCGGTTGGAAGAACCGTTTGGCCCAAGCGCTCCAGCTCGTGGGCAACAGGAAGGCGGACACCGCTGACGCGGCGAGCAGCAGGTGGAACGCGACGGACTTGGAGGGCCACCTCATGCGAGTGCATTGTAGTGTAGTGACTAAGAATAATCGCATCGTCTGGGGAGCATGGGCCTCCGGCCCGTGTCCCGGCGCGCCGGGCTTCGCACGGGCCGGAG
>CAYMXT010000226.1:0-1808 GCA_964394415.1 uncultured Planctomycetales bacterium
CCAGCGGCACCCCCGGCTATGTTCCCGCGCCCCTACCGGGGCGAAATGCGACCCGCCTGAAGTGTCACGCACCCAAGCCGCAGGGCGCGGCCCCTTCATCAACGGCGCCAGCCTGGCGCGCCGTTTGCATGTCTGATCGGCGCTGCCTGACGCCGCGGTGACAGGTGTGCGGGAGACCGAACGGATGAAAAGTGAGCTGCTGCTCGGCGACGAAGCGGTCGGGCTGGGCGCGATCCATGCGAACATCGGCGGGGCGTTTTCCTACCCCGGCACGCCGGCGACCGAGATCTTCGAGTACATCGCGGATTACGCCGCGGAGACCGGCCGCATCTCGGCCCGCTGGTCCGCCAACGAGAAGGTCGCCTACGAAGAAGCCCTCGGCATGTCGTACGCCGGCCGGCGGGCCATCGTCTCGATGAAGCACGTCGGGTTGAACGTCGCCGCGGACCCGTTCCTCAACTCTGCCCTCACCGGCGTCAATGGCGGGCTGGTCGTCGTGGTGGCGGACGATCCGGGGATGCATTCCTCGCAGAACGAGCAGGACACGCGGTACTACGCGGAGTTCGCCCAGATCCCGCTGCTGGAGCCCGCGAACCAGCAAGAGGCGTACGACCTGACGCGCGCGGCGTTCGACCTTTCGGAGAAGTTCGGCCTGCCGATCCTCGTCCGCGTCGTCACCCGTCTGGCCCACAGCCGGGCCAACGTGCGGATCGAGGTGCCGGGCGCGCGGGATGAATCCCGCGGCTCGGGCGGTGACGGTCGCCTGCCGCGGCCGGACCCAAACAACTGGACGCTCGTGCCGTCCAACGCCCGGCGGCGCTACCGCCGGCTGCTTGACATGCAGCCCGTGCTGCTGGAATGGTCCAACAAGAACCCGTACAACGAGCTGAGTCTGGCTGGCCGGCGGGGGATCATCGCGTCCGGCATCGCCTACAACTACGTTCGCGAGGCGCTCGGGGCACACCGCGAGGACTTCTCGCTGCTACGCGTCGTCTCGTACCCCCTGCCCGCGGAGCGCATCCGCGCCCTGGTCGATCACTGCGACGAAATCATCGTCATCGAAGAAGGCTACCCGTACATCGAGAAACGCCTCAACGGCGTGCTCGGACTGCCGGGCAAGGCAATCCACGGCAAGCTCCGCGGCCCGTTGCCACCCGACGGCGAGCTCACGCCGGACCTGGTCGCGGCCGCGTTGGGTTTGTCATATCGCGTGCCCACGCCCCCGGTGGCCGACCTGACCGGCCGACCGCCGGCCCTCTGCCGCGGCTGCCCGCATGCCGACACGTTCAAGGCGATCATCGACGCGACCGCGAAGTACCCGGACGTGATCCTGTTCAGCGACATCGGCTGCTACACGCTCGGCGTGCTGCCGCCGTACCGGGCGGTCCATTCCTGCGTGGACATGGGCTCCTCGATCGCGATGGCCCATGGCGCGGCCCAGGCCGGTGCGTTTCCGGTGCTCTGCACGATCGGCGATTCGACGTTCGCCCATTCCGGCATGACGCCGCTGATCGGCGCGGCCCGTGCCAACGCGGACATGACGGTATTCGTTTTGGACAATGCGACGGTCGCGATGACCGGCGGGCAGGGCACGATGGCCGCGGGTCAGAACCTGCTCGACCTGATTGTCGGCCTGGGCGTCCAGAAAGAGCATCTGCACGTGATCGACCCACTCGCCAAGAACCACGCAGCAAACGTGGACGTGGTGACGAAGGCGATCAACCACCGCGGCCTGGACGTCATCGTCGCGCAGCGCGAGTGCATACACACAATGCGGAAGGCGGTGACGAAGCCGCAGGCGGCAGTTA
>CAYMXT010000226.1:1818-5980 GCA_964394415.1 uncultured Planctomycetales bacterium
CCCTACACGACGCTCTTCCGATCTGGCAGTTAAGAGTAGCGAATAGCGAGTAGCGAATTGCGAATTGCTCGCGCGGTGTGGCGTTCTTAACTCGCTATTCGCTATTCGCTATTCGCTACTCGCTACTTCCCCCTGACCTGCTAAGGACGACCTGCCATGGAACAGAACCTCATCCTCGCCGGCGTCGGCGGACAAGGCATCCTGAGCATCGCGCGCGCGATTTCCATCGCCGCTCTGCGCCGCAACCTCAACGTCCGACAGGCCGAGGTCCACGGCATGTCGCAGCGCGGCGGGGCGGTGCAATCGCACCTGCGCATCGCCGATCGCGAGCTGTTCAGCGACCTCGTGCCGCTGGGCCATGCCGACCTGATCTTCGCGGTCGAGCCGCTGGAGTCGCTGCGCTACGTGCAGTACCTCGGCGACGAGGGCGTACTGATCGTCAGCACCAACGCCTTCGTGAACATCGAGAACTACCCGGCGATCGAGCAGGTGCTGGACCGCGTGGCGGCCTTTCCGCGGCATGTGCTGCTCGACGCCGACCGGCTCGCCAAGGCGGCGGGTTCGGTGCTGGCGGCGAACATCGTCACGCTCGGGGCCGGGTCGCTGTTTCTGCCGCTGGAACCGCAGGAGCTCGAGGACGCCGTCGCCGAGATGTTCGCCGCCAAGGGCGAGAAGGTCGTCAACGTGAATCGGCGGGCGTTCCGGCTGGGCCGCAACGCCGCGGCGGCGTACCGCGACGGCCTCCAGCGCGGCGGCACGTCGCGGGCGGTACGCAGTTGGATCGACCGCCTGGAACCGGAGGCGTTACTCAAGGACGAGCCGCCGGCGCCGCCGGCGTTCGACGACGTGGATCTGGTCGAGAGCCGGCTGACGGGGGCGGAGGAAGCGGCGTTCGAAGGGACGCTGATGCGGGCCTACGAGGAAGGCCGCCGGCCGCTGTACGAACACGAAGTCTACATGCTGATCGAGCTGATCGGGGCGATTTCGCCGCCGAAGTACGTCTTCGTGCCGACCGACGGGATGATCTCGGAAGAGGCGCTGGGCGCGTTCCCCGGCGGACGCGTCGTGCTCAAGCTCGTCTCGCAGGACGTGACGCACAAATCCGACGCGGGCGGCGTCATCTTCGTGGCGAAGGACTACCCCATCGTCCGGCGGGAAATCGAGCGGATGCTGGCCAAACACCTGGGCTCGGCGCGCGTGGCCGGCGTGCTGGTGGTCGAGTTCGTCGAAGGCGCGGCGGCCGGCTTCGGCAAGGAGCTGTTCGTCGGCATTCGCGCGACGCGCGAGTTCGGCCCGGTCATCGCGGCGGGCCTGGGCGGCATCGACACCGAGTACCTCGCGACACGGATGCGGCCGGGCGTCGCCGTCGCCAAGGCGAGCGCGCTGGACACGTCCGCGGAGGAGTTCCTCGAACTGTTCAAGAACACAGCGGCATACGACATCCTCACGGGCCGCGCACGCGGGCATCAGCGCATCGTCTCCGACGGCGAGCTGCTGCGGGCATTCCGCGCCTTCATCGCGTTCGCCCGGCATTTCTGCGTCGATCGCGGCGCCGAAGGCCCCGACGTGGCCGAGCTGGAGGTCAACCCGTTCGCGTTCCGCCAGCAGCGCATGGTCCCGCTCGACGGCCGCGGCCGACTGGCGACCGCGGACAAAAAGCCGGCGGCGCGCCCGCTCGACAAGGTCCGCCGCCTTCTGGAGCCGCGTTCGATCGCGGTGCTGGGCGTGTCGAGCACGGCCCAGAATTTCGGCCGCATTATCCTGAACAACGTCAAGAACTGCGGCTTCGACGCGAAGCACCTGCACGTGGTGAAAGAGGGCGAGAAGTCGATCGACGGCGTGCGGTGTTACACCTCTGTCGCTGGCCTACCCGAGTCGGTGGACCTGTTGGTCATCGCTGCGCCAGCGGCGGCCATGCCCCAGATCACGAAAGACGTGGTCGCGAGCGGCAAAGTCGCCGCGGCCATCATGATCCCCGGCGGGCTGGGCGAAACCGAGGGCAGCGAGAACATCGAGCAGCAGATCCGTGCCGCCCTCAACGTCGGCCGTTCAAAACCGGACGGCGGCCCGGTGTTCCTCGGGCCGAACTGCATGGGCATTCAGTCGCGGCCGGGCCGCTACGACACGTTTTTCATTCCGCAGAGCAAGCTCGACACGCGCTGGTCCGCGCCCGCGCGCCGCGTCGCGCTGATCTCGCAAAGCGGGGCCTTCATCATCAGCCGCCTGAGCAACCTGGAAACGCTCGACCCCGCCTTGACGATCTCGCTTGGCAACCAGATCGACATCACCATCGCCGATCTCGTGCAGGCCGTCGGCGAGCGCCCGGACATCGACGTGCTGGGCGTCTACGCCGAGGGGTTCACCAACCTGGACGGTCTCGATTTTGTGCGGGCGGTGCGGAGCGTGACCGCGGCGGGCAAGACGGTGGTGTTCTACAAGGCCGGCCGGACGCCCTCGGGCCGTTCCGCCGCCGCGGGGCACACCGCGTCCGTCGCGGGCGACTACGACGTGTGTACCGCGGCGGTCGCAAACGCCGGCGCGATTGTCGTCGAGTCGTTCAAGGCGTGGGAACAGACCGTTGACCTGGCGACGGCGCTCGCCGGCCAGGGGAGCATGGGCCTCCGGCCCGTGCCGACCCTGGGTGCCCTCAGCAACGCCGGCTTCGAGACGGTCGGCATGGCGGATGCGGTGCTTGGGCCGGACTATCAGCTTGAGATGGCGGTGCTTTCGAGCGAGTCGCGCCAGCGGCTGCGCGACGTGCTGGCCGCGCACAAGCTCGACAAGCTCGTCAACGCCCGCAATCCGCTCGACCTGACGCCGATGGCCGGCGACCAGGCGTACGAGGAATGCGTGCGTGTGTTGCTCGACAGCCCGGAGACCGACGCGGTGATTGCGTCGCTGGTGCCGCTGACACCCGCGATGCTCACGACGCCGGACGAGCTGACCCAACCCGGCTCGCTGGCCGAGCGGCTGCCGCGGTTATTCAAGGCGTCGCGCAAGCCGCTCGTGGTGAATGTGGATTCGGGCAGCTTGTACGATCCGTTCGTGAAGGCGTTGCGGGCGGCGGGCGTGCCGGTGTTTCGCTCGAGCGACCAGGCGGTGCGAACGCTGGGGCGGTACTTGTGTCACGCCGCGCGGGTGCAGCAAGACCCGCTGCGAGCCGAGCCGGGCGCCCGGGAGCCGAAGCTGGCCCACGCCTAGGCCGGGCGCAGCGAAGCCGAGGCCCGCCAGCCGGCCGGACGATCAAGCGACTGTTGTTGCGATCGATCTCTCCAGGGTCACGCCGTCGCAGGTGATCGACGACTCTGCGATTGCGGCGCGGCGCGGTCTTGTAACCAATCTGGCAGCCCGCCTTTGCGCGCTTGAGTCTGCAAAGGTCGTGTTCACCGAGCGAGTTCGTGCGCGGGCGATCTTCGACCAGGTGCCCTTGGTGCGACCGTGAATGAGGCCGCCGCGTTGGATCAACCGCCGTAGAGCGTCTGTTCCAGCGCCTCGCGCAACTTGAGCAGGGCCTTGTTCTGAATCTGCCGGACACGCTCTTTCGTCACGCCGATGAGTTCGCCGACCTGCTCGAGCGTCTGCGCACGCTCTTCGGCCGTGCCGCTGCCGGAATCAAGGGCGAAGCGTGCGGCGATGACCGTGCGCTCGATGTCGCTCAGGTGCGCGGTGTTGCCGCCGACAATGGCCTTGAGTTCGGACACGCAATCGCGCTCGGTGGCCTCGCGTGTTTGCTCGAGCACAGTGCTCTTGTCGAGCGAGGGCGCGTACTCCGTGGGGAAGTGCCCGCGATAACGGGCCGTGCGCGCCGCGACGCGCGAGAAGCTCTTGAGTATGGCGCGGCAAGCGTACGTGCTGAACTTGTAGCCGCGCGCACAGTCGAACTTGTGGACCGCACGAAGCAGGGCCAGGTTGCCGTCGCTGATGAGATCAGTCAGATCCAGCCCGGGGATGCGTGTGCGCTTGGCCATCGCCAGTACGAGCGGCACGTTGTCGCGGACGATCTCGCCACGCGTTTCGTGGACCAGACGCTCCCAATAGAGCAGCTCGCGGAGCGCGTCCTCGCTCAGCCTGCGCCCGGCGTAGGCGGCAAGCAGGCGGTAGATCTTCTGGCGACAATAATTCAGCCGCAGAAACAGGAACTGCTCGCGGTCGAGCGAGTTAA
>CAYMXT010000227.1:0-487 GCA_964394415.1 uncultured Planctomycetales bacterium
CGACCGCCACTCTGGCGGCCGAGTGCATGAGCCTGGCCGGACCCGAGCAGCGCTTCTTCGTCCGCGTCTGCAACTTGTCAGCCGGTGGCCTGTGCGCCACGGCCGACCGCCGCGCGGCGGCGTATCTCCAGAAGGGCGCGACCATGTGGACGCAATTCCGGTTGCCGGGCGACAACCGGCCCGTCGAATTCGTCGTCCGCGTCGCGCACGCCCGCGAACAGCCTGACCGCAACACGGTCACGTTCGGCGGGATGTTCTGCGCCGGGGAGGACGGCGGTCACCACCGCACTCAGTTGCACCGCCTGGCGCGCTTTCTCGCGCGCCCCGAATTGGCACCCAGCCCCGCTCTCGCCGGCCCGGCCGGAGCAGGTGGCAATGGAAGATCGGGCTCGCCCTTCTCTCCGGGAGCGGATTCTCGAGGCGCTCGGTGTGCTTTCCCACGCCAGCAAGACGTTGGGGCAGCGCGACCGCGACGGCCTCCTGTGTC
>CAYMXT010000227.1:497-2267 GCA_964394415.1 uncultured Planctomycetales bacterium
GCCTGAGCTTTCGTAGCGCTTCTGATACGTCTCGGCCCGGCCGGAGCAGGAGCCTGAACTTATGCTCGTAACCCTCGATCTCACCGCGCGGCAAGCGACGCGCATCCTCGCACAGGCCGTGCGCCTGCGAGCGACGCTCGAAATCGAACCGCGCCCCGAGACGCAC
Organism: uncultured Planctomycetales bacterium; assembly: GCA_964394415.1. Lineage (GTDB taxonomy): Bacteria > Planctomycetota > Phycisphaerae > UBA1845 > Fen-1342 > JAGVEP01. The sequence goes on from CAYMXT010000227.1 coordinate 664, forward strand.
AGCGCCCTGGTGTGGGGCCGGCTCGTCCGCCGACAAGACGACCAGCTCCTCGTCGATCTGCACGACACCGGGCACGAGCTGGCGCTCCGCAGCCTGTACGGGGCGATGTGCGACGTGCGGACCATCCTCGGCGGCCAGCTCTGCCTGTTCTCCACGCACGTCGTGGACGTCGTGGACCACGCCGTCCCGCAGCGGCTCGCGCTGGCCATGCCGGAACTCGTGCAGGTGGCCAACCGCCGGCGCTTCGCCCGCAAGCAGCCGCACGAACCCATCTCCGTCCGCGTGCAGGTGCCGGGGCCGCACCCACCCTTCGTCGCGACGCTCTGCAATATCGGGCTGAGCGGTCTGGCCTGCCGCGCCACCGGCCGGGAGCTCGACGACGTGCTGTTCATCGGCGACGAGGTGGAACTCGAATTCGCCCTGCCCTGGACGACCGACATCTTCCGCCTGCCGGCCTGCACCTGCGGCAAGACCCGCGGCGGCGACGACCAGGCCATGAGCGTGGGTTTTGAGTTCGTCCTCCGCGACAACGAACCGGTGCTCGCCCGGCTGCGCGCCGCCGTGACCGACGAAACCGCGCGCCTGACCGAAATGGACGGTGACGCATGAGACCGCAGCGCCTGCTGACGACGTTCAACGCCGCCGAGCTGTTCTCCCACGCTGTCGCAGAACGGGCCCTGGCGGTGCTCACGATCCGCGACGATCAGGGTTGGCAGACCTTCAAGGCCCGCTTCCTGGAGCGCGATGCGCGCCAGCGCTACTTCGTCCTCGATTACCTGGCCATCGACGCGGCGCTCCTGCCACCCTTGTCGCCGGGGCAGGTGGTCGGCGTGTCCTTCCGCCAGAAGAGCCGCAAGTTCCTTTTCGCGACGCTGGTCGAGGCCAAGGGCCACTTCGTACTGGACGACCGCACAACCGTGCCGGCAATCCGCTTTCGCTGGCCCGAGCACATCGATGAGCTCCAACGCCGGGCGTACTACCGCACGCCGGTCCCGGACGACCTCACGCTGCTCGCCAGCCTCTGGCCGGGCGGCCTCGCGGCCCGCACCGCGGCCCAGCGCGACTCGCTCCAGATCATCACCGGCGACTTGGCTGACCTTTCGTGCGGCGGCGCCCTCGTCCGCCTGCACCAGGCCCAGCCGCCGACCTGGGCTGACGGTCAAACCCTGGGGGCGGAATTCCAGCTCCCGGACGGCCAGCCGCCGCTCATCGTCGATGTGCGGTATCGCGGGGCGCGCCCCGTGGGCCGTGAAACGCTCAGCGCCGCCGTGCAATTCGTGGGCCTGGAGCTGGCCCCCGACGGCCGTCGTGTGCTCCAGCGGCTGGCCCAGGCAGTACACAGGCTGCTGCGATCGACGGTCAACGCGCGCCGACGGGCGTTCGACCCCGGGTGCAGTGGCTGATCGGCCGGTGAAGCAGCCCCGTCAGTTCGTGTGACACTTTCCGCGCGGGGGCTTGTTAACTACTACGAACATCTAAACCAGCCCATCCCAGCGCATGGGTCGCCGAGTGTGGCGCAAGCTCATTCGGGACCCTTTTTTTTCGGTCGTTGGGGAGCATCGGCGGGGCGCCCGGGCGGGGGGGGGGGCGGCCCCCCCGGGCCC
>CAYMXT010000227.1:2277-5912 GCA_964394415.1 uncultured Planctomycetales bacterium
GGGGAGCAGCGGCGGCCCGCGGGGGGGGTGGGCGGTCCGCCCGGGGGGGACGCCGATGCTCCCCACGGCCTGCGCTTCGGGAACGTCAGGGCACGTTGACCACCCGCTGGATCTCCGGCACACGCTCGCGCACGTTTCGCTCGACCCCCATCTGAAGCGTCATCGCCGCGTGCGGGCACATCGCGCAGGCCCCGCGCAGCCGTACTTGGACCTCGTCGCCCTGCACCGCGATCAGCTCGATATCGCCCCCGTCGCCCTGGATATACGGCCGGATCATGTCAATCACGTCGCGCACGCGCTCTTCCACGGACTTGGGCTGCGGGGCACAATCGGCGGTCACGCTAAACTCCTGGCGACGGGCTACCAGCGCTCGTCCGCGGGCACCACGACCGGCGGTCGCTCTGGGACAGGGATACTCTAACCAGTCTGGCGCCCGCGGTCACTTACCAAGCGCGCGCCACCGTGCGGATGCTAACGGGCAATCAGGCGCGGCGTGGTCGAGCAGTGCGACGAAAACCGCGCCTGTGTCCGATAACTATCCAAAAACCGAACCCCGCGCGCCGGATTTTCCGGGTGGGGGTTGACTCGGACCGGTTCGGGCGGTACATAATGTTATTGCTAGCGGAGGATGAAAGGGCACGTAGCACGATCGGATTGCTCTCAGAAGCACTCTGCGTCGGGGTGTGCCATTGGCCACGACAGTTCCCTGTCGCCACTTCATATCGCTAGCGGTGACAAGAGGCCCCGGCGAAGAAGCGACCGGCCGACGCTGACAGATCGATCGGCGTCTGGTCGGGCAGATACCTGGGCAAAGAGAGACGAGGAGAAGGATGCAGTTGCCTAACCGCAACACTTGTCTGGTTATCGACAGGTCTCGCGAACTCGATCGGCGGCTTGGACCAGGTGCCGTAACCGCGCCCGGTCGGGCGGTTCGAGGTTCAACTTGATTATGGAAACGTCCGAAGTATTCCTTGCCTTGCCGGTGGAACGCTCTGGGCACGTTTCGGCGTAAATGGTTCACCAAACAGACATGTTCCGGCACTCGTCGGCGCCCGGTGCGTTCCGGGCCGGCCGGGACGCCCGTTTTTGGGTCTCAGTGGAGCTGTCAGGAAGTCGGCTGCGAAACTCTTTAGGAGGACACGCGAACATGAGGAAACTTGGTGTATTGTGTATCGTTCTGTGTACCAGCCTGGCGCTGGGCCAGAACATCGGCGACCAGCCCGCGGCTGCGAATCCCGCAGCGCCTGGGCAAACGGCCAACACGGGCCCGAACAACCTGCCCGTCAACCAGCCCGAGCAACAGGCTGGCGGCCGCAACTTTGACGACGCCATCCCCGGGGTCGTGTCCGGTTTGCGCGCGGATGAGCCGTGCCCGGCGGACTCGATCTTAGGTCTGGCGCCCGGTGCGTGCGGATCCACCCGCTGGTTCTTCTACACCGACCTGGAGTTCTGCTCCGGGACCCTGTGTCGCCGCGTACGCTGCGACAACTGGCCGAAGACCGGCGACCCGTCGCTGAACCCCGCCGACCCGAACGACTGGATCGGCGTCATCACGTGGTACGGCGTCTACATCAACGACGCCAGCAGCGGCTGCACGAAGACCGGCGGCCACCAGTTCCGCATCCGGTTCTATCCCGACGCGAATCAGCCCGATCCCAACGGCTATAACTACGAAGAATTCCTGACGGCGACCGCGGTGGATACGGGCGAGACCGTCACTTTCACCGGCGGTACGCCGGCGATTCGCTGGTTCTGGACGGCCGTGCTGACGACCCCGCGCCAGCAGGCCCGCGGCTTCTTCTCCATTTGCGGTACCGGCACCCCGCTGTGCTACCACTTGTGGGAAGGCTCGGGCGTCGGCGACAACAAGTTCTGGAACTGGTTCGAGACGAGCCTGCCCGGCAGCTTCGAAATGCGGACCACGTTCTGCGACTTCAACTATTGCTTCGGCATTAAGAAGATCGGCGCCTGCTGCTTCGACTGCACCGAGACGTGCGAAGAGAACATGGCCCAGAACACGTGCGAGGCGCTCAACGGCCGGTTCCTCCAGAACCAGCCCTGCTCGGCGCTGAACCCGCCGTGCGGCGACGCCTTCGGCGCCTGCTGCCACGACGACGGCACGTGCGAGCTGACCATGTGCGGCGACTGCTTGCCGTCGGCGGAGTGCAACGGCGACTACGACTGTGACGGCGACGTCGACTTCGACGACATCAACCCGATGGTGGCCGGCTTCAATGACCCGAACGGCTTGTGCAGCCTCGCGAATGCGGACTGCAACGACGACGGGACTTTTGACTTCGGTGACATCAACTGCTTCGTCGCGAACCTCGGAACGGTCTGCGTGGCCCGGACGCAGGGCAACGTGTGGCTCGGCGCCAACACGACCTGCGCCGAATGCTGCACGATCGTGCCGGGCGTGCCGACTGAAGGCGAGCCGAAGTGCGAAGACGATTACGAGGACGTGACGAACGGCGGCTGCAACTCGACTCCGCCGGTGTACTCGACCATTACGCCCGGCGTGCCAGTCTACGGCGAGTCCGGGACCTACCTCTACGGCGGCGGCAACCGTCGCGACACTGACTGGTATGCGTTCTCGACCGGCGGCGACGCGATTCTGAGCGCCACTGTCGAGGCCGAGTTCGACGTCAACATCGCGATCTACCACGCCGGAGATTGCGACGCGAACAGCCCGACCACCTATTGGACGGCCGCCTCGGCGAGCGGCCTCAAGTGTACGCAGGTGACGGCGACCAGCCTGGCCTGCGTGCCGGGCGGCGACTACTGGGTCATCGTGACCCCGCAGTACTTTGGCGGCGTCCCGTGCGGCGCGGACTACAAGCTGACGGTCAACAACCCGGTCGGTTGCACGCCGTGCGTGATCACCACGTGCGGCACGCCAACGCAGGCCGAAGCCGAAGCTTGCGGCGATGACACGAACGGCGGCTGCAACGACGATCCGAACAACCCGTTCGAGACGTTGGGGCCGTTCACCAGCGGCGCGGCGTACACGCTGTGCGGTACGCTGTGGGCCAACAACAACTCGCGTGACACCGACTGGTACACGTTCACACTGCCGATCCAGGGCACGATTGTCTGGGAGTTCGAGTCTGAAATCCCGATCATCACGACCCCGGTCTTCGGGAGCGGCAACTTCGATCCGCCGTTCTGCGGTGGCTCGATGTGGGGCTACTGGAACGCCGCGACCACCACGCCGTGTCTCCCGCCGGGCGACATCTCGTCGGTGGCCCCGACCGATCTGTTCCGCGGCAACACCGCGTACTGGTGGATCGTCCTGCCGGACAACGGCGAGCCGATTTACAACGGCTTCCCCTGCTCGATCAACCAGACCGATTATCGCGTGGAGATCACCTACACGCAGGTCGAATGCACCGACGTCTGCACCGGCGCGACCTTCCAGGAAGGCGAGACGGCTTGCGGTCCGGGCTACGTGGACACGTTCAACGGCGGTTGCGACACCTCGCCCTTCGCCATCCAGGCGGCCATCGCGTACATCTCGTCGTACTGCGGCCGGTCGGGCACCTGGGTCGACCCGAACAACAACACGCAGTTGGACTATGACTGGTGGAAGATCCAGCTCACCGGCACGGTGAACAAGCGGCTGCGCATCAACATGC
>CAYMXT010000228.1:0-5902 GCA_964394415.1 uncultured Planctomycetales bacterium
CCTCCGGCCGAGAGGTCGGGGAAGTACCTACGGGGTCAGACGTCGAGGACGCGGCCGTCGCGTAGGCAGTGGCGGCAGTGGACCCCGCCGACTAGGTAGATTTTGTGGCCGGCGTGGAGGATGTCGGCACAGGCGGCCCAGTCGTAGTAGGGCCAGCGGTCTTCGCCGGTTTCGCCGGCACGCCAGGCGATCGAATCCCAGGCGTCGCGGCGCGCGAAAACACAGTAGAAGCCGGTGGCGTGGAGCTGCTGGACAGTGGCGGGTGGGTTGGCGACGCGCTCGTGTGGCGCGGTGTAAGCGATTAGATCGCGGTCGAAAAAACGGTTGCGCAGACAGCCACAGACGGCGCCGGCGCGCGTGCGAAATAGCTCGGTTGCGAGCGTTTCAAGAGCGTGCGGCGGGATGAGGACGTCATCTTCGATCGACCAGACGTTGGCCGCGCCGATCGGGAGATATTGGCTGGCTGTGGCGTAGAGACGCGCCAGATGGACACTCATCGCGTACGTGCGAGCCATGCGTGAGCTTGCGTCGTCAGTGAAGTCGGCGGATGACATCGTCTCGATGATCCGGCGATCGTCGCGGATGTAAGTGTGGGTCAGACCGCACTCGGCAAGGCGCTCGCGCAGAGCCGCGCCGAAAGTCGCGTCGCGGCTGTTGTCGATCGCGACCAGATGGAGATTGCGGCGCTTCCAGCGCAGGGCGTCCAGGGCGGCGAACCAGCGCTCGGTCATCCACGTGCGGCCGCTGAATAGCGTCACGATCGCTGTCAGTTGAGACTCGCGCATCACCTCCATGCCGCATTCGTAATGGCCGTCGCGCGCGGCAGACATGCGTGTGGGGTGGATGCGATAGTGGAGGGCCGTCGAGTCAATAAGTCGCATCGACCAGCCGCCGGCTGTGATGCGGAGCCACAAGTCCCAATCGTGGAGCCCCCAGCGATACGAGCGCCAGCCGCCGACCTGCTCGAACGCTTGGCGGCGGATCAAGCTGCACGTATCGGCGAGATTGCCGGCACGCAGCGCGGCGAGCGTGTACGGCCGGATCGCGGGCGAGCGGCCGATCGGCCGGCCATTTTCGTCGACGTGATCGAGATGCGCGTACGTGACGCCGAGCGGGGAGGGGGGGGCGGTCAAAAAATTTTCGGGGGCAAAGCCGGCCAGCAAATCGCGGATGTAGTGCGGCGGCAGCCAGTTGTCGGCGTCGACGAAGAGCAGGTAGCCTGGCCGGCCCGCCAGCTCGGCGCCGGCATTGCGAGCGAAGGCCACGTCGCGGTGCTCGACGCGGAGGTACTGGACTCCGGGGTACCGGGCACAGACGTCGCGGGTGTCGTCATCATCACCACTGGCGTCATCGACGACGATCACGCATCGCGGCGGTTGGGATTGAGTTAGGATCGAGTCCAGGCACTGGCCGAGATAGCGTCCGTAGTTATGGGAGGTCACGATGACAGCGACGGACTGATCGTATACCACGGTGTGGCCGTGGGGGGCGGGGACAGACGCGGCACACGGAGACGCGGAGTGCCAGGCGTGCTGTGTGGCGGCACTGAGAGTCGAGACCACAGGGCGTGGCGTGTGGCGGCGGAGTTGCGCGGCGGCGTGCTCGGTGGGGGCGACGTAGACCGACAGTCCGGTCTGCTCGTAGGCTCGGGCCTTGGCGGCCGGATTATCGGATCCGGCGCGCACGATCCGCAAGGGCGAGGCTCCGGCGGCACGGAGTGCCGGGAGCCAGTCCGGAGGCGCGGCGTCAACCAGGACGGCGCCAATCGGGACACCCAGCCTGGCCACGGCCGGCGTCGTATCGACGGTCAGTTCGACGCAGGCATGCCGCACTATGCCACCTTTTGGAACAGGAACTGGGCAGTAAAAGCCTGCACCCCGCCGCCTTCCATTAGCTTGACATTGCTGCCGTAGACGAACAGCCGCGCGCGGAAACGAGTCCCCGCCGTCCACCGGCGCGCCTCATGCAATGATTGCCCCTGGCCATCGTGGTAACTCAGGCCATACGTCTGGACTTGGCGATAGATCGGATGGGTAGCCCGCAGTACTTGCCACCCGCCGCCCGAATTCACCTCGAGGTAGCAACCCACGAGCATGCTCGCAGGCGGGCTGCCGTTAATCACCTGGCCGTACCCGCCGCCCCACACGAAGTCTAGCGTGTAGTCACCGGCCAGGCTGAGATAGCACAATGCGTGGTCTGCGGGGTGCGTCTCGATGGTATGCAAAAATGGGACATCCAGCGACCGGAGATTATTGGCCTCTGTCCAGCCAGATCCGGCGCCTCCGAGGTACACCGTGCCCGTAATCGCCGTTACTCCGGTCACGATGCGATTCCCGCTGGAATCGCGAAATTCACACGACCCCCACGCCTCGGCGACCTTCTGGTGCGGCTGCGTGTCTACCCACCACATGCCCCAGCGGTCGCAGTGGGCCGTGACATACTCTTCGGTCGCGCCGGGCGAGTTGGCGATAATCGGGTCGTCCGACAGATTGCACACGTCGAGGTAGCACGGCTGCCCATCCGGTCCGACTACGGCCGCCATCTGTCCTGTCGCTGGATTGCGGTAATAGACCCGGATCGTGCCGGTGCCAGGGGTATTGCCAGAGCACGCCGAGATGCCATAGCCCGTGGGCACGCCCACGACGTGGAACTGCCCGCCATTTCCGACCCGGACCATCGCCCGCTTCAGTCCCGTGCCGCTCTCGCGCCAAAGGATCTGACAGGGACTGCTGCCATCCGGATTGCTGACCAGTGTCCGGCCGCCGGCTGCTGGGTCGATGTCCGCGTACTCATGCCACTGCTCGATCACGTAGAGCTGTGTCTCGATCACGCCGCACAACAGAGCCCGTCCGACGCCCGTGGTACGCGCGATCGGCTCCAGGCAGATCGCCACGCGGCCCAGGTCCGCGATGCCGGCCGCGGGTGCGCTGCCGCCATAGACGCGGTGCTCGATCCAGGCCGGTTCCGCCGCGCTGGGCAGGATCGGCGGGGTCTGGACCCGGATGGCGTCGTAGCGGGCCCAGTCGCTGCTGCTGGTGTTACGCAGCTTGATCACGCCGTAGTCCTCGCGAGCCCCGCCGCGCGGCAAAGCCAAGCCCTGTTGGTGCTGGCGGACCCAATTGTCGGCGTCGACGGCCGCGTTGTGGGCGGCGGCACTGGGGGTCCAGATTTGGCCAGGGTGGACTTTTTGCATGGGAAGGGCTTAGGGCTTAGAGCTTAGGCTGCCGCAGATGGCCTCGTCGGCACGGAGCTGCAGGGCGCTGGGAATGGGGAGCGAGACGTTCGTCCAGAGCGATTCGCCGGCGGCGAGCTGGCGACGCAGCTCGGCGGCGCGGGCGGCGATCGCCAGGGCCGCGGCGGTGCGGTCTGTTGCGGTGATCGGCTCGGCGTAGTCGATCGACACGGCGTAGCGGCGCAGGGCGGCGGCCGCGTAGGTCTGCAGGGCCTCGGTCTGCCGGCGCACGGCCGCGGCGTACTGCAAGTCGTTGGCGTCGCTGGGAATCACTTCGCGGCTGACGACCTCTTTAATGGCCCAGTCGCGGATCGCGGAGTCGGGAAGCTGGAGCATGGGGGGCCCTTAAAAATTTTGGATTTTCGAATGCCGATTTTCGAATGCCGTTACGCGCCGATGCCGAGGGCGGACAGGTCTGCGTAGTCGTAGACGCGCTCGACCTTGATTGCTTTGGGGACTTTCGGCATCCACTTGCTGTTTGGGGTGTCCTCGAAAACGCACCACAAGACCTCGTGGCCGCGCTTGGCGACGTTCAAAATGCTGCCGATCGTCTGACCGCTGGTGTTACGCGAGCGGAGGAAGTTGTAGTCGATCTGCGGATCGCTGTTGGTGCCTTGCGAGCCGCTCGCGCCCAAGAACAGGACCTCGCCGGCGTCGCGCGCGAAAAACGACGCATTGTTCACCGTGCCGGTCAGTTCCTCGAGCAACTTCACGTACGCATTGGTGATCACCGCGTTCGGCTGCCGATAGCTGATCGTGAATTTCATCGTCGGGACGACGACGTCGACGCCTTGCACCTCGCCGTCCCGGCTGACGTTGATTGCCTGCTGGTAATTGAAATCGGCCGCGGCCACGCCGGCCGGAACAAAGGTCGCGATCGTCTCCTTGCTCGTGAGAAACTTCGCCTGGCCGCCGGTCGTATCGAATGAGATCTTGTATTCGCCGACGTCGATTTGCCGGCGCTCGTCCTGCCGGGTCGGGTCCACGTAGCTGACGCGCACGTCATAAGGGATCGTGCCGTCCTGCAGCCGGCCGCGCGTCTCCCAGAAAATCTGGTCACGATACAGCGTGATGCCGTTGGCCGGATCAACCACAGTCGTGGGCGCCACGCTGTCGACGTCCGAGATGACCGCGTTCAGGTCACTGCTGCCCTTGACCAAGTACACCATCTCGAACTCAGTCGAGCGGTCAAAGCCCGCATTCCCCCGGCGGCTACCGATCAGTTCCGACGTATAAATTGGCATGTCACAGTCACTAAGTCACTACGTTCCAAAGACTACCCAGTTGCGGCGCCCGTTCAGGCGCGACTCGCGTTCCTGGGCGAGCTGCTCGCGCAGCAGTTCGTTCGTTTTCTTCTGCTCTTCAAGCTGCTTCTGGTCGGCGCCCTGGACGCCGATCTGATTGGCCAGCGAGAAGCCCGAAAACGTGCTGAACGACTTGGCTGCGGGGGCCGTGGCCAGGTCCTCCGCGCCTTGCTCCTGGCCGGCTTTGGCACGGGCCTCGGCGTCGGCTCGCTCGCGGCTGGCCTGGCCCAGGCCTTCTTGGAGCTGCCGCTGAGCGTCCTGCAGCGTGCGGTCGAGCGCCTCGCGGCCGCCGGTACCGGCGGGAGCCAGGTCCTGCATGGCCTGGCTGAGCCGGTCTTTCGCCGCCGCCTGGCTGGCGGCCGCCTGGCGGTCTGCTTCTTCCGTCCAGCCCTGCAGGGCCGCGTCGATCTTGCCTCGGGCCTCGGCCACGCCGGCGGCCGTCGATGCGCGGGCCTGCGCCAGGAAATCCGGCGCGGCACCGTTCAGCGCGTCCAGCTCCCGCTGCCATTGGTCGATGGCGCCCGACAGCTTGGCCTGCCGCTCTTCGGGCGACGTGTCGCCGTAGATATTCAGCTTGGCCAACTCCTCATCGCTGGCCTGGCCGGCTTGGGCCCGCTTGGCCAAGTCGATCGACTCCTGCAGGCCGGTCGCGACCAGCGTTCGCCGCTCGGGCTCCATCGCCTCGGCCCGCTTCCGCTCGGCATACATGTCCACGCCCAGGACCGGCGCGAGCAGCTTGCCCATCGCGGCGTTCGAGCTGGCCAGCTTCAGGATGCCACCCGCGATCCCGTTGACGGTCTTGGCCCAGATGTCGGCGACGAGCCCGGCAGCCGTGGCCATCGCGCTCACGAATCCGCCCACGAACTTGCTCCACAGTATCTGCAGCCCCGCCACGCCGGCGGACCAAGCGGCGGACAGGCCCTGCATGGCCGTCTGACCCAGCTCGGACCAGCGGCCCGCGGCCAAATGGCTGGCCATCTGCGCGAGCCAGTCGCCCAGCGGCCCCAGGGCCGTGGGCAGTAGTCCGATAATCTGCTGCAGGCCCGTCAGTAGCACGGCCTTCAGGCCGGCGATCGCGATCTGGCCGGCCAGCGCCAGATTGCCGCCCTTGAACGCGTCCACGATGCCGCCGAACGTCTGCTTGGCCGCCTGCAAGATCGGCCCGAAAAACGACGACACGGCCCGCAAGGCCGCTTGCCCGGACTGGCTCCATCGCGTCCACGCGTACACCCCGCCGGCCACCAGGCCGATCAGTAGCGTGGCGGGATTCAGGACGCCGGCCAGTAGCGGGCCGATCATGCCCAGGCCGCCGAGCATGGTGCCCAGCATGCCGGGCAGCAGGCCGCCGAGCATGCCGACCGAGCCC
>CAYMXT010000229.1:0-5879 GCA_964394415.1 uncultured Planctomycetales bacterium
GCAATTCAGATCGGCGTGGAAGAGCAGGCTGCCGACGAGGCCGGGATAGTCCTGGCCGTACCCGGCCGGGTTCTCAAGGTAATCCAGGAAGATGTAGAAGTCGGCCCAGTCCATATCCTCGTCATTATCTATGTCAGCTTTACAGTATGTCACAGCATAGAGTTTCATGCCGGGCGTATTCTCATAGTACCAGTCGTTGGGGTCGTTCGGGTCGCCGATGCAGATGCCGCCGTACTCGCCCCACGGGTCGGCGGTCGCGTCGTAGTCCACGGTGACGAAGGAACTGGAGTTCACCATGCTGCCATGCACCTTGAGCGAGGATTGCGTGTACTTGCCGAAGGCTCCGTCGATCTTGATCTGCCCGGCGTCATTGGTCTGGCCCAGGTCGCCCCAGACTTCGATGCTGGCTCCGTCGACATCCTGCTCGAACTCCAGCGTGCCGGTCAGGTCGTATGGGTCGCCGTCAGTACCCACCTCGATGCTGCCGTCGAAGTCCTGATGCACAATCACTACACCGCTGAGGTCGCCGTCGGGCACTTCTAACGTGCCCAGCTCGCCGAAGTCCACCGTGGCCTCCAGACCGACCGCCGGGAAGCGCGGGTCGCCGACAGTCAAGTTCTCCAACAGTCCTCCGACAACGAGAGTACCGTCTCCGCCAAACCAGATTTGGCTACTGCTTACTGCGTCACCATCAACAGTTACAGTACCCGTGAATTCACCCAGGATACCAAGTACGCCGTCATAGTAGATGCCGTGTCCGGTGTCGCCCAGGATATGCACGTCGCCCGCAAGCTCGGCCCCCAGGTGTGTGTAGCCGAACCAGGGGTCCTTGACGTATCCGTCGACGGTAATGGAGGCCCCTGCGCTGATGCCGCCGGTCCTGATGTGGACCATATCGCCGCCCACGTTGACCGACGCGGTTCCGGCCAGATCGTACAGCGCCAACACGTACAACCTGTCCGCGGTATCGATATCGCCGGTCAAGATACCTTGGACGGTGATGCTGTCGATGACGATGTTGGTCATCAGGCTCTTAATGCCGCCGGCCAGGTCGCCGTGTATTTCAATCATCGGCGGAGGTAAGAGCGTGTCGGCGCTGCTGCATTCGTCGTTCACATAGAGGTCCGTCAGTGTATTGCAGGAAAGCTGCGCCAGGAAACAGCCCACGTTCATGTCGCTGAGAATATCGGCTGCGCCGTCCTCTCCTACCGTCCACGTTCCCGTCGCCCGGTCAACATTAATCTCACCGTCGGTACCGATGTCACCTGATGTTATCAGATCGCTGACCGTGCATGTAGTGCCGGAGATCCCGCTGAGGCTCACTTCATCCACGGTTGCCGCACCGTGGTCGTGGCCGTTGCCGTCGATCTTCACTGTGACCGTCCCGGCGTTGGGGTCCGCGGCGATCAAGTCGATGTTTCCCGGGCCACTGTACTGTCCGTTGTTCAGCAGCGCGGCCTCGAACCAGAATGGTTCGTTCGCCTTGCTCTTGTGAATCAGGATCCTGTGCGGGGATTGGAAGACTTCATAGTAGTTCGGGTCTCCGGAGTTGGGATCGTTCGGATCCAGCCAGTACGCCGAGTTGTGCTGATAAATCCAGTTTACAGACTGACCCGGTGCTACCAGCACACCGGCCGCCAACAGACAGACCACAGCAAGCCTTGTCACAGTACACCTCCAATCGTTAGAAACCAGCTGGTCCCCTGCGCGACGTGCGCAGTACCGGGACAAGCACCAAAAGCACTGCAAGTACCGCCCCTGGCTCCGGGGCGATTCCGAAGCTCTGCATAACGCTCGGCTCAGGCCCCGTACCGAAAGCCACGTATGCCCAGCGTGTCAGGCTCACGCCGCCTTGCGCTCCGTCACCCCAACTGACCTCCGACGTCCAGGAACTCTCCAAGAAGGAACCCGCGAGCGACGGCGCTCCATCAATAGAAAGGGTCCACGACCGCATGTCAGGGGTCGTCATGCGGAACGTATGCCATCCCGCCTGAAAGGGCGCGTACTCGGGGTAGTTATTGGCGTTGTAGATGCGGTCCGTGGTAATCCAGAAGTCGACAATCCACTCGTCATCCGAGAAGACGGTGACGGTGGACTGGCCAACGAAGGTACCGTAGTCCACAACCTCGCGCCACTCGATCATGAAGGGGCGGCCCGGTTGCGCGTGGATCATCCCCGGCTCGATCATGCGATAGTAATCCACGATCGCCCCGCTCGCGGTTGAATCGAGTACCAGCGCGCCGTTCTCGATTTTGCGCTCCGCGCCGCCGTACCATGTGATTCGTTCCCACCCCTGGTCCTCGGGCCACGGGGCATTCGCGCGCGGCTTGTACTGTGTCCAGTACCCGAATGCGGGCGTAACCGCGCACGCCAGGAACGCCGTCAAGCACAGCCGTTTGAACATGGTTCATCTCCATTCGGCACAGGTTTGCTACCCCCGTCGTGAACTTCGCCGCACCCCTCCCGGCGACGGATGGCTGCCACGACCACGTCCAGCAGCGCGCGGCCCGTCAGGCCGAGGACCAGCCCGTCGGTCACGTCCCGCCGTAGCCGCTTCAGTAGATTGGCCACCAGCTCCGCCGGCGTGCGCTCGACGCCGGCGTCGCGGCTCTCGTTGCCGTTGAAGACGCGGCTCAGCGCGCGGCGCTCCGCTTCCGTCTCCGGCGGACGCGTGACGAGGTAGGCGGCCTTCAAGGCCCGCGACATTCGCGCGAGTGAGAAACTCGCGTGCCCGCCCTCCGCGGCGACGCGGGCCGCGAACTCGGCCTGCGTGAGCCGCCGGCCGACGTGTGGGTCGGGCGTCTCGAACGACACGCGCAGCGCCTGGAGCCAGCACCACTGCGCCGTGCCGCCGCGCTTCATGATCCGGCCCAGCGAACGCCCCAAGGCGCGCGGGTCGCGTGCTGAGAAACGCGCATTCCACCGGTCCCGCGCCATGTCGGTGCCCTCCTGTTTCGCGTCTTGCGTCAAACGCAAGTCTGCCCTGGGTTGCCCCGGGGCGTTTCGCCTGGCGTCATGCGTAAGACGCAAACCCGGTTCGATCGATAGCGCCGTCGGCGGCTGCCCCGGTACGAGTTGCGTAAGACGCAATCCCGGCCGGCCCGCCGCACAAGGCCGCGGCAGTTCAGCCGCATTCGCTACCCGCTCGCCCGCTGGGTGGCTGCACATTGTGCGTTTCCGCTCCCCGGGTGGGCGGGGGGCTGGGGGCTGTAGGCCGTCGGACACGGAGGTCCGACGCTACGACTACGACCCGCGGCTCGCCGCGGCAGCATCCAGCCCGGGCATCCGCCCGATTATCGTAGTTTACACCGCCCTTGGAGCGCGGTCAACGACATTCTGGGATGTTCCGATAAAATTCCTTGTCTACTGCCACGTAAGCGATTTGCCGCTCGCGCGCCCCGATGCCCCCGGAGAACCACAGACCCGCGCCACCCCGTCCGCCTGGAAGTTGGCGCCGGCGTGCGGGGCGATCACTCGGCCCGGTCCGTCCAGCCGGCGTAGGCCGCGGTGGGTGGCACGGTCTGCCGCAGGCAGGCCGTGCGTACTCGCAGGTTTCCTGCCACGGCCTTGCTTCGCAAGACCGGGCCACCCTGCCGTGCCACGCTGTCGCAGGTGCGGCTGTTTCTGGGCCTGATCTACAACCGCTACCTCGGTCCGTACGAGCGGGCGGCGTGTACCGAAGCGTGCCATTCATGGTGCGCGCCGGAGGCAGAGTGGCGCGCGGCGCGCGGGAGGAACCCACGGCTTGGGAGCCGCGTGCGCTCTCCTTGTCGGAGACCACGGCACGGCCATAGAATCGGATGGTCGAAATCCGCCGCCCCGGACCGGTGCGTGGCCGCGCCGGTCGCCGGCGAGAAGTCCCTTTGCTCATCCATGCACCCGGTCACAGAGGTGTCGCGTGTCGGACCGGCCAGCCCAGGACTTAGCGCGCGACGCGCTTCAAACGAAGCCGGAAGCGCGCCCGGAGCTGCTGACGCAGTGGCTGACACTGGCGCGGCACACCCCCTTCGTGTTGCTGACCGACCTGGACGGCACGTTGATTCCGTTCGCCGCCACGCCCCGCGAAGCGTGCCTGCCGCCGGAGGTCGCGCAGCGGCTCAACGCGCTGGCGGAGCTGCCGGGGGTCCGCGTGGCGATTGTCAGCGGCCGCACGCGTGAGAGCCTCGAGCAGGCGCTGCCCCTGACGGCGCAGAGCGTCTTTCTCGTGGCCGAACATGGCGCGTGGGTGCGCGGGGCCGGCGCCTGGCAGCCGTTGGCGGAGTCCCCGACGGAGTTGCCCGTGCCGGCGCTGGTTGCGCTGCTGACGCCCATCGTGGCACGCTATCGCGACGCCTGGCTCGAACCGAAATCCTGTTCCCTGGCGGTGCATTACCGCCGGGTGGCGGGCCGCGACCAAGTGGCGTTCCAAGTGGAGGTTACCTCCGCCGTCACGGACTGGTTGCAGCAACACCCCGGCTTTGGGCTGCGTGAGGGCGCCGCGATGTTGGAGATTCGCCCCACGCGGGTGTCGAAAGCCGCGGCGGTGACGTGGCTTCGCGGCCGGACCGACGCCGGGGCGCGCCTGCTGATCCTCGGCGATGACATCACCGACGAAGACATGTTCGCCGCGCGCAGCCCGCTGGACGAGGCCGTCCTGGTGGGCGAGCCGCCCGCGCGGCCGACGCGTGCGCAGTGGCGCTTGAACAACCCGGCGGCCGTCTGCGGATTCCTGGAGTGGGTCTGGGCCGTGCGGCACGAGGCCGCGACGCCGGCGCCGCCGGCCTTGCCGCTGCCCCTGCGTCCCCCGCGTGCGGCGGGCAGGACCGCCCCCGCGGGGCGAGACTTCCTGGTCATCTCCAACCGCCTGCCCGAATTGCGCTCGCCCGTGACGCCGGAAGATCGGCGGCCGCGCAGCGTCGGCGGTCTGGTCGCCGCGCTCGAGCCGATCTTGAAGACGCGGGCCAGTCTCTGGCTGGGGTGGAGCGGACACAACGTCGCGGAAACCGAGGTGGGGCCGGTGGGGCTGGACGAAAACGCGCAGCCGCCGATCGCGTGGCTGGATTTTCCGCGGCGTTGGGCCGAGCAATACTACGCCGGTTTCTGCAACCGCGCGCTGTGGCCGCTGTTTCACTCGTTTCCCGGCAGCACGCACCTCTCCGACGAGGAGTGGCAGTGCTACGTGGAAGTCAACGACGCGTTCGCGGCGGTCGCCACGCAGCTCGTGCCGCCCAGTGCGACCGCCTGGGTGCATGACTACCAGCTTCTGTTGGTTGCGCGGGCGCTGCGGCAGCGTGGGCATCGCGGGCTGCTTGGGCATTTCCTGCACATCCCCTGGCCGGCGCTGGACCTGTTCGCGCTGCTGCCCTGGGCCGCTGAGATCATCGAGGCCCTGCTGGAGTTCGACCTGTTGGGTTTTCAAACGCCGACCCACGTCGAGAATTTCCGCCAGTGCGTGGGGGCGCTGTCGGCGGCGCGCGTCAGCGACGACGCGGTGCTGCACCGCTCGCGGCGTATTCGCGTCGGCGCCTTCCCGATCGGCATCGTCCCCGAGCTTTACCGGGCCACGACGCCGCCGGACGAAGAGCTCGATGCGTTGCTGACGGCGCTGCGGCCGAGCCGGCTGATCCTGGGCGTCGATCGGCTGGACTACACGAAGGGCATCCCCGCGCGCCTGCGGGCTTTTGGACGCCTGCTTGAGATCGCGCCCGAGTGGCGGCAGCAGCTCTCGCTGGTGCAGATCTCCGTGCCGTCACGCGCGGACATCCCTGAATATGCCGCCCAGCGCGCGCAAGTCGAAGCCGTGGTGGGCCGCATCAACGGCGAGTTCGGCGACGGGCGCTGGGTGACCGTCCGGTATCTGTATCGCGCCTACGACCATCAACAACTGGCCCAGCTCTACC
>CAYMXT010000230.1:0-3494 GCA_964394415.1 uncultured Planctomycetales bacterium
CTGGATACGGACGAGGCCGTGGCCCGGCGCGGCGTTGCCCGGCTCGCCGGGCTGCTGCCGAATACGCACTGCCGGTTCAGCCCGGGGCACTGCGACGTTGCGCAGACGTCCACGCTGACGCCGCACCTGGCGGGGGCGGACGTGGTGTTGTCGGCCGTGCCGTACCGCTTCAACGTTGCACTGACGGATGCGGCGCTCGCCGCTGGGGCGTCGTTCTGCGACCTCGGCGGCAACACGCAGGTGGTCCGCGAGTCGCTCAGCCGACACGCGCAGGCGGAAGCCCGCGGCGTCAGCATCGTGCCCGATTGCGGCCTGGCACCGGGGCTCGGCAACATCCTGGCCGCCCACGCCATCGCTACGATCGACGAGCCACAGCACGCACACATTCGCTGCGGCGGGCTGCCGGAGCGGTCGGTCGGTCCACTCGGTTACAAGCTGGTGTTCAATTTCGAGGGGCTGCTGAACGAATACAGCGGCTTTGGTGAGTATTTACGCGACGGCGAGCCGGTGAAAGTGCCGACCTTGACGGAGGTTGAGGAGCTTGAGTTTCCGTCGCCGCTCGGGCGGTGCGAGGCGGCGGTCACCTCGGGGGGCGTGAGCACTTGCACCGAGACGTTTCGCGGACGGGTGCGGACGTACGACTACAAGACCGTGCGCTATCCGGGGCACTACGCCATCATGCGGGCGCTATTCGAGCTGGGTTGCTTCGAGGCCCGCCTCGCGCTCACCGACGGCAGCACGATTGAGCCCCGGGCGCTATTCCGGCGATTGCTGGAAACGCGGCTGGCGTATCCCGACGTGCGCGACCTCGTCGTCCTGCGTTGCACGGTGCAAGGCGTACACCAGGGCCGCCCGCTGACCCGGCAGTACGACCTGTTCGACCGCCACGACGAGCGAACCGGCTTCACCGCGATGGAGCGGACGACCGCGTTTCCGACCACGCTGGTCGCCTACATGCAGGCCCGCCGGCTGATCGCGCCGGGCGCGCGGCCCCTGGAAGTGGCGCTGCCGCTCCAGCGTTACATGGCTGAACTGGCGGCACACGATATCCGTGTGACCGTCACGGAACACTGATTCCCATGCATGCTGGCGCTCACGCCGCGCCGCGGTGCTGACCGTGTTACTCGCGATTCCTGGCTCGCATCTCCGCCGCTACGCCACCTTCCACGTATCGCCGGAGCGGTACAGCTTGTCGAGCTGACCGGGCCCCTGCTTCTCACGGGCGGCGGCGATTTGGCCCAGCAGCAGCTCTTCATAGGGCGGTTTCTGAATCGCCCGGAAGACGCCGACCGGTTCGGGGAACTCCGGATGGTGCATCTGCGCCAGGCGGAAGGCGTGGGCCGAGTTGGCGGCGCGCTCGTCGTGGATCAGCAGGTCGTCCTGCGAGACCTTCGCCAGCTCGACCACTTCCAGGGCGTCGCCGTTCAGGCGGATACCCTTGTCGCGGTTCTTGCCGAAGATCAGCGGCTTGCCGTGCTCAAGGTAGACCAGGTGGTCGAGCCGCGTGTTGCGGTCGGTCGCCCACTCGAAGGCGTTGGCGTTGTAGACCTGGCAGTTCTGGTAGACCTCGACGAACGCGGTGCCCTGGTGCTCGATGGCGCGCTGGAGCACCTGCTGAAGATGCTGCACGTCGGTATCGACCGCGCGGGCGGCGAAGGTCACCTCGGCGCCCAGGGCGACCGAGATCGGATGCACCGGGTAGTCGATCGTGCCGTAGGGCGACGACTTGGTCCGCGTGCCGAAATCGCTGGTCGGCGAATACTGGCCCTTGGTCAGACCGTAGATGCGGTTGTTGAAGAGGACCATCTTCAGGCCGACGTTGCGCCGGGCGGTGTGCAGGAAGTGGTTGCCGCCGATGCTCAGCCCGTCGCCGTCGCCGGTGATCACCCACACGTCCAGCTCGGGGTTGGCGCACTTGACGCCGGTGGCGATGGCGGCGGCCCGGCCGTGGATGCTGTGAATGCCGTAGGTGTTCATGTAGTACGGGAAGCGGCTGGAACAGCCGATGCCCGAGACGAACACGGTCTGGTCGCGGTTCGACTTGTTGGCGGCCAGCACTTTCTGGAGCTGCACCAGGATCGAGTGGTCGCCGCAGCCGGGGCACCACTTGACCTGCTGGTCGCTCTTGAAATCCTTGACGGATACGAGGGTCGGATCAAAGGCGGCGCTCACGACCGGCCTCCTAGCAATTCGTCAATCTTGCTCGTGATTTCGTGGACCATGAACGGGCGGCCCTGCACCTTGTGCAGACCCACCGCGTCCACCAGGTATTGTCCCCGCAGCAGAAACAGCAACTGTCCCATGTTCATCTCGGCGACCAGCACCTGGTCGAAACGCTTCAGTACGTCGCCGAGGTTGCGCGGCATCGGGTTCAGCCACCGCAGGTTGGCATGCGACACCTTCTGGCCCTTCTCGCGGGCACGCTCGACCGCGGTGCGCACCGCGCCGTACGCCCCGCCCCACGACACGACCAGCAGCGGGCCGCGGTCATCGCCGAATACATCCTGGTCCGGGATGTCGCGGGCGACATTGGCGACCTTCTGTGCCCGCAGGTTCACCATAAGCTGGTGGTTCTCGGGCACATGGCTCACTTCGCCGTAGATGTCGGATTTCTCCAGCCCCCCGATGCGGTGATGCAGGTGCGGCGTGCCGGGCAACGCCCAGGGCCGGGCGCCATTGGGATCGCGCTGGTAGGGCTTGTACGTCGCGGGATCGGTCGCGAAGTGGACCTCGATCGTGGGCAGTTCCTTCGCGTCTGGAACGCGCCAAGGCTCGGAACCCTGCGCGAGATAGCCGTCCGACAGCATGATGACCGGGGTCATGTACTTGAGCGCGATCTGCGTCGCTTCGAGCGCCGCCCAGAAGCAATCCGACGGCGAGCGCGCCGCCAGCACCGGGAGCGGACATTCGCCGTTGCGGCCCAGGATGGCCTGCCACAGGTCCGCCTGCTCCGTCTTCGTCGGCAACCCCGTGCTCGGTCCGCCGCGCTGCACATTGACGATGATGCACGGCAATTCGGTCATCACGGCCAGGCCGATGGCCTCTTGCTTGAGGGCCATGCCGGGGCCGCTGGTGCCGGTGACGGCGATATTGCCGGCGTACGCCGCGCCGATGACCGCGCACATCGCGGCGATCTCGTCCTCGGCCTGCACGACACGCACGTCGAAGTTCTTGATCTCCGATAGCTCGTGCAGGATTTCGCTGGCGGGCGTGATCGGGTAGCTGCCGTAGAAGAGCGGGCGACCGGCCAGATGCGCGGCGGTGACCAGACCGTACGCCGTCGCCTGGTTGCCCGTGAGGCTCTTGTACGTGCCGGGCGGCAATTGGGCGGGCCGGATGCGGTAGCGGACCGTGAACATCTCGGCGATGTCGCCGAAGGCGTGGCCGGCTTCGAGAGCCAGGCGGTTCGCCTGGGCCACCGCGGGCACCTTGCCGAACTTCGCGTTGATCCAGCGGATGGTTGGCTCGAGCGGCCGCTCGAACAGCCAGTACAA
>CAYMXT010000230.1:3504-5841 GCA_964394415.1 uncultured Planctomycetales bacterium
CGTCCTTGCCGGAGAGCCCCGTCTCCTTGACGGCCTCGAGCGTCTGCGACGTGATCGGGACTTTGTGGACCTGGTAGCGGCCGAGTTCGCCGCTTTCCAGCGGATTGTGGTCGTACTTGGCCTTCTCGAGGTTGCCGGCGTTGAACTCGTCACTGTTGACGATCAGCACGCCGCCTTCGAGCAGGTCGTTGATGTTCGCCTTCATGGCGGCGGGGTTCATCGCCACGAGCGCGTCGACCCGGTCGCCGGGAGTGTAAATGTCCCGGTTGGCGAAGTTGATCTGGAATCCGGAGACGCCCGCGAGCGTGCCGATCGGCGCGCGAATCTCGGAGGGGTAATCCGGAAAGGTCGCCACGTCGTTGCCGAACACGGCGGAGGTGGCGGTGAACTGGCTGCCGGCGAGCTGCATGCCGTCGCCGGAGTCGCCGGCCAGGCGGACCGCGGCCTGGGCCAGCTCCTTGACCGGCTTGGCCTGGGGCTGCTCAGCCGGGGCGGTTGGGGAAGAGGTCGTACCCATCACTCCACTCATCTAAAAGGTGTACGCAGAACGCTCTCCGGCCGCGATTGGCGAGCCGGCGTCCTGCCGTGAGAATCCGAATTTCGGTTGCGTCCACCGCGGGCAGGTTCTCGTAATGCTCGTCACAACTATCGTAAACGAGGCAGTTTAACGCGCGCCGGGTTCGATTGCCAGCCCCATTCTGAATCGCGCGTAATCAATAGCGTGGACTGGGTTTACGGCGGTTTGAGGGCGACCCCGGAATGGCGTCCGGGGTTCGGCT
This sequence comes from uncultured Planctomycetales bacterium, assembly GCA_964394415.1. Lineage (GTDB taxonomy): Bacteria > Planctomycetota > Phycisphaerae > UBA1845 > Fen-1342 > JAGVEP01. The sequence continues at coordinate 4,284 of CAYMXT010000230.1, forward strand.
ACGTGTGTTCTTGCGACTTGCGCTGGGCACACGCACGCGGCCGCGCCGATGGTCGCCAGCGCTTATCGCCGGTATCCTGCCTTGAACCATGAAGCGAGCGCGAGCGTCACGCATGGAGGTGACTGAACGCAATGACGTGAATCCCCTTGCCGAGCGGGACCGGGCGGAGACCGTAGCTGGAATCCGGCGGGGTCTGGCGGCCGCGCGGAACGGCAAAGGGCGTTCACTGAAAGACGTCCTTGACCGCCTGCGGGACAGTTACGAGACGCCAAAACGTGGAAAGGATAAGCGTTCCCGATGATCCCAACGAGGAATGACCGCCTGCGGGCACTGCCCCCCTACCTGTTCGCCGAAATCGACCGCAAGAAACGCGCCGCCCGCCAGGCCGGCCGCGACATGATCGACTTCGGAGTCGGCGACCCCGACCAGCCGACGCACGAGTTCATCATCGCACGCATGGAGCGGGCCATCCGCGACCCGAAGAACCACCCGTACCCGCTCGGCGGTGGATCGCCGGAATTCCGCCAGACCATCGCGGCGTTCTTCCGCCGACGGTACAGCGTCGAGCTGGATCCGGCCCGCGAACTGCTGGCCCTGATCGGCAGCAAAGAGGGCCTCGGACACCTGCCGCTGGCGGTCATCAACCCCGGCGACGTGGTGCTCGTCCCATCGCCGGCGTACCCCGTCTACCACGCCGCGACGATTTTCGCCGGCGGCGAGCCGCACACCGTGCCGCTCACCGCCGCGACGCGCTGGCTGCCGAACTTCGACACGGTTCCCGCGGACGTGGCCCGGCGGGCGAAGTTGCTGTTCCTCAACTACCCCAACAACCCGACCGGCGCGACCGCGACACCGGACTTTTTCAAGCGCGCCGTCGCGTTCGCCCGGCAACACGACCTGCTCATCGCGCACGACGCGGCGTACAACGACCTGTACCTGACCGGCGGGCCGCCGCCGAGCATCTTGCAGGTGCCCGGCGCGCGCGACGTCGCGGTCGAGTTCCACTCGGCTTCCAAGACGTTCAACATGACCGGCTGGCGCGTGGGCTTCCTGGCCGGCAACGCCGACGTGGTCGCGGCCCTCGCGGCGGTCAAGGCGAACTTCGACAGCGGCGTGTTCGGCGCGGTGCAGGACGCGGTCTGCGAGGCGTACGCGAACTACGAGCGGCCGGAGCTGCACCGCATGCGAGAGTTGTACATCGCGCGGGCCCGCATCCTGTGCGACGGGCTGAACCGGCTCGGCTTCACCGCCGCCCCGCCCCAGGCGACGTTCTACGTCTGGGCCGGCGTGCCGGCGCGGTATGACTCGCTGACGGTCTGCAACCGGCTGCTCGACGAAGCGGACGTGGTCGGCGTGCCGGGCAACGGGTTCGGCCCCACGGGCGAAGGCTACGTGCGTTTCGCGCTGAACGTGGCCACCGAGCGGATCGAGCGCGCCCTCCAGCGCCTGAGCAAGCTCAAGTGGTGACGCGGCGCGTGTACATCAGCCTGGGCTCGAACCTCGGGGACCGGGCCGAGCACATCCACGCCGCGTTGCGGGAATTGGCGGCCGCCTCTGA
>CAYMXT010000231.1:0-5778 GCA_964394415.1 uncultured Planctomycetales bacterium
CGAGCATCCAGAGCATGTGCTGAGCGTTCGTCATGACGTCGGGGGCCGGCACATCGCGCACCGGGCCGACGTCCCGGGCCACCGCGCGGACCCACGCGCGGCAAAGCTGCTCCTGTTCACGCTGGCTGAGATTGTGCGGCGAGCAGATCACGCCGCCCTTGCTGCCGCCCAAGGGGATGTTGACGACCGCGCACTTCCAGGTCATCCACATGGCCAGGGCGCGGACGGTATCGACGGTTTCCTGGGGGTGAAAGCGGATCCCGCCCTTGCCGGGCCCGCGGGCGTCGTTGTGCTGGACCCGGAAGCCGCGGAAGACCTTGAAGCTGCCGTCGTCCATGCGAATCGGCAGGCTGAAGTGGTACTCGCGCAGGGGCTGGCGCAGGAGATCCTTGGTCGCCTGATCGAGGCCGAGCTGGTCCGCGACCTTGTCAAACTGGGCCTGGGCCATCTGAAACGCATTGAACGGCTTGCTGCTCATCGCACGAGTCCTCGGGAGAATCAGCCGCGCCAGCAGGCGGCGTGAGGGCGCACCGCGGTCGGCGGGGCCCTCAGAATAGGGCGCGCCGGAATGCGCTGCAACCCGCGTGCCAGATCGGCCCAACCATCCGCCTGCCAAAAACCCACTTCTGAAGCTACCCTGCGGCACGGGACGTGCTACAAACTACGCTGCGCCCGTTGCACCGGTTCTTGCGAGGCCGCGTGTCCGATGTCGCAAGTCACGACCGCCGGCAGTTTTCCGCCGTTCGATCGGCGTTTCCTGGACTCGGATGAGCATTTCACGGTCATCGGGACGGGCGCCCTGGGCGGCAAGGCGACGGGGCTGGCGTTCATCAAGAACATCCTGGCGCAGCACTGTCCGCCGGGGACATTCGCGGATATCGAAGTTTCGATTCCCACGCTCACCGTCATCGCGACCGACGTGTTCGCGGAGTTCATGGCCCACAACCGGCTGCACGAGGTGGCGTTTTCGGACGCCCCGGACGACCGCATCGCGCACGCTTTTCAAAAGGCTGAGCTGCCACCGCTGATCGTCGGCGACTTGCGGGCGCTGATCGCCCGGCTGCACCAGCCACTGGCGATTCGTTCGTCCAGTTTGCTGGAGGACGCCCTCCAGCATCCGTTCGCCGGCACGTACGAAACCAAGATGGTCGCGAACAACCAGGCGACCGCGGACGCGCGTTTTCATCGCCTGATCGAGGCCGTCAAGTTCGTCTTCGCTTCCACGTTTTTCCGCGACGCCAAACGCTACATGCAGGCCATCGGCCACGATCCCGCGCACGAGCGCATGGCGGTCATCATTCAGGAGGTCGTCGGCCGGCGGCACAACGAGCGCTTCTACCCGACCATCTCCGGCGTAATCCGCACGCACAACTTCTACCCCTGCGGACCGGCGCAGCCGGACGATGGGGTCGTCAGCCTCGCCCTGGGCCTGGGCAAGACGATCGTCGACGGCGGGGCGTGTTGGAGCTACAGCCCGCGGTTCCCAGACCACGGTCCACCCGTGAGCTCCGCCCGCGAACTCCTGCGCTGCACCCAGTCGCGCTTTTGGGCCGTCAATATGGGACCAGCGCCGCCGCACGACCCCGTCAGCGAAACCGAGTACCTCGTCGAAGCCGATCTGAGCGCGGCGGAGTATGACGGCACGCTGCGGCGGCTGGCATCGACCTACGACGGCGCGTCCGACCGCCTGAGCATGGGCACCGCCGGAGTCGGGCCGCGTGTGCTGACGTTTGCACCGTTGCTCGGGCTGCCCGATGTGCCGCTCAACCCGCTGATCGAGCGGCTTGCGGCCGCGTGCCAGGACGGGCTCCACGCCGATGTAGAGATCGAATTCGCGATGACGTTGGACGAGCCGGTCGGCGACGCCGCACCGGGGCAACGCCGCCACCGTTTCGGTTTCCTCCAGCTTCGGCCGATGCTCGTATCCAGCGAGCGCGTCGCGGTGACGGAGGAGGAGCTGCACCGCCCCACGGTGTTGGTCGCCAGCGCGCGGGCGCTCGGCAACGGCGTGCTCGAAGGTCTCACGGACGTGATCTACGTCCGGCCGGACCACTTCGAGGCGCGGCACACGCGGGCCATCGCCGCCGAACTGACGCAGCTCAACGCGCAGCTCGCGGCGGCGGGCCGCTGCTACGTGCTCATCGGCTTCGGCCGCTGGGGCAGCAGCGATCCGTGGCTGGGGACGCCGGTGACCTGGCCGCAGATTTCCGCCGCGCGGGTGATCGTCGAGGCCACGCGCCCGGATATGAACGTCGAGCCGAGTCAGGGTACGCATTTCTTCCACAACCTGACGAGTTTCCGCGTGCTGTACTTCACCGTCCCGCACACCGGCCCATACGCGATCGCGTGGGACTGGCTGGCGCGACAACCCGCCGTCGCTCAGACCGACTACGTCCGGCACGTCCGCCTCGCGGCGCCGCTGCGCTGCAAGGTGGACGGCCGAACCGGGCGCGGCGTGATCCTGCACGGCGGCTGAAGCGGCCCGCCGCGCGGGGGTAGAATGCGACCCAGGCGGCGTCGCCACCGGCGGGCCCCGCCGGAGAACTGCGCATGGCGGACGAGCAAACCATTGAGAGCATCCTCAAGGATCTGACCGAGCGGGCCAAGGAGCTGAACTGCCTCTACAGCGTGGAGGAAGTGCTCAGCCATCCGAAGCTGCCCTTGACGGAGGTTTTTCGGGGTGTGATCGACGCCCTGCCGCCGGGCTGGCAATATCCGGAGTTATGCCGGGCGCGCATCACGTGCGATGGCGTGCAGTACGAGTCGCCGAGCCTGGTCGATACGCCCTGGGTACAGCGCGCCCCCATTCGGGTACAGGGTGAATCCATCGGCATGTTGGAGGTGTTCTACGCCCAGGCGATGCCGGCCGCGGATGAAGGGCCGTTTCTGCGTGAAGAACGCAAACTGATCGACACCATCGCCGAGCGCCTCGGCAACTGCATCCTGCACCATCGGCTGGTCGACGCCATGCGCGATTGGCGCACGGCCCGCCGCGAACTCTCGCAACACAAAGCCAGCGAATGGTCGGTGATCCTGGAATTGCTGCGGCGGACGGACCAGCACCTGCTGGCGCGCGTGACGCGGAAGATGCTCAACCACCTGGGCCGCAGCGGGGTCAAGGCGGCGGACGAGTTGCTGCGGCACATCGGTATGGCCGGCCGCGCGGCGCGCGAGGAAATCCACGCCGACTCCAACCAGCCGCTCGATCGGGCCGCAGCCGCGACGGTCGAGGCCCAGGCGGACGAGGTTTTCCGCATCGCCGCCACGCACCTCAGCGACGGCGAAATCGTGGCGTGCATCCATGACTGGATCAAGCAGGACCGCGCCCGCTTTCTGGTCAACACGATCGAGAACGCGCACGCCTCGCTGGCCGAGGTGGCCGACGCGCTGCGGCGCTACTACCACGCCACGCACGGCGAGGTGGAGCTGTCCCCGGCCACGCTCAAGGGCCTGCGTGTGTCGCTGGTCCATCGCTTCCTGACCGGGCAGCTTGAATTCGTCAACGTCGCCAAAGAGTACGTGGACATCCCGGACTTTCTCGACCTGCTTCAGCGGCTGATCTACCCCACCGAGGGCTACGGCAAGATCGGCGGCAAGGGTTCGGGGCTGCTGCTGGCGGAATGCGTCATTCGCCAGCACGGCGCAACCTGGCCCGCCCTGGCCGGCATTAAGACCCCCAAGACCTGGTATCTGAGCGCGGACGGAGTCTACCACTTCATCTACAGCAACCAGTTGGAGGATATCCTTCACCAGAAGTACAAAGGTATAGACGTCATCCGCCAGGAATACCCCGACATCGTACAGCTTTTCAAGCACTCCCAATTCCCGGATGACATCCTGAAAGGTCTGTCGGTCGCCCTGGATGAGCTGGGCGACCGGCCGCTGATCGTGCGCAGCTCCAGCCTGCTCGAGGACCGTTTCGGGGCGGCGTTCGCCGGCAAGTACAAGAGTCTGTTTGTTGCCAACCAGGGTTCGAAACAGGAGCGATTGGAGGCCCTCACCGATGCGATCGCGGAGGTGTACGCCTCGACGTTCTCTCCGGACGCCATCGAGTACCGGACGGAGCGCGGGCTGCTCGATTTTCAGGAAGGCATGGGCATCCTGATTCAGGAGGTGGTCGGGACGCGCGCGGGGCGGTACTTTCTGCCGGCCTTTGCCGGCGTCGCGTTCAGCCACAACGAATTCCGCTGGTCGCCGCGGATCAAGCGCGAGGACGGGCTGCTGCGCCTCGTGCCCGGACTGGGCACGCGGGCAGTGGACCGGCTGGGCGACGATTACCCCGTACTGGTGTCGCCCGGGCAGCCGGGGCTGCGCGTGAACGCCACGCCGGAGGAAGTCGTCCGCTACGCGCCGCGCTACCTGGACGTGCTCAACCTCGAGCGCAACTGCTTCGAGACCGTCCGCGTGAGCGACTTTCTGCACGAGTGCGGCGAAGATCTGCCGGGCATTGAGCAGATGCTCTCGGTCTACGAACACGGCCATCTGCGGCAACCGCTGCGCGGCCAACTCGACTTCACGCGCGCCGACCTGGTGGTCACGTTTGAAGGACTGCTGACGCGCACGCCGTTCATTCGGCAGATCCAGGTTCTGCTGGCGTTGCTTTCCGAGAAGCTGCACACGCCGGTTGACTTGGAGTTTGCACACGATGGCCGCGACCTCTATCTGCTCCAGTGCCGCGCGCAAAGCCCGGCGACGCACGCCACGCCGGCACCCATCCCGCGCGACATCCCCCCGGAGCGACTGGTGTTTTCGGCCCACCGGCACGTGTCGAACGGCAGCGTGCCTGATCTCACGCACATCGTGTACGTCGCTCCGGAGCGTTATGACCAGCTCGGCGACGCGGACGCACTCCAGGCCGTGGGCCGCGCGATCGGACGGCTCAACAAGCTTTTGCCCAAACGGCAGTTCGTACTGCTGGGGCCGGGCCGTTGGGGCAGCCGCGGGGACATCAAGCTCGGCGTCCGCGTCACATACTCCGATATCAACAACACCGCGCTGCTGATTGAGATTGCCCGTCGCTCGGGCGACTACACGCCGGACCTCTCCTTCGGCACGCATTTCTTTCAGGATCTCGTCGAGGCGTCAATTCGCTATCTGCCGCTGTATCCCGACGAAGCGGAGGCCGCGTTCAACGAGGCGTTTCTGACGCACGCGCCGAACGTGCTCGCCAACCTGGCGCCGGAGTTTGCGCACCTCGCCGACGTCGTCCGCGTCATCGACGTGCCGCAGGCCGCGGATGGGCAAGTGCTGCGGGTCTTGATGAACGCCGACCTGGACGAGGCCGTCGGGTTGCTCGTGCCGCCCAGCCTCAGCGTCGAGTCGGTCAGCGCGACGGCGGCGGTGGGCCGCACGGCCCGCGACCAGGACTGGCGCTGGCGGCTGCGGATGGCCGAGTGCATCGGCACGGAGCTGGACGCGGCGCAGTTTGGCGTCGTCGGCCTGTATGTCTTCGGCAGCGTCAAGAACGCCACCGCCGGTCCGACCAGCGACATCGACCTGCTGGTCCACTTCCGCGGCTCGACGGAACAGCGGGCGGCCTTGACCCACTGGCTCGACGGCTGGAGCCGCTGCCTGGCGGAGATCAACTACCTGCGCACGGGGTATCGAACGGACGGCCTGCTCGATGTCTACCTCGTGACGGACGAGGACGTCCGCCTGCGCACGAGCTTCGCCTTGAAGATCGACGCGATCACCGATGCCGCCCGGCCCCTGCCGCTCAAATCCACGCCGCGCGCGCCGGATTCCGCGTAGCCCGGTCCGCCGGCCGTTATGATGCAG
>CAYMXT010000232.1:0-5767 GCA_964394415.1 uncultured Planctomycetales bacterium
CGCGTGCGGTGCGGCAGTTCATCGAGGCGCGACAGCCGCTGGTTTCATTGCACGGGCATATTCACGAATCGCCGCAGGTGACAGGCCGTTACCGGGACAGCATCGGCCAGACGCTTTGCATCAATCCGGGGCAGGGACACGAGCGGTTGCACGCCGTGTTGTTCGATAGCGACGACCCCGCGGGGACGTTGCGGCACACCGTCTTTCGCTGAGCGGCCCCCCAAGTTGTGACGGCCGACGCACGGTCGTCCGCTACGAGTATTCGTCCTCGTCCGACGCCATCGCGGCCCCCCAGACGTCGAGATTCTCGAGATACTCCGCGGTTCCGCGGGCCACGCACGTCAGCGGATCTTCCGCGACCCGCACGTCCAGCCCGCAAGCCTTTGCGAGCACCGCATCGACGCCGCGCAGCAGTGCTCCGCCGCCCGCCAGACAGATGCCGCTGTCCACCAGGTCGGCGGCCAATTCCGGCTCAAGCTGCTCCAGCGTGTGCAGGACGCCCTCGATGATCTGCCCCACCGGCTCCTTGAGCGCCTCGCGGACTTCTTCGCTGCTGACCACGGCCCGGCGGGGCAGGCCGCTGATCATGTCGCGGCCCTTGACCTCCAGCTTCAACTCGTCGCCCAAGGGGGCCGCGGAGCCGATCTGGATTTTGATCTGCTCCGCCATTTGCGGGCCGATCATCAGGTTGTACGTCCGGCGGAGGTAATTGATGATCGCTTCGTCCATGTCGTCGCCGGCGACGCGCAGCGACGTGCAGGCGGCGATGTCGGACAGGCTAAGCACGGCCACCTCGGTGGTTCCGCCGCCGATGTCCACGATCATCGACCCGCGCGGCTCGTTGATCGGCAAACCCGCCCCCAGGCCTGCCGCCATCGGCTCGTCCACCAGATGCACACGCCGGGCGCCGGCCCGCTCGGCGGAGTTCAGCACCGCCCGTTTTTCGACCGCGGTGATGCCGGAGGGGACCGCGATGACCATCCGCGGGTGGGCGATGCCGCGGTTGCCGTGGACCTTGCGGATGAAGTAGCTGAGCATCGCCTGCGTGATCTCGAAGTCGGCGATGACCCCATCCTTGAGCGGGCGAATTGCGGTGATCGAGCCCGGCGTGCGCCCCAGCATCGCCTTCGCGGCCAGGCCGACCGCCTTGCCATCCGGCGTGTCGAGCACCTCGTTGGTGCCCTTGCGCACCGCGACGACGGAGGGCTCGTTAAGGACGATCCCCTCGCCGCGGACGGCGACCAGGGTGTTGCAGGTACCCAGGTCGATGCCCATGTCGAGGCTGAACAGCCCCATCAGCCGGCGTAGAAACACGGCTTCCTCCGGCGAAAGGACGAAAACCGCAGAGACGCAGAGAGCGCAGAGGACGCAGAGAATACTAATGATGGCTGCCGACGTGTGAAAGCACGCGGCCCCACCGAGGAGCAACCTGATTTTGCGGGGCCCATCCTTAAGCCCTCTCTGCGACCTCTGCGCTCTCGGCGTCTCTGCGGTTGCGTTTCTCCGGGCTCGCGCCTACGCCCCGCCCGGCGGCAACAGGCCGCCGAACATGCTGATCGCGCGGTACGCCGTGTAGATCGTCGCGGCCAGCAGAAACAGAAACGCGACCGCCATCAGCACCGTGTAAATGTCGCTCTCGCCGCTCGGCCGCCCGAGGCGCGGCCCGCTGCCTGCACTGGTCATCGCCGCACCTCGCTATTGCCGGCCTTCGAGTCCGTAGACCACGCGGTCGCCCGGCTGCACCTGCTGCCCGGCCCGCAACAGGGTGATCTTGCCGCCGGCCTCCTTGGGCCGCACGTTTTCGACGGCGACGTCGCCTACGTACGTCTGGCCGCGATAGACCATGAACGGCATCCCCTGCACGACGCCCGACGACTCGCCGATGTTCAGGCTGACATAGGCCCCGTTGATGTCGCGAACCTCGCCGCTGATCGGTCCCACGACCGGCGGTTGCACCGGCGTGACCCCGAGCGGGGCCTTCTCCGCCGCCGCCGCCGCCCGCACTCCGCCCGCCGCACGCTGTTGCAGATCCTTCGACATCTGCTCCGCGGCGAAGAGCTTCTCCTGCAAGTTGCGGCTCTCGTCGAGGGCGATGGTGAGCTGCCCGGTGACTTCCAGGTTGCGCGTCGCGAGGCGCTGGTTGCGCGTCTGAAGGTCGATGTTCTGCGAGAGCAGCATCTGGTTCTGCTTCTGGGCGCTGGTCAGCTCGGCGGTCTGCACGCCGAGCAGCTCTTCGAGCTTCTTGCGGCCCGCCTCGAACGCGGCGGCGTCGTTGGTCTTGCGGGCCAGATCGAGGCGCGTCGCGGCGAGCTGGTCGTCGAGGTCGCGCAGCTTGGTTTCCTGCGTCGCGACCTGCTGCGTGGACTTGCGCAGCTCGTCGTCCTTCATCGCCAGCGCGACGTACATCGTCGTCTGGGCGTTCATGCGGTGGACGAGCTCGGCCTCGTAGAGCTGCTGGTACTTGTCGACCGTCTCTTTGAGGTTGGACCAGCGGGCCGCGCTGGCCACGGTCAGGCAGCTTAGGACGATGGCCACGACGGATGTCAGGACGATGAAAACCTTGGTCAGCGTGCTCACGCGCGCACTCCTTCATACAACGCCGGAGGCCGCCACCGGGGCGCCCGCGGGGGCGGGGCGCCGACCGGACAAATCGGTTTGGATTCTAAGGCCGTGGGCGGGGAATGCAACCGGGGGGCCGGCCACGTGGAACCGGGTGCGTTTGCCGGCGCCGCGCGTTCTGAGTGTGGGCGCGTCACGGCGCGGGCTGCGACGCCGCCGGGTCGCGCCCGCGGTCAAGAAACTCCGTCTGCGCGGCGATCACCCGGCCGCGGGCCTCGTCGCGGACGGCGTGGAACGTCCCCATCATCAGGTAGCGGCCCGGCCGGCCCCAGCCGCCGAGCATCTGCTGCACCTCCCGCGCCACCTCCAGGCGGAAACTGCCCCGCATTTGGTCGTGCGGCTCGCGGTACAAGGCGACAATTCCGCGCACCGACGAGTAGCGAGCCTGCGTCGGACCGGCCCGCACCATCGCCCGCAACTCGCGCTTGCTCACCGCGTAGTCGCGCGCCCGCCCCGCCGGGGGCTCGTCCAACGCCAGCGAAAGCTGAAACTTGAACCGCCATTCCGGCGTCAGCAGTAGCGGCTGGTCCCGCTCCAAGGCCACCCAGACCTTGCCGCGCTCGTCGGTCCACCAGCAGCAGCGGTCCGCGTCGATCTGAACAACCCGCGGCGGCGGCCCGGCGGGGGGGTCGATGGCCTGGTAGTCGAGCGCCGCAATCTGGACGTGGCCGGACCCGGTGCAGCCGGCAAGCATGGCGCCAAGCGCAAGCGCAACTACCGAGCCGCGACCGCAAGGGCGCGTGTCCGAGCCGCGACCGGCAGGGAGCGATCCGCGCAGCGCGTTCGGCCGTTGGGTGAGTCGCTTTCGCGCTGCGCGGATCGCTCCCTTGCGGTCGCGGCTCGGATGTGCTGCGCGGATTGCTCCCTTGCGGTCGCGGCTCGGATGCGGCGGGGAACTGCCCGCCGATGGGTCGCTACGCATGGGGCAACGGGAACTGTTTGCACAGCTCGCGCACCTGCGCGCGGACCTGCGCACGGGCCGCCTCGTCGTCGCCCGCCGAGAGCGCCCGGTGCAGCAGGTCGGCCACGCGGACCATCTCGGCCGCCCCCATGCCGCGCGTCGTCAGGGCCGGGGTGCCCAGCCGCAGGCCGCTGGTCAGCGTCGGCTTCCGCTCGTCGAACGGGATCATGTTCTTGTTGCAGATGATGCCTGCGGCCTCGAGCCAGGCCTCGGCCTGCTTGCCGGTCAGATCGGGGTGGACGTTGCGCAGATCGACCAGCATCAGGTGGTTGTCCGTTCCGCCGGAGACGAGCCGGTAGCCGCGCGACCGCAGGGCGTCTGCGAGCGCCTGGGCGTTGTTCACAATCTGCTGCTGGTACTGCTTGAACTCCGGGCGCAGGGCCTCGCCGAACGCGACCGCCTTGGCACAGATCGTGTGCATCAGCGGGCCGCCCTGCGTGCCGGGGAAGATCCACTTGTCCACCAAGGCCGCGTTGTCCGTCCCGCACAGAATCAGCCCGCCGCGCGGGCCGCGCAGCGTTTTGTGCGTCGTCGAGGTCGTGAAGTCGGCGTACGGGATCGAGGTCGGGTGCAGGCCGGCGACGATCAGGCCGGCGATGTGGGCCACGTCGGCCATCAGCTTCGCGCCGACCTCCTTGGCGATGTCGGCGAACGCGGGGAAGTCGAACACGCGCGGGTAGGCCGAGGCGCCGCAGATGATGAGCTTAGGCTTGTGGTCGCGGGCAAGCTGGCGGACCGTCGCCATGTTGATGCGCTCGTTCTCGCGGTCCACGCCGTAGGGCACGATGTTGTACATGGCCCCGCTGAAGTTGACCTTCAGGCCGTGGGACAGGTGTCCGCCGTGGGCCAGGTCGAGCGACAACACCGTGTCGCCGGGCTTGAGCACGGCCATGTAGACGGCGGTGTTCGCCTGGGCGCCGGAGTGGGCCTGCACGTTGGCGTGCTCAGCCTGGAACATCTGCCGGGCGCGGGCGCGGGCCAGATCCTCGATCGCGTCCATGTTGACGCAGCCGCCGTAGTAGCGCTTGCCCGGGTAGCCCTCGGCGTACTTGTTGGTGAACACGGACGCATTGGCGGTGCGGACGGCGACGGAGACGTGGTTCTCTGACGCGATCAGCTCGAGCGTGTGTTCCTGGCGGTCCTCTTCGCGGCGGATGATCTCCGCGACTTCGGGGTCGGTTTCCACGAGCGGCAGTGACAGATGCCCAGTCATCGGGGGTGTTCCTCTCGCAACGTCCACGCGACCATAGTGTAGTGTCTCGCAATAAGCGCGCCGTAATCATGGGGAGCATCGGCGTCCCGCCGGTGCGCGAAACCGCGCGGGGCGCCTCCGAACGCCGGTCGCACCGGCGGGACGCCGATGCTCCCCGGCGCGCTTACGTGCGCGTTTTTCTGAGACAGCACAATAGCTACGCACAGACTAATAGTCTGTGCTACACGCACAGACTAATAGTCTGCGCTACACACACAGACGGATCGTCTGTGCTCCACCGCCAGCTCGCCTCACGGCTTCGCGGCGGGCGGCGACGCGGGCGCCGGCTCCGCGACCGCCGTCAGGCGGGCACACTGTTCCCGCAATTCGTCAAGCAACTCGCGTTCCAATTGGCGGTCCCGCCGAACTCGGGTCCAGACCGCGTTCTGCTCGCCCGTGGTCGCCCCATCCGTCTCCAGGGCCGTTTCCTGCCCCGGCGAATCGCCCAGCCGCTGCGGGCGCGGCCGCAGGACGACCTGCCGCTCGGTGTCCCGCCGCTCGACGTCCACCTTAAGCCGGGCGACGGTCGCCCCACCCCGGCGCCCGATCATGAAGTCCGCCTTGCGTCGCATGGTCGATTTGCCGCGATACAGGTCGCGGGCGGTGCCGCTTTCGCGCTGCGTGGTGAACTCGACCGGCTGGGTGACGATGCGGTGGGCGTGGCGATCGACCTGCACGCGGCCGAATTCGCGCTGGAACAGCGGCAACGCGGTGGCGAGCACCAGGTCGGCGTCGGCCCCTTCGATCACACGCTCCTGGTGTTCCTCGACGCGGAGGGCGTCCGCGGTGCAGCCCAGCGGAACGAGCAGAACCACGGACCACAATGCGACACGCCATCGTTGCATGTTGCGTCCCTTCAATTGTGTGGCGCGGACCGACTGTGTGCAGCACAGACTATCAGTCTGTGCTCCTCGCTCAGCGTGTGCAGCACAGAC
>CAYMXT010000233.1:0-5760 GCA_964394415.1 uncultured Planctomycetales bacterium
CACGCGGCCCGCCGCCGTCGGACGGACGGCGAATACGTGGTTGTTCCCGGCGCGCAGCTCGGCGAGTATATCGCCCCACAGTTTATACTCCGGCGGTCGTCGCGGTCCCCACGGCCACGGACAACCCAGGTCGCCGAATTCGGCGAGACCGGCGTCGTCGGCGTACCCGAGCATGTCCGGGGATTGCAGCGTCGCCGGCAGGTCCATAATGGCCACGCCCGCCAGCTTGTCCCGTAAGTATGCCAACAGGTCGCTAACGCCGCGGCCTATGTCTAGGGGCCGGGCTGGCCAGGTCGTTTCGTCGGGCATTGCCTATCCTTTCGATGATGCTTCAGCGGGGCGCCGCGGAGGATAGAGACCGCTAACGCCCGCGCCGAAGCTAGTACCAGCGCGAAGTCTACCGGGGCAGCGCGCGCACGTCTAGCTAGACTTGGGACGTGTGTCCACGTTCACAGTGTTCGGCAGGCCGAGCACTTCGTTTGCCCCGCGGGCTTCGTCGGGCACGCGACGCCGAAAAGACGATGTGGAAAACCCATTCCAGAACCGTTTTTAACCGTTTTCAGCTGAAGTTGAAACCGAGCCCAAGACCGCTCCGGGGACAAAAACCGGACGCCACAATCGCCCCGTAAGTTTTTGATGGTTTCGAGACGGTGTGCGCCGCAGGAACACCGCGATTGCACCCCCCATCGCGCTGTACGTCACGCGCCTGCGGGTCCGGCAAGGCGGTTTCCCGGCCAGCTGTAACACGATCGGCGTGTCGGCGGTCTACTGATAGGCCACGATCGGCTACGGCCGGGGTCACCGGGACGGGTCGGGTCATCGTTTCGCCCCTGGTAACGAAACCCCCGTTGGCGCTACCGTGGCGCGGGGTTTTGTTGCTGTTACCGCCGTTGACCAGCGCCAGCACGGCCCGGCCAGTCGGTTCCGGCCCCGCTGTGGCACGATCAGCTACGGCCAGGGTCATCGGGATGGGCCGGCTCATCGCTTCGCCCCTGTGTCCACGGCCGAGCGGACCAGAGCGACGAGTCCGGCTTTGATCGGCGTCGGCAGGGTCGGCCATGCCCGGACCACGGCGTCCAGGTCGGGATCGGCAGGCGGATTCCCTTGCGGCGCGCTGGGACTATAGCTGGGGGTTGGATTCCGTCCGCTGTAAGTTCCGTCGGTATCGGCACTTGTGGTTTCGGGCAACGGATTTCTAATCCGTGAGTCGCGTGTTCGAGTCACGCCGGGCGCGTGCGCGACGGTGCGCCGCAAGTCACCGTTCTTCCTGAACTTTTCAGCGGTTTCCACGCGCGGGTCACCCTGCCCGCGCGTTGCAGCGCCGTGCTCCCAGGCGCCCCCCCCGACGCGGGGTTGTTGGTCCTGCTTTTGGTCCCGTCCTCGGCGGCGGGGGCGTCGTGCGTTCCGGTCCGCTGCGCCGTCTGCCGCGTCGGCGCTTCGAGTACCCCGCCGCGACCGTCACCGTCGGCTCGCTTGCGTCCAGGTCGCAGCTCACCCGCGTCAGGCTGCGCAGCTCACCCGCCCGCAAACCGGTTTCCACCGCCACGCGATACAGCAACGCCCGTTCGGCCCCGCTCATGCCGTAGCACTGCGGGCCGTCGGCCGTCGCCGCCAGCAAGGCGCGCAGCTCATGCACGTCGAGCGCCAGCCGCACGTGCCGCCGGTCCGTGTCCGCGTTCATGGTGCCCACTTCGGTCAGCGCGTTGCGCGTCGCCCGGTCCCGCCGTACGAGCCTGTCCAGGAAACTCTTGGCCGCCCGCAGGTAGTGATTCGAGCTGGCGGTGCTGAGTCCGCCGGCCCGGCGCTTGGCCAGAAAGCGCATGACCCGCTCTGCCGTCACGTCGGCCACAAACACGGCCTTGATCCCGTCAAGCACCGTTTCGATCCGCCGGGCGGTCAACGCCGCGTGCTTCGGCGTGTCCGCCTCGCGCTGGCGGCGCGATGCGAACCGGACCAAGGCCGTCTACAAGCGCATCCCCATCCTGATCGACGAGAACCGCAAGCGGGGCGGTAACCAGTGGGGGATCAAGTTCTTCACGCTGTTTCACCAAACCAACGACGCGGAGCACTTCGCCGAGGCTAAGGTCTGGCAGCGCAAGAAGTACACGCTCAGCGGCAACGTCCACACGCGCGGCAAGAAGAGGGCCTTGCCGCTCTACGAGGCCAAGATGGTCCAGGCGTTCGATCACCGGGCCGCGAGTGTCGTCGTCGAGGACGAAAACTGGGTCCGCCAAGGCCAGAAGGAAGCAACGTCGCCCGTCCAACACCGCAACCCTGAGTTCGCCGTTTTGCCACGATGGTGGGTGGAGAGTACGGCGGTTGAAAGAACAATGGAAGGGCAGCCGGGCAACAAGCCGTGGTTCATGGGCTTCAAAGACATCACCAGCCCAACCAATGAGCGGACCATGATCGCGTCCTTCATCCTCCGGACCGCCGTCACCAACAAGTTCGTGTTAATGCTCGCCGACGCCGAGCCGCGCCGCTTATGCTGCCTGCTCGGCAATGTAGACTCCTTCGTGTTCGACTACGTGACACGACAGAAGATCGGGGGCATCACACTCAACTTCTTCATCGTCGAGCAACTCCCCACCCTCCCGCCCGACGTGTACGCCGACAAGTGCTCGTGGTCCAAGCGCAAGACCCTCGAACACTGGATCAGCGAGCGTGTCCTGAAACTCTCCTGCACCGCCGAAGACATGATCCCCCTCGCGCAGGCGTGCGGGTTCAAGGGCTCGCGCGGCGACGGCGTCCACGTCTGGAAAGACGCCGAGCGGGCCGTGCTTCGAGCCGAGCTTGACGCGGCCTGCTTCCACCTCCACGGCGTCGAGCGCGAGGATGCGGAGTACATGCTGTCCACGTTCACCAACACCGGCCTGATTCCCGAAGACGAGCGACACATGCAAACCGACCTCTGGACCGGGGGCAGCATCGGCGAGTTGACGCTGGACACCTACGACAACCTGTCGCCCCGCGCTGCGGGCGGCTGATCCAATCCGGGGCGTACGAGAAGGGATTCTCGGGCGAGCGACACGCAGGAGGGGATTCCTGCGGGCGCGCGTGCGAGAAGGGATTCTTGCACGAGAAGCTAGCAAAGCCCCCTGTGGCACCGGCATCTTGCCGGTGAGAAGACCGGCTCACTTCCGCTTCGAGCTCGCGCGGACGACCGACTCGACCTGCGCGACATATTGCTCGGCGGGAACGCGGGCGATGGCCTGGCCGAGCACCTCCAGCGCCAGATCCTCCAGCTTCTTGAAGCGAATGCACGACTTGCCCATGTCCAGCTTCTTGCCGGTCTTGGCCCATGCCTGGCGGAACCACGCCGCGTGCTGGGGGCTGCCGTAGATGCACATCAGGTAGATGGACATGTGGTTCTTCTGTGAGGCGAGTCCCGCGAACGGCAGCGGCTGCCGCGGGTCGCAGTGGTAACCGGGCGGATAGACGCGGTGCGGCACGTAGTAGCCGATCATGCCGTATTGCATGCCCTCCTCGTAGCCGTCGTCGAGGTTCTTCAGGATCACCGCGCGCACCGCCTGGATCGCCGCGCGGCGGTCGGGGGGCAGTTCTGCAAGATACTGGTCCACGGTTCGAGCTGTGCTGGTCATCGGGGGTTCCTTGCGATGCGTCACGCCGGGCTCAGCGCGTCCGGCGTGGCTTTCGCATCTGTTTCGCACCGGCGGGACGCCGATGCTCCCCGACGGGGTCAGCGGACCCCGGTCGGCTGGGTCGCCGGGTCCACCGGCGGCCCTTTCGGAAGCGGCTTGCCGTCCGGATCATAGGCGTTGAAGTTGTAGACGTATTCCCACCAGTTGTTCAGACGGCCGTCGGCATTGACGCCGGGCGCCTGCGGCAGGTGTCGGAACCACCAGACCATGTAATTGCGGTGATAGTCGGGCTTGCCCTGCGGCGTCGCACAGGGCTGCGCCCATTCTTCACAATTGAACGCGCGTTTGCGGCCGGTCAGGTCGGGGTAGTGGAGCCGGTCGGCGGGCAGTCTCTCGATCTCGTCCGCGGCCCAGGCGACAAGCGGTGCGAGCAACGCTACGAGCAAGGCGACGGCGCGATGGCGAAGCATGCGTTCTCCAGTCACAGAGGTTGGCGGCGGTGGGCACATTCTAGCGGCGATTGACCGGCATGCCGGGGCGTGTTAACGTGCTAGCGGCCATCGGGGCCTGTATTGGGAGGCGAGATCATGGCGTACGAAATCACACGCGCGGAAGTCTGGGCCGGCGAGATCGAGGATCGCCCCGGCACGCTAGCGGAGAAGCTCGGCGCCCTCCAGCAGGTCGGCGCCAATCTCGACTTTGTCATCGTGCGGCCCGCCGCCGGGATTCCCGGGCAGGGCGTGCTCTTCGTCGCCCCGCTGCACGGCGCCCAGCAGATCGCGGCGGGGGAGAACGCGGGCCTGCGCAAGTCGGCCACGATGCACGTGCTCCGCATCGCCGGTCCCGACCGGCCGGGGCTGGGCGCCGGGCTGGCCCGCACCTGTGCGGAGGCCGGGCTGAACATCGCCGGGCTGTCGGCCGCGGCGGTGGCGGAGACGGCGATCTTCTACATCCGTTTCCAGACGGACGCCGACGCGAAGCGGGCTGCCCAGGTGCTGACGCAGAAGCTCGGGTAGCGGAGTGCCTTACAGCGAGCGCGTCGTCCGGGGAGCATGGGCTCTGGCCCGTGCCCCGGCGCGCCGGGGTTCGCACGGGCCAGAGGCCCATGCTCCCCACCCAGATGCGATGCGGTAATCCGAGTCGCTACACTACGTCAGCGACATCAAGGTTCCACCCACCAGCCAGGCCACGCCCAGGATCAACAGCACGCGGTACATTGGTTCGCCGATGCACCGCCGGTAGATTAGGTACCCTGCGGTGGCAGCGATGTAGATCGGTGTGTAACGGGTCCAGGCCAACCCCCAGAGCGGTCGCCGGTTCGACCAGTCGACGCTGAGGATGGTGATCGTCACGCCGTAGCCGATGAGCAGCGCTCCGACGACGGCCATCAGCCACTGATTCCGAACCGCCCGGCGGTTTTCGCGATTGTCGTCTGCCAGCCAGCGCGCTTCCGTCAGCTCCTCCGCGTCCGCGATGACATGCCCGCACTCTGGGCAGCGCAGCTCCGGCGATCCGAACAGGTTGTGACCGCAGCGCGGGCAATGCGGGGCGGATTCAGGTTGCTGCGCAGTCATGCGTCACGTTCCAGCCGTGGCGTTCGCCCGAGCACCACCAAGTCTCTCAGACCTCTTGGAGCACCTAACCCAACCTGTGGCACAGGCTTCCAGCCTGTGTTTTCACCGGCAGGATGCCGGTGCCACAGCCGTTTTGTCAGGGACTCTTACTCGAACAACAGCGCCTCGTCCTTCGCGCGCTGCGGGGCCGTCAAGCCCAGGTGTTCATACGCGACGGGCCGCGCGAGGCGGCCGCGCGGCGTGCGAATGACGAAGCCGATCTGGAGCAGGTACGGTTCGACCACGTCCTCCAGCGTATCACGCTCGTGGCCCATCGTCGCGGCGATCGCCTCGATGCCCGCCGGGCCGCCGTCGTAGTGTTCGATCAGGGCGGTCAGATATGCGCGGTCGAGGTTGTCCAAACCCAGGCGGTCGATCTGGAGAATGTCCAGGGCCGCGTCGACCACCGCCGGCGCAAGCCGCCCGTCGCCGCGCACCTCGGCATAATCACGCACCCGCCGCAGCAGGCGGTTCACAATCCGCGGCGTGCCGCGTGAACGCCCGGCGAGGCGCTCGAACGCCCCCGCCTCGGCGGGCACGCCGAG
>CAYMXT010000234.1:0-5717 GCA_964394415.1 uncultured Planctomycetales bacterium
GCGGCGGCCCACTGCCCGGTGCCCATACGGGCCAGGGCGCGGACAAGCTGCACTTCGCCCGCGGGGGCGCCGAGCGCTGCGGCCTGCGCCGCCTTCGCCTCCGCGTCTTGCGGGGCGTGATAATCGTGGTAGACGAGCTGCGCGTACGCTTCGCTGAGCAAGCCGGCGGCCTCGCGCGCGCGTCTTTCGGCGACACTCCAGGTGAGCCCGCCGCCGAGCACGACAACCAGCAGGCCCGCGGCAAGCGCCGTGGTCGCCGCCTTGTGCCGGCGCATCCACTTCAGCGATCTTTCCAGCGGACCCGCGCGGCGGGCGCGGATCGGGCGCCCGGTGGCGAAGCGCCGCAAGTCCTCAGCCAGTGCCGCGGCGGTCTGGTAGCGCCGGGCCGGATTCTTTTCCATGGCCCGCAGACAGACCGTCTCCAGGTCGCGCGGAATTTGCGGTACCAGCTTGCGCGGCCGGGCCGGCTCGACGGCCGGGATGCTGGCCAGGACTTGTTCGCGTCGCAGCCCCTCGAACGGCCGGTGCCGCGTGAGCAGTTCGTAAAGCGTCGCCCCGAGCGAGTAAACGTCCGTGCGGTGGTCCACGCGCGTGGCGTCGCCGCTGACCTGCTCCGGCGAAAGGTAGGCGGGGGTCCCGATGATTTCGCCGGTCACCGTCAGGTGCGGTTCGTCCGTCAGGCGAGCCAGGCCGAAATCGGTCAGGTGCAGCCGGTCGGTCACGCCGAGTAACAGGTTGTGCGGCTTCACGTCGCGGTGGATGACGCCGTTGCGATGGGCGCAGTCGAGCGCGTCGGCGACATCGGCGACGAGCGCGGCCAAGTGGCGGAAATCCGCGCGCGTCCAGCGGATGTCCGCGGCCGCGGAATCGCCGCGCGGGGGGTTGGATTCGTGGACGGCCGCCAGGTCGGGCAATGCGGAGGGACTCCGCGGGGGCGTGCGGTCGGTCAACCCAACGCCGACGGAGGAGCTGGCGCGCAGGCGGCCCGTGCTCAGCAAGTCGGGGCGGCTGCGAATGACGACGTCCAACCCCGGTCCGTCCACCAGCTCCATCGCGTAGAAGTAGAGGCCGCCCTGTTCCCCCTGGGCGTAGACCGGGACGATGTTCGTGTGGTGGAGGCGGGCCGCGGCCTGGGCTTCGGTGCGGAAACGCTGGACGGCCGCGGGACCGTAGCGGGCGTAGCCGGGCAGGACCTTCAGCGCGACCTCGCGACCGAGTGAAATCTGGCGGGCGCGGTAGACGATGCCCATGCCGCCGCGGCCCAGTTCGTCGATGATCTCGAAATCGCCGAGCCGCGCTCCGCGGGCGGGGTCTGCCCGCACCGCCGGGCGGCCGAACGGAAGATCGCTGGGGGAGACGGTCGGGGCGATGGAGCTGCGGCCGCCATCGTCGCTGAACCCGAACGCATCGCGCAGGTCGGCGATCAGCGCCCCTTCGAGGGGGTCGGGATCATGCGTCTGTGCCGCGGATGGTTCGTTCACGGGCTTCAGCTCCGTCCGGGGCGCGCCCGGCAGGGGGCGGCCTCCGAACCGGCCGACCGGCCGGCCACACTTCGGACACCGTTGCGCGCGAACCGCGTGCGACCGCGTCCACTGGGTGCCGCAACGCGGGCATACCAACTGCGCCAGCGCCTCGTTCATTGTCCGACGCCTCCAGCATCGGATAGACGAGCGGGCGCGGCATCTGACGCGGGGCGGCGTCTACACGAGGTGTGGCCGGCGCCTAATCATACCCAGTGCGGACAGTAGGCGCTACCATGTTCTCGGACCTCGCGCCCGGGTGCGGCACAGTGCCCGCAACGCGAAGCCGAAGTTCCGCCGGCGGCCGTGAGGGAAGCGTGCGCGAACCGGGGACTTGCGTCGCGGTGCGACCCGTTGCCGACCGATCGCCCGCGTTCACCGACCGGGTGCGTTTCCCCGTACAATGCGCCGCTGGGCTTTCCGCCGCGGACGGATGCTGAGAGCATATGGACCAACAACTTATTCGGAACTTCTCGATCGTCGCTCACATCGACCACGGCAAGAGCACGTTGGCCGACCGGCTGCTGCAGCGCGCCGGGGCGATCTCGGAGCGCGACTTGCGCGAGCAGGTGCTCGACAGCATGGACCTGGAGCGCGAGCGCGGCATCACGATCAAGGCGTCGGCGGTCGCGGTCGACATGGAGGTCGACGGCCAGACGTACATGTTCAACCTGATCGACACGCCGGGGCACGTCGATTTTCACTACGAAGTGGACCGGGCCCTGGCGGCCTGCGATGGCGCGCTGCTGGTCGTCGATGCGACGCAGGGCGTGCAGGCCCAGACGGTCGCGAACGCCTACGCGGCCGTTCACAACGACCTGGAGATCATCCCGGTCATCAACAAGATCGACCTGGCGAGCGCGGCCCCGGAGGACGCGGCCCTCGAGATTGAGCACGTGCTCGGCATCAGCGCGGAAAACGTGCAGTTCGTCTCGGCCAAGTCCGGCATCGGGATCGAAGACCTGGTCCGTGCGATCGTGCAACACCTGCCGCCGCCGAAAGGCGACCCGCAGGCCCCGCTCCAGGCCCTGATCTTTGACTCGGAATACAACGACTACCGCGGGGTGATCTGCTACGTCCGCGTGATGGAGGGCACGATCCGCAAGGGACAGAAGGTCCTGTTGATGGGGCGGCAGCGGACGCACCAGATCACCGAGCTGGGCAAGTTCCGCCCGCAGATGACGGCCTGCCCCCAGCTCGCGGCCGGCGAGACGGGGTATATGGTCGCCAGCATCAAGAGCCTGAAGGACGTGACGGTCGGCGACACGATCACCGACGCGGTGCATCCCGCCGCGCAGCCGCTGGCCGGCTACCAGCCGCCGCAGCACATGGTGTTCTGCGATTTCTACCCTTCGAGCGGCGAGACGTTTGACCACCTGCGCGAAGCGTTGGAAAAGCTGAGCCTGAACGACGCCTCGTTCAGCTTCACGCCGCAGCACAGCGACGCGCTCGGCCCCGGTTATCGCTGCGGCTTTCTGGGCCTGCTGCACATGGACATCGTGCAGGAACGCGTGGAGCGCGAGTGCGGCGTGAGCATGGTGCAGACGGCGCCGAGCGTGACGTACGAGCTCACGCTGCGCGACGGCAGCGAGCAGCGCGTCGAGTCGGCCGGCGATTTGCCGGACATGGGCCACATCGAGGAGCTGCGCGAGCCGCTGATCGAGATGCAGATCATCACGCCCGCGGACGCGATCGGCAGCATCATGCAGCTCGCCGAGCAACGCCGCGGGACGTATCGCAAGACCGAGTACCTCTCGCCGCAGCGCGTGCTGCTGACCTACGAATTCCCGTTCAACGAGATTCTCTACGATTTCTATGACAAGCTGAAGAGCATCACGCGCGGCTACGGGACGATGGACTACCACGTCATCGGCTACCGGGCCAGCGACCTGGTGAAGCTGGACATCCTCATTAACGGCACGCCGGTGGACGCGCTGAGCCTGATCTGTCACCGCAGCAAGGCCGAGGCCCGCGGGCGGAAGTTCCTGATTAAGCTGCGCAAGGAGATCCCGCGGCAGCAGTTCGAGATCCGCCTCCAGGCCGCGATCGGGGCCAAGATCATCGCCGCCGAGAGCATCAAGCCGTTCCGCAAGGACGTGACGGCGAAGTGCTACGGCGGTGACGTGACCCGCAAGCGGAAGCTGCTGGAGAAGCAGAAGGAAGGCAAGAAGCGGATGAAGACGGTGGGCCGGGTGGACATTCCGCAGAAGGCGTTCATGACGGTGCTGGAGCCGGATGAATGAAACGAGACCGGCAAGGCTCTCCTGGCGGCCGGGCATAATTCAAGGAGCAAGCTCTTCAAACAGATTCGGCGGGCCGTGCTGGACGGTCGCCATGCCATCGGCGTGCATGCTGCCAATCAGCTTGACGAGCGTGGAGTTCCCGACTGGCAGGTCGTGGCAGGACTGGCTAGCGGGCATTTGCTGGCGGAACGGACGGGTGACCGACCCAATCCGGCAGTCGAGGTGGAGCAGGTGTTGCCGGATGGAACGCTCGTCAAGGCGGTTTGGTCATGGTTGCCCGTTCATTGTGCGGCCAAGCTCGTGACGGTACATTACTTTGACAGGTGAAGCATGAGGTTGCAGGGCAAACGGGTCAAAGCCGTTCGGTGGGTACATGCCCGCGCCTGCGTTGTGCGGGTCGAGGTCGAAGCTGTGATCCCCGTCGACGATCCCTCCGAACCGTGCTTCGAGCCGGAAACGGTCGAGTTCCTGCGGCAGGTCCACGCCAAAGCCGACGCCGGCGAGATCGACTGGCTGCGCGGGGTGGGGCAAGTGTACGCGCGCGTGCCGGCGTAACGGCAGAGCGACGACGTGGACAAGCACTTCTTGATCGCCGAGATCAGGCGCACCGCTGAAAGAAACGGTGGCCAACCGCTCGGCAGCCGGGCATCCCAAAGCGCTACCGGCATCGCAGCGCACGAATGGAGGGGCAAGTGCTGGCGAAACTGGAGCGAAGCGCTGGTGGAAGCTGGCTTCTCGCCGAACCAGTTGGATCGGGCTTACTCGCAACAGGTTCTCATCCAGCGGCTTGTCGAGTTCATTCGCGAATTGGGGCGCTTCCCCACGTACGCAGACTACCTCCTGAAGCACCGGTGCGACCCAACGTTCCCCAGTGAGAGGCCCTTCTCGCGGTTGGGAGGTAAGGCCGCGCGAATCCGGAAGGTAATCGAGTACTCGCGGGGGCATCCTCATCTGGAGGACGTGCAGAAGGCTTGCGAGGCTGCGCAACTTATCGATGACGAGGAGCAGCCAACGAGCGCATTGCGTCCCGCCGCAACGTTCGGCTACGTGTATTTGCTCAGAGCGGGCCGCTACTTCAAGATCGGCGGCCCCAGGCGCCGGCCGCCCACCCGGCGGTACGCAAACGACGGCCGCCACGACGGGCAGCGCGCCGGGTCCGGCGTGCAGTCTCGCAGGAGCGATGTGACCCAATCCACTTTCAAGGCCAGCAGATCCGTCGTGACCGTCAACTGGCGCGCCGCCTCAAGACCCGGCAGACGTCCGCAGACGTCTCCTGGTGTAACGCCACAAGCGACGGGTAACCAGTGGCCACGGCGTCGCGTGCGTGAGCCGCGTGGCGCCGCTCGGACCCGCTCCACGCCAAAACGGACTTTACGACCGCACGCCGGGCGGGTCATGGCTCGAGGGCGGCCAGGCGGCGGTGCTGCTCGTGCAACGCGCCTGGGACCGCTGGACCGCGCGCGGTTCAGCCGGCGTGCGTCGCGCCGGCGGACTCGGCTACGTGTGGACGATCGTCTGTTGGCTGCTCACCCTGCACTTTGCCATCGCGACCATTCTGGTGTTCGCCGATTTCGAGCACCTGGGCAGCCGCATCGCCGCGGAACTGTGGCGGCGGTGGTAGCGTTCGGGCACGGCGTCCGCCGCGGTGGTTTGGCCAAACTGTCTGCGCGTGGTCTATTCTGGCCGCAGAGTGGCCACGAGCGCGCGGGCCTCCGCATCCGCCGGTTGCAACTCGACCGCCCGCTGCGCGTGAACGAGCGCGTCGGCCCGGCGGCCCAGGCGCTGGAGTGCCACCGCGAGCATGTAGTGCGTGTTGCCGTTGGCGGGGTTGAGCGCCAGCGCTTTTTCCAGATGATCGCGCCCCCGTTCGATGCGGCCGCCTTGCACGAGCAACGTGCCGAGCAGCTCGTGGGCATGAACTTCATGCGGGTCCAGACGCAGGGCGTGCTCGAAG
>CAYMXT010000235.1:0-3162 GCA_964394415.1 uncultured Planctomycetales bacterium
GCCGAGCATCCCGTTCTTCGCGCTCGTTGCGCCGCGCCTCGCCGACGCCGCCGTGCTCGGCCGCAGCGCCGCGCTCGAGGTGACCGACCTGCTCATCGAGGGCGTGGACGACCCGGCGCTCCGCGAGCTGGTCATCCCCCACGCCTTCACGGCGCGATTCGCCGCCGCGCTTCGCGGCGCCCATGCGGTGCTGGGACTCGACGCCCCGCTGCAGCAGCGCGCGTGGGAGTACGTCGTGTCGGCGGGTGGACGGCCCGTGCGCACCGACGCCATCGCGCGGTCGCTCGCCGTCACGCGCGAGCACCTGAGCCGTTCGTTCGCGGCATCGGGCGCGCCCAACCTGAAGCGGGTGATCGACCTCGTGCGCCTGATTGCGGCGGCCGAACTGGCCAAGAATCCGGGCTACGACCTCGCCGATGTGGCCACCGTGCTCGGCTTCGCCTCACCCTCGCACCTGGCCAACACGGCGCATCGAGTGGCGGGTATACGCGCGGCCTCGCTTGCGCGTTTACGCACGCGCGACCTGCTGACCCGATTCAGTCAGGGCCGCTCGCGAAGCAGGGACTAAAACCGTAAGGGTTTACCCTACGCCAAAGACGTGACAACCCTGATAACGTATGCGCAGCGTCGCGGAACATTTTCACAACCTATTATAGGCCGTGACGCGGCGGTGACTTCGTCGGTAGTTCAAGTACGACGACTCCGCACCGCTTCGCGGGTTCGTTGTTCGTTGTACGCATGTTGCGTCCTTTTTCCCGCCCCTCTTTTTGGAGGATACAGAATGAACATCCGATTGGCCCGCGCATGGCTCGCGGGCGTGGTCGGTCTGGCCTCGCTCGTTGGCGTCACCGCCGTCGCGCAAGCTCAGGCTCCCACCATCATCAAGGGACGTGTCGTCTCTGAGGCCGGCCAGCCCCTGGCCGGAACCAGCGTCTTCATCGACGCGATCAAGGCCGGCGCGCAGACGGGGGAGGACGGCAGCTACACGATCACAGTCGCCGGCCGCAACCGTGGTCCCGCGACGCTGGTTGCCCGCCGCATTGGGTATCGGCGCGCCCAGAGCAATGTCAACCTGGGCGGCACAACGCTTACCGTGGACTTCACGCTGGCCGCGCAGGCGGTGCAGCTCACCGGCATGATGGTGACGGCGCTCAGCGTGCAGCGTGAGAAGTCCACCATCGGCACGTCGCAGCAGGCGCTGGACAACACGAGCCTGACGACGACGCGCGAGACGAACCTGATCAACGCGATGTCGGGCAAGGCCTCGGGCCTCTCCATCCAGGGCAGCGGCTCGATCGGCGGCTCCACGCGCATCATCATCCGCGGCGCCGGCTCGATCACCGGCAACAACCAGCCGCTCTTCGTGGTGGACGGCATTCCGGTGTCGAACGCCGGCTTCTCGACGGTGGGCGCGTACAGCGGCCGCGACTACGGCAACGCGATCTCCGACCTGAACCCCGACGACATCGCCAGCATCACGGTGCTCAAGGGCCCGAACGCGGCGGCGCTGTACGGCTCGCGCGCGTCGAACGGCGCGGTGGTCATCTCCACGAAGTCCGGCCGCAGCGCGGCGGAAGGCGTGCAGGTGCAGCTCCGCAGCTACGCCACGGCCGACGTCTTCTCAGTGATGCCCAAGTTCCAGAACAAGTACGGGCAGGGCTTCGGTGGCGAGTTCGAGTTCGTTGACGGCGCCGGCAGCGGCACCAACGACTACGCCGACGAATCGTGGGGCCCCAAGCTGGACGGGCGCCTCATCGACCAGTTCACCGGCCCCAACATGCCGTGGGTCGCGCACCCGAACAACGTGCGGGACTTCTTCACGACGGGCCACACGGTGTCGAACAGCATCACCGTCACGGCCAACGGCTCGCGCTCTGCGGCGCGTCTGTCGCTGACCAAGGACAACGTGGCCGGCATCGTGCCGAACTCGAAGCTGGCCAAGCTGGCCGCGTCGCTGTCGGCGAGTGCGGCGGTCAACGACAAGCTCAACGTGTCGGGCTCGCTGCAGGTCGTGCAGAACCAGGGCATCAACCGCCCCGAAGTCGGCTACGCCGAGGGCAACCCGTTCATGGGCTTCACCTGGTTCGGCCGTCAGGTCGACATCGAGGCCCTGCGCAACAAGTGGTACCAGGAAGACGGTGGCCTCTACAACTGGAACTACAACTACCACAACAACCCGTTCTGGCAGCAGTACGAGAACGGCAACATGGACACGCGTGACCGCATCATCAGCCAGGCGACGGTCAACTACCAGATGACCGACTGGCTGAAGGGCATGGTGCGCCTGGGCCAGGACTTCTACCGCTACACGGCGGAAGAGAAGTACGTGCCGGGGCAGATCGACCACACCGATCCGGCGGGCGCCGGCGGCTTCACGGGTGACAACAGCCGCGCGGCGGAGTCGAACGTCGAGGGCCTGCTCACGGCGACGAAGACGCTGGGCCGGCTCGACGCCACGGTCAACGTGGGCGGCAACATTCGCCGCAACAACAGCTACCGCAACACGTGGAGCACGAACAACCTCGTGGTGAAGGGCATCTACAACCTGTCGAACTCGGCGGTCACGCCGACGATCGGCAACTCTGAGGCGCACTCCGGGGTGAACTCGGTGTACGGCTCGGCCGTCCTGACGTGGAACCGTGTGGCCACCGTCGAAGTGACGGGGCGCAACGACTACTCGTCGACGCTGCCCAAGGAGAACAGCTCGTACTTCTACCCCTCCATCAACGGGTCGCTGGTCCTCTCGGACCTCTTCCCGTCGATTACGAAGGGTGGCTGGGTGACGTACGCCAAGATCCGCGGCGGCTATGCGCAGGTGGGCGCCGATGCCGGCGCGTACCAGCTGCAGACGACGTTCCAGGGTCAGTCGGCCAAGTTTGGCGGCCGCACCCTGTTCACGCTGCCGAATGCCTCGGCGAATGCGA
Organism: uncultured Planctomycetales bacterium; assembly: GCA_964394415.1. Classification (GTDB taxonomy): domain Bacteria; phylum Planctomycetota; class Phycisphaerae; order UBA1845; family Fen-1342; genus JAGVEP01. Next base: position 2,925 of record CAYMXT010000235.1, read on the forward strand.
ACCTGAAGCCGGAAAAGACGGTCGGCACGGAAGGCGGCATCGAAATCGCCTTCTTCGACGACAAGCTGACGGTCGATGCGTCGGTGTATAACAAGAAGACGATGGACCAGATCTTCGCCCTCGCGATGGCCCCGGCCATCGGCTACAGCTCGGCCTTCATCAATGCGGGCCAGATGAGCAACAAGGGTGTCGAGGCGCTGGTGACGCTCAAGACCCTCGACCTGAAGAACGGCTTCTC
>CAYMXT010000235.1:3172-5686 GCA_964394415.1 uncultured Planctomycetales bacterium
GCACGACGTTCAACTACACGAAGAACCGCAACCAGGTGGATGAGCTGGCCCCGGGCCTCTCGACCATCGTGCTGAATGCGCAGTGGAATGCGCGCATCGAAGCGCACGTGGGCGAGCCGTACGGTTCCATCTACGGGCGTGCCTGGCAGCGCGACTCGGCCACCGGCAAGATCATCACGTCGGGCGGCCTGCCAATCCGCAACACGGCCTACACCAAGCTCGGCAACGTCAACCCCGATTGGACGGGCGGCCTGAACAACGAGTTCCGCTACAAGAACTACACGTTCAGCTTCCTGCTCGACATCCGTCAGGGCGGCCAGAACTTCTCGTCAGGCAACTGGTTCGGCCACTACGCCGGCGTGCTCGAATCGTCGCTGTACGGCCGCGAGGAGGACTGGGACAAGCCGGGCATCATCGTGGACGGCATCGATGCCGGCACGAAGCAGCCGAACACGACGCGGGTGACGTCGGAAGACTATCACCACAACTTCTTCGCGTCGGTTGAACCCGGCATCTACAACACCGGCTTCGTGAAGCTGCGCGATATGCGCTTCGGCTGGGACGTCCCCGCCAAGTACCTCACGGGGCTCAAGCTGTCGGCGCTCAACGTGGCCCTCATCGGCCGCAACCTGTACACCTGGACCGACTTCCCGAACTACGATCCGGAAAACTCGACGGGCTCGGGCAACGGCGGACAGGGCTTTGACTTTGGTGCACTGCCGACGACGCGGTCGTTCGGTATCAACGTTACGATCACTCCGTGACCGTCAACCGGGAGATTGAATGATGAAAAACACTCGGCTCTCGGTCGCGCTGCTTGCCGCCGTCGCAATTGTGACGACGGCCTGCGAGACCGACCTTACCGGGCTGAACGTCAACCCGAACAGCCCGTCGCTCGACACACCGCCCCCTCCGGGGACGATCTTCACGCGCGCGGTGGTGAGCACCGTACAGCAGGTCGGCGGTGCCGGCTATCAGCTGTCCATGCTCTCGCTGCTGACGCAGCAGACCGCGCAGACGCAGTACCCCGACGAAGACCGGTATATCTACCGCGCCGGGACGATCGACGGGTTCTTCAATGGCCCGTACACGGCAGACCTGATGGACTACCAGGCGGTCTACCTGGTGGGCCAGGCCAACCAGGACCCGAGCGTTTGGGGTCCGGCCAAGGTCATGCAGACGCTCGGGTTCCAGAACCTGACGGACATCTACGGCGACATTCCGTACAGCGAGGCGCTGCAGGGAACCGCCGGTCCGACGCTGAAGCCGAAGTATGATGCCCAGAAGGACATCTACTACGGGATGCTGAAGACGCTCACCGACGCCACCACCGCGATGTCGGCGGGGGCCGGCCTCGGCAACGGTGACCCGATCTACGGCGGCAACGTGGCCAGCTGGAGGAAGTTCTCCAACGCGCTGCGCCTGCGCCTGGCGATGCGGCTGCAGAAGGCCGACGCCGCCAAGGCGAACGCCGAGATCGCCGCGGCGATGGCCGCGCCGGGTGGCCTGATGACGTCGAATGCCGACAACGCCAAGCTGGTCTGGCCGGGCGACGGCACGTACGACAACCCGTGGGCCGGCAACTTCGCGGGCCGCGACGACTATCGCATGGGCAAGCCGCTCATTGACGTGATGGTCGCGTGGGCCGATCCGCGCCTGCCGATCTTCGCCCAGCCGAACCAGGAGGCTGGCATCTACGCCGGTCAGCCTGCCGGCCTGGACGCGACGGGAGCGGGGAGCTATGGCGTCAAGGCGTCGCGCATCGGAAAGATCTTCTATCCGGGTGCGACCGTCTACGGCACGTACGGCACGGTGGCGGGCAAGCAGACGCCGTCGTACCTGATGACGTTCGCGGAGCAGAACTTCATCCTCGCTGAGGCGGCCAACCGTGGGATGGGTGGCGTGAGCGCAGCGGCGGCGAAGGGCTACTACGACGCCGGCGTCACGGCCTCGATCACGCAGTGGGGCGGCAGTGCGGCAGACGCCGCGGCCTACCTCGCGAACGCCAATGTGGCCTACAAGGGCGGCGCTGAAGGCCTGACCCAGATCCTCATGCAGAAGTGGATCGCGTCGTTCACGCAGGGTGGCGAGGCGTGGAGCGACTGGCGTCGCACCGGAATCCCGGCGGGCTTGGTGCCGGGGCCTAAGGCGAGCCTGAGCTACATCCCGCGTCGCATGCAGTACTCGACGACGGAGCAGGCGGTGAACAAGGAGTCGCTGGATGCCGCCATCGCCCGTCAGGGTGCGGATGCGATGAACACCCGCATCTGGTGGGATAAGTAAGTCGGACGGCTAGGTAGCGTCACGGGCGGGGCATCCGAGAGGGTGCCCCGCTTGGTTTGTGAGACGGACGGCGGACGGCAGAAGGCAGACGGCAGACGACGGGGGACATCACACGTTCTCTGCTGGCGGAGATCTGCCGTCCGCCGTCTGCCGTCCGCCGTCAATTTCCACCCCCCAAGTCCTTGAATCCCAAGCCCTCATGTGACTAATTTCACAAGCTGTACCTGAAAG
>CAYMXT010000236.1:0-5418 GCA_964394415.1 uncultured Planctomycetales bacterium
GGCAAACCAGATCGGGGCGACAGGACTCGAACCTGCGACCTTCTGCACCCCATGCAGACGCGCTAGCCAAACTGCGCCACGCCCCGCAAGGCTGCGATCACACCGTTGACTTTAGGCCGTCTGGGTTGGGACGTCAAGCGGAATCGTCGGCCGGCCCGCGGGGCGGCGCTCACGCAGCATCTTGATCGACAGCACGCCGACGCCCACGACCAGCAGCATGTCGGCCACGTTGAAGACCCACGGCCACAATTCCCGGCCCTGCCATTTCGCGGGAATCCACGCCCAACGCGGCAGCGTCGTGGGGATCTTGATGAAATCCCGCACGTACCCCACCGGCCGCGGCAGCTCCTCCGCCAGCCGGCGCGGCAGCTTTCGCGGCGTCGCGTCGGGGTTCGGCGGGTATTCCTGAAGCGTAAGCCAGTCGCCGTCTGCCCGGTTGTCCACGACGTAGTAGCGCGCCACCGGGCCGCTCGGCGTCGAGGCGCCGTACATCACGAGTTGCACAACCACGCGGTCGTACATGTTGCCGAGCGCGCCAGCCAGGATCGCCCCCAGCGCGACGTGCGTCAGCCACTTCCGCGCCGGCGTTTGCGCGAACATCCACAGCACCAGCACGAGCGCCAGCACGGACGCGATCAGGAACACCTCCGTGTGCCCGCGCCCGATGCCGAACAGCGCACCGGGATTCAGCGTCGTGTGGAACTCGAGCACGTGCGGAACCAGCACGCGGTGTCCGCCTTGCCGCAGCGTGTGAAACGCCCACTCTTTCGAGAGGAGATCCGCCGCCAGACCGGCCAGCGCGATGCCCCACAGGCGCACGTGCGCCCCCGGGCTGCGATGGGCAAACGGCTCGACGGGGTGGAGTGAGACGCCGCCGCCGGTAGACAGCGTGTCGGCGGTGTGCGCGTCGGGTGCGGCGGATGGCAGACGCGGGGCCGTCAACAAGGGATTACACCCGGCGCGCCCGGCCCTGCTCCTGGGCGAGCGTGTACTCGTAGCAGTACTTGGCCCAGGGCTTGGCCCGCAGGCGGGCTTTGCCGATCGGCCGGCCCGTGGCGGCGCAAACACCGTACGTCCCCTTCCGGATGCGCTCGAGGGCTTCGTCGATCTCCCGCAGAATCACGCGCTCGCCTTCGATGAGCCCGAGCGTGAATTCCAGCTCGTAATTGTCGCTGCCCAGGTCGGCCATGTGGATCGGCATGCTGGACAGATCGCCGGCGGCTTCGCGCCGGTCCTTAGAGAGCGCTTCGGTGTGGAGCGTGGTCACGTCCCCCAGAATCTCGGCGCGCTTCTCAAGCAACAACATTCGGAACTGCTGAAGATCCTCCGGCGTGAGGCCGGGATCTTGAGGGACCGCCACCTGCCCATCGTCGCCTGCCGTCAGCAGTGGGTCCGGCGTGGGCAGAACCACACGCGCGGCGGGACGAGGGGCGGAACGCGCCGGACGATTGCGATTCGCTGGTGCGGTTGATTTGGTAGCGGCCGGGGGCGTCACCCGGCGCGCCGCGGCGGGAGCCGGGGCCTTCCGGGCCGTCGCCGCCTTTACGCCGCGCGGCTTGGCCTTGCCCCCACCCCGTGGGTTGGTCGTGCGGGTGGCGTGCGCACGGCGTGCCGCGCGGTGGTTCGTGCTCTTACGCGCTGACTTCTTCGCCAAAACACCACTCCCGACGGAGGCCGGCACCCGGCCACCACTGCGCATAAACTCTAACAGGCAACGGGGTTGCGCTCGGCAGCCATCTTAGCCCTGTAACTATACGGAGTGACTATCGGCTTGTCAACCATCCACCCTTTGCGAAGTTGTCCGCCATGTTTCTAGAGTCTGGCGGGCAGTACCACAATCGAGTGTGGCTCGCGCCAGCTCGGCACCGGATCGCCAGTCGGTTGCCAGCCCGGCGACCCAGAGGGCCGCCGCGGCGTTGAACACGACCATTTCGCGGGCGGGCGACGGCTCGCCGGCGAGGACGCTGCGGATGATCTCAGCGCTGTGCGCGGGGTCACGCACGGACAGCGTCAAGAGCGGCACAGGCTCCGCGTCGATCACGCGACAATCAAGTTCCTCAGTGGTCACCTCTTGCCCGTCCCAGCGCGCCAGACAACTCGGGCCAGCCAGACTGAGATCGCACAGCCCCTCCCGGCCATGCACGACCATCGCGCGCGTCGCCCCCAACCGGCGGAGCGCGTCGACCATCTGCGGTACCAGTTCCGGGCGATTGACGCCAACCAGTTGGCGTCGCACGCCCGCCGGGTTGGCGAGCGGCCCGACCAGGTTGAAAATCGTCCGCACGCCCAGCGCCCGTCGGACGGGGGCCGCGTGTTTCATGGCCGGGTGCAGCCGCAGCGCGTAAAGAAACGCGATGCGACATTCGGCCAGGCAGCGCTCGAGCACCGGCACGTCGGCCTCGATGTTCACGCCGAGGGCCTGGAGCACCTCGGCCGAGCCGCTGGGGCGGGCGTTGCTCCGGTTGCCGTGCTTGGCAACCGTGGCGCCCGCCGCGGCGGCGACGATGGCGACGCAGGTTGAGACGTTGAAGATCGCTCGGCCGTCCCCGCCGGTGCCGCAGGTATCGATGGCCTCGGTCCCCGGCGGGACGCGGACCGGCGTGACACAGCTCCGCAGGGCCTGGGCGGCGCCGACCAGCTCGTCCGTCGTCTCACCCTTGGCTGCCAGCGCCGTGAGCAGCGCGGCCAACACCGGCGGCTCGACTTGACCCGCCATGATCGCAGTGAACAGGGCGCGCGTTTCGTCGGTGCTCAGGTCTTCACGGGCGATGAGTTGCGCTAAGACGCGGCGCGGCTCCATGCTGCAATTCTCGACTGCGGCTGTCTGGCCAGATGGTCGGTGCGTACCACTGCACGCGCGGCGGGACGCGGCGGGCGAGACGCCCACCCCACTTACGCGAGTGCTGCACCCGCACCCGGTTCGCTCAGGAGCAGGGTCGCCGGCCCGTAGCCGGCACCATCATACGCGCTGCGGACCCGCGCTTCGATGCGCGGCACACTGTCGCGCGCGGCAATCGCTACCAGGCAACCGCCGAAGCCGCCCCCGGTCAAGCGGGCCCCGAGCACGCCCGGCACGCCGCGCACGATTTCGACGAGTAAATCGAGATCACGACACGAGACCTCGTAGTCGTCGCGCAACGAGACGTGCGATTCGTCGAGATAGCGCCCAAACGCCGGCAGGTCGCCGCGCCGCAGGGCTTCCACCGCGGCACACGTGCGGCCGTTCTCCGTGACGACGTGCCGCGCGCGGCGGAGCAGCGCGTTCGGCAACGCGGTCGCAGTGTCCGCGAGCAGCGCCGGCGTCACGTCACGCAGCGCCGTTGCAGCCGGGCAGCGCGTGCGCAGGCGTTCCACGGCGGCGCGGCAGTCCGCCTGTCGCCGGGCGTATTCGCTGGTCGCCAATTCGTGATGTACACCTGAGTTGACGATCAGCACCACATACTCGCCGAGCGGCAACGGGACGTGCTCCCAGGTCCGCGCCCGACAGTCGAGCCACAGCGCACAGCCGGGTTGTGCGAGCACGCTGATGTACTGGTCCATGATGCCGCAGGGCACGCCGGCGAACTCGTGCTCCGCGGCCCTGCACAGGTCCGCGAGTTCGCGGCCGTCCAGGTCCACCTCCGCGAGCCGTGCGAACGCGAGTGCGCACGCCACCTCCAGCGCGGCGGAGCTGGACAGACCGCTGCCCACCGGCACGTCGCTCGTGATCAGCAGGTCGCAGCCGGGCACGCGCGCCCCGCTGCGGGTCAGTAAGGTCGCCACGCTGGCAACGTAGGCGGTCCAGTGTGGGTAGTCGGCGGGCGTCCAGGCGCCCAGCAACCAGGTCTGCTGGTCCGCGAGGCCGGTGTCTGTCCGAACCCCGGACGCAAGTCCGGGGCCGGAGGCTGACCGGTGTGCAGCGGGCTGGCCCCGCACTTGCGTGCGGGGTTCGGATGGCGATGCCGCCGACGGTATCCAAGCCCCGGACGCAAGTCCGGGGCCGGAGGCTGACCGGTGTGCAGCGGGCTGGCCCCGCACTTGCGTGCGGGGTTCGGATGGCGATGCCGCCGACGGTATCCGAACCCCGGACGCAAGTCCGGGGCCGGCTGGCCCACCACTTGCGTGGTGGGTTCGGACGGGACCTCCCAGCGTGACAGCGCAGATGCGGCCGTCGTCGCGCGGGGCAGCGGCGGCCCACGTACACTGCTGGAGCGCCATCGGCAGTACGAACCCCTCGTTGTAGTCGGTGTGCTCGCCGATCAGGTTGACCCGCCCCGGAGCGCGCGCCACAACGGCCGGCGGGCGGCCAAACCGCTGAAGGAACCGTTCACGAAGCGGCGGCATGCGCAGCGGGCTGGTTGAGGCGCTGCCGCAGGATCGGCAGCAGCTTCGAGATTTCCTGGGCGTAGCCGCTGTTGGGGAATTCTCGCAGCAGTTGCTCGCCCGCCTGAATCGCCGTCGGGAACTGCCGATCGGAGACCGCCAGCGTGAACTGGGTCTTGAGCTGTTCGAGGCGGGCGCGGAACACGCCGCGGGCGGATTCCTTGAGCGACTCGGCCTCGTCCCGCAGCAGATAGCGGTCGAGCGCGAACAGCAGCCGATGGGCCTTATCGACGTCGGAGTTGCGGACGGCCTGCTCGTACTGCCGCAGCAGCTCCTGCTTCTGGTCCTGGCGCCGGCGTTCGATTTCGCGCGGCAGGTTCGCGATCCGCGTGTCGCCGGGGAAGAGGGCCTTCAGCCGTTCGCACTCCGCCAGCGCCTGCCCCCACTTCTGCTGCTGGCAGAGCGAGTCGAAGCGCGCGAGCGCGGCGGCGATCCGCTCCTCGCCGGTCGCGCGGCGGGCCTGTTCGAGCTTTTCGAGCAGGCTGGCGGCTTCGTCGTGGTAGCCGAACTCGCGCTCCATGTCCTGAATCAGGTGGCGGGCCGCTTCCCAGTCCTGGCGGACGATCGCGCCTTGGATGGTGTCGCGCAGGAATTCGTAGTCCTTCTCGCGGTACACGACGCGCTTGGCCCAGTCGGACAGCGTGGCGTTCTCGGCGATGGTGCGCGTGTGGTCCTCCTGCCGCCGGAGTAGCTCGGAGGCTTCCAGCAGGGCGTCGTAGGCACGATAGGCGTAGTTGACGAATTTGAGGACGAGCAGAATTTGGCAGTACAGCAGCACGCCGAGCAATCCGCCCGCGACGCCGCCGGCCACGAAGCCGAGGCCGAGCGCGCGGTTCCCGGCGCCCCACCACTCATAGAGGCCGTAGACGCACGCGGCGCCCGCACCGACGAGCGCGGCGGTCAGGGCCCCGGTGGCGAGGCGGCGCAGTTCGTCATGTCGTGTTGGAGCGTCGCTCATGTTCGCACTTCTCGAACGCACGCGGATGTGCGGGGCGCGCGTTCCATTCCGTCGTCCGAGCGGCCGACCGCATCGCGGGCGGGCGGACGGAAGCTACA
>CAYMXT010000236.1:5428-5682 GCA_964394415.1 uncultured Planctomycetales bacterium
CTACAACGTCGAGCCGCCGGTGTCACCGCCGTCGGACGGCACGTCGTCCAGTCCGCCGCCTGGCGTGGTCGTGCCAGTGTTGCCGGTGTCGCCGGTGTCGCCGGTGTCACCGGTGTCACCGGTGTCACCAGTGTCACCAGTGTCACCGGTGTTGCCCGTGTCGGTGCTGGTGTCTTCGGCCGGCGGCAAAACCAGCGGCCGCAAGGCGTCCTTGAACAGTTCGACGTACAGCGTCTGGGCCACGGGATTGCTCA
>CAYMXT010000237.1:0-2915 GCA_964394415.1 uncultured Planctomycetales bacterium
CTGAATTGCGACGACGTGGTTGATGAGGACGACATCGACCCATTCCAAATCCGCATCGAGGAAGGCTGCTGCTCGCCGTACTGCGGCGACTGCCAGGGCGGCGGCGACGGCCGGAGCGCCCAGGAGCTGGCCGGCGGGTTGCGTACGCGCTTCGCCGGCGAGCGGCGGGCGTGGCTGCGCGACCTGCTGGCGGACGTGGCCGAGCGCGTGACGGGTAACCGCCGCACGTTCTGGCTGGCGGTGCGACAGCACTTGGGAGAATAGGCAACCGGGTAATTTCGGCGCGCCGGGATAGCGGGGTAAGGTGCGTCCCCGCGGGGCGGGTATCGCGGCCCACCCCGCCGGGTCGCGTTGCTGCACCCGGGCAATGCGGCCGTTGCCCCGAGCGGGACCGGCCACTGGCCACACCCGGGCGCGACGGGCGCGGTTGGTCAGCCAGCGCGGTCAGGGGTCTCCGAGGAGCCGGGTTTCGGCCTGCCGCAGCTCGTCCTCGGCCAGCGCGCGCTGGGTGTCGGGCTGGAGGGCTTCCAACGCCGCGCGGAGTTGCGTCGCCGCGCGTTCGTATTGACCGAGGTAGCGGTTGTAGATCAGGCCCAGAAACAGCCGCACCTGCGGCAGGTCCGCGGCCCCCGGATACGCGGCGATGAAGGCCTCGTAAGCCGCGGCCGCCTCGCGATAACGGCGGGTCTGCGCGAGATAGTTGGCCAGCTCGATCTGCTGGGCGCGCGGCAGCACCTGCTGTGCGTCCAGCTCCAGCAGGCGCAGGAACGACGCCACCGCCGCGCCGACGTCGCGGGCCTCGAACCGGTCGGCGATCTCCTCGCGGAGCTGCTCGACCGGCGTCAGCGTGACGCTGGCGAGCGGGCGCGAATCCACCTCCTCGACCGTGATCGGCCGGGCCGTGACGGGGGCCGGCGTGGGGCCGACCAGCCCATGTCGCCGTTGCCAGCGGTTCCAGAGCGCCATCAGGTCGAACTGGTTGCGCGGCAGGGCGCGGACCGCGAGTAGCCCCAGCGCGGTGACGAAGCCGAAGGCGTAGCCGCCGAGGTGCGCGGAGTAGGCGACGTTGGCCGCGGTACCCTGGTCGATCGAGGGGGCCAGGACGTTGTCCCACAGGATGATCTTAAAGACGATTACGATCATCGCGGGGATCTGGAAGGTGAACGGCAGAAAGATCGGGACGAGCATCGTCACGTGAACGCGCGGGTAGAGCGCGAGAAACGCGGTCGTGACCGCGGCGATCGCGCCGGACGCCCCGACCAGCGGGTTCTCCGCCGTGTGTGTGAACGCGACGCCCGCCAGCACGCCGCCCGCGAGGTAGAAGAGGATGTAGCCGAGTCCGCCCATGCGGTCGCAGACGGCGTTGCCGAAAATCCAGAGGAAGAGCATGTTGCCGAGCAGGTGCCAGCCGTCGCCGTGGAGGAACTGGTAGGTGACATATTCGTGCAGCACGGGGCGGGCACCGTCGAGCGCGTAGAACATCTTGAGCTGCGCACCGTGGCTGCCGCCCAGCCAGTCGGTGAGACCGAACACGATGACGTTGGCGGCGATCAGGCCCCAGTTGGCCAGCGGCGGCCGCCGCGTCTGAACCTCAGTGCCGATGGGGATGATGGGCATGGGGCGACTCAGCGAATTCCGTCAGAACCCCGTCCGGCAAAATGCAGAATGACGAATGCAGAATGCAGAAAGGCGCGGTGGCCGGAGCCACTCGCGCGGCGAGTTGTTCTTCTGCATTCTGCATTCTTCATTCTGCATTTCCTCGCGCGGCTTCCAGCAACTTGTCCTTCACCGCGGCTGGGACCGTCGTCGCCGCGGAATTCGTGAGCCGGTCGATCATATTCCGTCCCCCGGCGGACAGCACACGTCCGAAAACGTGCCAGCCGGGTCCGGCCTCCAGCGTCGCCACGTCGCCCACGTCCAGCCCGGCGGGCCAGCCGCTGGGCCACTGACCGCGTCGGGCGTCGAAGCTGCCGAGCACAGTGTATGCCAAGGCGCGCAGCCACGTGGGCTGTTCGCGGGCCTCGCGCCAGAGTTCCAGCTCCCGGCGGACACTCGTGTCCTGGTGCTCCGCCACGATCACAAACGCCGCCGCGAGCGCGCGGGCGTTCGGCGCGCGCTGGCCGGGGTGCAGCAGTGCCCGAATGCGCGGCGTCACGCCGAGTTCCGCGGCGCGCCAGGTATCCAGGGCGCGGCCTGCTTCCGCCCCGCCCTCGTGCAGCGCGCGGAGCAGGTCGGCTTCAAGCTGCCGCTCCGGGCTCGTCACGCGGTAAACCAACTCCGGGGGCGCTGGGTAGCGCTGGCCTTTCAGCGTCGCCGCCCCGGGCAACGCCCACGCCAACGCCGCGGCGACTTCCTCGGCGGTCACATCGAGCGGGTGTTCACGCGGCGCCGGCCCGAACAAACGCCCGCGCAGCCGTGACGCGGCCCAGGTCACGCGCTGTCTGTCAGCCGGTGAACAATCCGGCAGCGCGCGGGCCACCGCCTCGGCGATCTGTCCGGCCGCCGTGCGATACTGCGACGCGCAGTGGTGCAGGATCATCCCCGCCGCCGCGCGGCTGGCCGGCGGCCCCGTTTCCGCCGCGCGCTTCAGCGCGTCCCGCGCTCCGCGCACGGCTTCCGGCTGAAACTCCATGTTCGGTTGCGTCGGCTTGGCCAGGTCGAAGACCGCCTCGGCCAGCGCGTGGCCCGGTCCTTGCCCAAACCAGGTCCAACTCGACCAGTACGCGGACGCGAGCGTTGCGATGGTCGGGCAATCGTCCGCGCGGGCCAGCACCCGCAGACCGCTGCCGGCCTGTGCGACCTGCCCTTCCGCCCGCGCGAGCGCCCCGCTCATGCCGGGTTCCGCGGAAAGTTGGGCCAGCTCGACCACGCGGGCCAGCAACATGAACCGCTCGAGCCGCGCCCGCCACAAATCC
>CAYMXT010000237.1:2925-5664 GCA_964394415.1 uncultured Planctomycetales bacterium
CGGCGGGTTCTCGCAGGTTCGCGTGCGCTTCGCACCGCGCCAGCGTCTTCAACCACTCCGGCCCGGCCACCGGGTGTGCGGCCCCGTGACGCGCTACGAGGTCGATCGCCGCCACACAGTTGTGCAACTGCTCGTCGTCCGGCTCGCCGTCCAGTGCTTTCCGCAGAGCCACGGCGACCGCCGGTGCACAGGCCTGTTCAACGCCAGACAGCGCGACCAAGGCGTTTCGCCGGGCGTCGCGGTCCGGCGCCTGAAGCAAGTCGCCTGCGAGGCGGGCGGCCGGAATCGGTCGCGTGGTTGCTGGCGGCAGGGGTTTCGCCGGCCGCCGCCAGGTGACCACGAGTTGCACGCCCGCGAACACGGCGAGTCCCAGGGCCAGTCCGACGACGCCGTAGAACAGCTTTGTGCGGCCAGGCATAAGCCGAAGGCGCTGCTTCCACGGCAAGCGCTCGCCGGTCGCCAGGTCGGTGAAGCACCTGTAGCAATGCGGCACGTTGAGCGGCAGCTCGGCCCCGCAGCGCGGGCAGCGCGGGAAGTTGACGGCGGGGGCCGCGTTCACGTCGGCCGCGCCGCGCGGCAGCGGCACAGTGAATTCCCGGCCGCAGCCGGGGCACGGCCGCGGCTCGCCGGCGTCCTCGTCGCGCGCGACCAAAACGTACTGGCAATGCGGGCAACGTATCCGCAACGGCATCCGGCGCGGCTCCCTGGCACCTGGTCCAACCGGGCGGAGCGTACCTTGTACGCCGCGCCCGCGATAGCCTCAAGCACCCCGCCGAGCTAGAATCCCCCGCCGCTCTTTCAGCCATCTGGAGACCGCCGCTTGACGCCGAACACGACGACGCCGGACGCCATGAACCTCGCCGCGCTGCTCACCGAGGACGAGCGGCACGTCCACGCGACGGTGGCCCGGTTTGTGGATGAACGGGTTCTGCCGATCATCGCGGACTGTTTCGAGCACGAGCGGTTTCCGGCTGAGCTGGTGCCGGAGATGGCGGCCCTGGGCCTGTTCGGCCCGACGTTCAAGGACTACGGCTGTGCCGGGCTGAGCAACGTCGCATACGGCCTGATCATGCAGGAGCTGGAGCGCGGCGACAGCGGGCTGCGGAGCTTCGCGTCGGTGCAGAGCGGCCTCGTGATGTACCCGATCCACCGCTACGGCTCGGACGAGCAGAAGAGCCGCTGGCTACCGGCCATGGCCCAGGCCAAGGCGATCGGCTGCTTCGGTCTGACCGAACCCGATGGCGGGTCCGATCCCGGCACGATGAAGACGCACGCGCAGAAGACCGGCGGCGACTGGGTGCTCGACGGGGCGAAGATGTGGATCACCAGCGGCACCGTCGCCGACGTGGCGGTCGTGTGGGCGATGACGGACGCCGGCGTCCGGGGGTTCCTCGTCGAGAAAGGCACGCCGGGATACACGGCCCGCGATATTCAGCACAAGTTTTCGCTGCGAGCTTCGATCACCTCGGAGCTGTTCTTCGACAATTGTCGTGTGCCGGAGCGGAACCGCCTGCCCGTCGCCGAGGGTTTGTCGGCCCCGCTGAGCTGCTTGACGCAGGCCCGCTATGGCATCGCGTGGGGCGCGCTCGGGGCAGCCCAGGCGTGTTACCAGGAAGCCCTGGCGTTCGCGCGGCAGCGCGTGCTCTTCGGCGAGACGCTGATCCACAAGCAGATCATCCAGCAGCGCCTGGCGAACATGCTCCGGCGGATCACGCTGGCCCAGCTTCTGGCCTGGCGGCTGGGGCAGCTCAAGGACCTCGACGAGATGCACTTCGCGCAGGTTTCGCTGGCGAAGTGGAACAACGTCCGGATGGGTCTGGACGTGGCCCGCGAGGCCCGCGACCTGCTCGGCGCCGGCGGGATCAGCAGCGAATGCTGCCCCGTCCGCCACATGCTCAATCTCGAAAGCGTCATCACCTACGAGGGGACCGAGACGATCCACCAACTCATCGTGGGGCGGCAGATTACGGGGGAAGAGGCCTTCTGAGCGGCGTGGCTACCCGCCGCCGAGCCGGGCCAGGACGTCGAAGAAATCGGGGAAGCTCTTTGACACACACCCCGCATTCGTGATGCGGATGCCGTCCGCCCCGAGGCCGGCCAGCGCGAAGCTCATCGCCATGCGGTGGTCGTCGTAGGTCTCAATCGCCGCGGGCTGAAGCTGCGTGGGCGGGTGGATGGTCAAGCCGTCGGGGCGCACCTCGACCCGCGCGCCGACGCGCGTCAGCTCGGTCGCCAGGGCCGCCAGGCGGTCCGTCTCCTTGATCCGCAGGTTCGCCACATTGCGGATCTCAGTCGGTCCAGCCGCGAACAGCGCGGTGACCGCGAGCGTCTGCGCCGTGTCCGGCATCGTGTTCAGATCGACCGCGACGCCGTGCAGCCGGCCGCGCTCCGGACCACTCACTTCCACGAAATCCGGCCCTGCGGTGACCTGACAGCCCATCCGCGCGAGCACGTCCACGAAACCCACGTCGCCCTGGCGGCTCTGCCGCGTCAGGCCGCGCACCCGCACGCGCCCACCGGTCACCGCCGCCGCCGCCCACAGGTACGTCGCCGCGCTCGCGTCCGGCTCGACCGTCCACGTCCCGGGCTGGTAGCGCTGCGACGCCGGCACGATGAACCGGCCGTCGTGCTCGACGACCTCGACGCCCAGCGTACGCATCACGTCGCAAGTCATGTCTACGTACGGCCGGCTCGGCAACGCGCCGTCAACGCGGATCAGCACGTCCTGCCGCGCGTACG
>CAYMXT010000238.1:0-5648 GCA_964394415.1 uncultured Planctomycetales bacterium
GACGGCCTGTGCGGCGGACCATAGCAGGGAGACGGAACATGAACGTGTCATTTGCCCGTAGCATGTGTCGAGCCGGCGCGGCGCTTTTCGCAAGCGCAGTGCTATCCTCAGCGTGGGCGCAGAAGGAACCGAAACCTGAGACTCCCCAAGCCGGCAGCACCGTGCTGGACACGGGGTTCGCCAGCAAGCTCTCTGAAGCATGGGTCTATTGGCCCTCCGGCGCAGAGCAAGCTGCTTCTGAAGTTGCCGATACCGATCGCGCCCGACAGCAGGTGTGCTTGTGGATCGTTGAGCTTCTCAGCCCGAAGTACCGGCCGTTCGAAAGCACCACCGATATGATCAGCATGCACTCAGCTCTGGACGGGGCAATCGAGCAAACGGCGCTGTCGACTTTCAAAAGCCGGCTCACAGCGGCAGTACTTTGCGGTGGTAAGGACGTGCTCTGTCATCGCTGGAGCGCGGGCGAGTACCTTTTCCAGCTAGAGATGACCGAAACCGGCGGTTGGCTATGCGTTGAGCCGCGCGTTGCCGGCGCGCGCGGTTCGCTGGGACCAAACGAGGCAACCGACCGGATTGGTCGAGTGATCCGCGGAGTCCTGAACGGCGGTGAGAAGTCTCTCAGTATGGGGCGTCTCAGGACAAACGCGCAGCCGCACGGATTCACGATGACGTTCCAGCCGGATGACGAGGCGGCCTGGCGACAGGCGTTCAAGGGGGAGCGCTATGAGGCGCCCCTTTGGATGAAATACATGCAGGTGCAGACAGACGCGTACTCCGTCGCGCTGAACTTCGCGACCTGGGTATTTGACGCCGTCCCGGTCCGAGACCGGGGAAGGTGGTTCGCGCCGCCTCCGCGGACCGGGCAGCCAGCGGAAATCCGGCCAACTAGTGCGCCCGCCCCGGACCCCAACGAGGTGCAAGCGAAACTGAAGCTCCTGAAGGAGCTGGCCGACCAGAAACGTCGCGAACGCCAGGCCCGCGAGGCCGAGCAGCAAGCGCAACGTTGACCCTGCTCCCGGGGAAACCCGCCTGACACGCGTGCTCATCGGCGGTATCTGCCAGCACACGCCGAAGAACTGCGACGACGGCGATCCGTGTACCGACGACTCCTGCGACAACGCCACGTGCGTCCACGTGAACCGCTGCGATGACGGCGACCTCGAAACCCTCGTTGTCAAGACGAGTTGCTCGCGCTCGACGCGCACGCGCGGCGCGAAACGACTCGCGTCAGATGGCTCTACGAGTTTGGAGAGGAACGCAGAAGTGGCTGCGCCCAGCGCGGTTCACGCCCCGTTGAGAAGCACGACCCAGCCCGTCCCATGCTGGCGCGGCAAGGTCAGGTTGTCCGCTGGTGGCTCGAGCGGGGACAGCCAGATCAAGACGCCGTAGCGGCAGCGCCGTTTGAGCGCCCAGTACGTCGGCGACGCCGCGATTTGTCGTCCAAACCGTCGCCGGAGACGGTCCATCGCCGCTGGCGTTAGAGCCGCAAACTCTTTAACAGCAACAACTTGCGATACTCCGATGTGGCCGGCGCCACTTTGCTTGAAGTGGACCGACTCCCCGGGCGCAATCTGCCCGAGGGGTGGGCGGCGTGTGTGGTAGAAGCGGGTCTCGATCGTTTTCTGGCCGCGCAGCAGCAATGGCACGACCTCGGCCCGCACGACGGCCAGATGCGCACGGCGTGGCATGGGCGTGTGAGTGTAATTCGTGGTCTGGCGCCCGACTACCGGCAATCGCCCCCGATGCGCGGCGTGCCCCGGGGTTTACGCCGGCTTTTCCTTGAGGAGCCAGACCTCGTTCCCGGAGGAGCTGAAGCACACCTTGGTCATGTACGACTGCATGAGCATCAGCCCTCGACCGCTGGGCCGTTCGAGGTTTTCGTCCGCGGTCGGGTCGGGAACCTGGTCGGGGCAAAACCCGCAGCCCTCGTCCTGGACCATCAAGACCACGCGGTCCGGGTCCACGTAGTACTTCAGGTGGACTCGCTTCGCCCGGTCGTTGCAGTTGCCGTGCTTCACCGCGTTCGTCACCGCCTCCTCGAACGCCAGCTTGATCGCGAAGACGGTGTCGTCGTCGTAGCCGCAACGTTCGAGCGCGGCGATGATCTGCGCCTCCGGCTCGCGGAAACAGCGCAGGTCGTTGGGGACGCTGACGCTGCTGAGCTGCGCGTCCCGGACGCCAAAGTCGGGCGGAACCATCGTTGGAGCCACGTCGCGGTGGGGAGCGGTCGTAAACCGGCGGCGCATCAGGCCTGTCCAAAGGCCTCCAGGGCCTGTTCGGCCGTGTCGTGAATATCAAACACCTTGTTCAGCCGCGTGATGCGGAACACCTGGAAAATCTGGCGGTTGATGTTCGACAGCTTCAGGGCCCCGTTGCGTTCCTGCACCTTCTTGTGCAGCGTGATCAACATGCCCAGGGCGGCACTGGCCAGGTGATCCACGTTCTGGAAATTGAGCAGCAGCTTGGCCCCCGGCTCCGCCTCGGCGAGCTTCCGCAGCTCGTCCCCGATCTCCTGGATCGAGAGTTCCTCGAGGATTTTGCGGTCGGCGAACTCGACCACCGAGACCGGTCCGCTGCGCTTGATTTTCACGTGCGAAGAAGGCTGTTCCATGGGTCCTGTAACCTCCAGGCGAACCGGCCCGACGACGCCGGGCACGGCCCAACCGAGCGGCGGCGACGGCCGAGGCACGACCACCCCACTCTGCTCAATTATATGGATTCTCGGCGACGCTTCTGACAGTGTCAACCGGACCGCGGCCGGCGGCGGCGGTCGGCGCTGGCCGGCTGAGTGTACAATCGCCCGAACTGCTGCCGGACGAATTGCGTTGTTTGGACGACCCGCAGACGGCCATACCGCGCATCGCCAAGGATCGCGTGCTGGTGGCGGCGGTGGAGGCGGCGCTCCGCCTGGTGCCGACGGCGCACCGGCTCTATCTGCGCGACGCGCGCGGCGCGAACTTACTGTCGCCCGGCAGAGTGCAACTTGTTGTCACCTCCCCGCCCTACTGGACGCTGAAGGAATACCGCGCGACCGCTGGGCAATTGGGACATGTGCAGGACTATCAGGAGTTCCTGGACGCTCTGGACGACGTTTGGCGGCGCTGCTTCGCTGCGCTGGTGCCCGGGGGCCGGCTCGTGTGCGTCGTGGGCGACGTGTGTCTGTCCCGGCGTGAAACCGCGCATCGAAATCTCGTCGCTCACTTTCGCCGCCTCACTCACCGGGCACGTCGCCGGCTACGTCAAACCGCGGAAATAGCGCGCGCCGGAGCCACGGATTACGCCCATGAATACGCTCTCCGATCGCTACGCATCGTATCAACACCGCCTCAGCCTCCACGGCCAGAGCCACCTGCTCGCCTTCTGGCCGCAGCTCACCGACGCGCAGCGGGCGACGCTGCTCGACGACCTGGACCAGATCGACTTCGAACGCTGCGCGCCGCTGATAGACGCCTACGTGCGCACCCGGCCGCGGGGCGCCCTGCCGCCACGGCTGGAACCGCCGACGTGCTACCCCGCCGAGCCGGCCGCGGCACAGGTCGCGCTCTACGAACGCGCGCGACAGGCGGGCGAAGACGCGATTCGGGCCGGGCGTGTGGCCGCGTTTCTCGTCGCCGGGGGCCAGGGCACGCGGCTGGGCTACGACGGCCCCAAGGGCGCGTTCCAAATCACGCCCGTGCGAAACGCCCCGCTCTTTCAGATCTTCGCCGAGTACTTGCTGGGGGTCGAACGCCGGTACGGCCGCCGGCCGCGCTGGTACATCATGATCAGCCTCACCAACCACGAGCAGACGCTGGCCTTCTTCACGCAACACCACTACTTCGGCTTGTCGCCGGACGATGTGCTCTTTTTCCGACAGGGCCAGATGCCGGCGTTCCTGCCCGACGGCCGCATGGCCCTCGCGGAGCAGCACCGCGTCGCGCTTTCACCCGACGGCCACGGCGGCAGCTTGCGGGCGCTCGCCGACAGCGAGGCGCTGGCGGACATGCGCCGCCGCGGCATCGACACCATCAGCTACTTCCAGGTGGACAACCCGCTTGTTCGCGTGATCGACCCGCTGTTCGTCGGCCTGCACCTCGTCACCGGCTCCGAGATGTCCAGCAAGGCCGTCCACAAAGCATCCGACGGCGAGAAGGTCGGCGTGTTCTGCCAGATCGACGGCCGCCTCGGCGTGGTCGAATACAGCGATCTGCCCGCGGAGCTAGCCGCGGCGAAAGACCCCGACGGCACACGCCGCTTCGACGCCGGCAGCATTGCGATCCACGTCCTCAGTCGCGAATTCGTCGAGCGGCTGACGGCCCCCGGCGCGGCGGTGCAACTGCCGTGGCACCGCGCTGACAAGCGGGTGCCGACGGTCGATACGGCCGGGAACCCCGTGATCCCGGCCGAGCCGAACGCGGTGAAGCTCGAGATGTTCGTGTTCGACGCGATTCCGCTCGCCCGCAACCCGCTGGTGCTGTACACGCGGCGTGAGGATGAGTTCAGCCCCGTCAAGAACGCGGACGGCGTCGATTCGCCCGCCGTCGCCCGGCGCGACCTGAACCGCCGCGCCGCGCGCTGGCTAACCGCGTGCGGCGTGTCGGTGCCGCATGGCCCGGATGGTGAGCCGGCATTACCGCTGGAGATCAGTCCGCGCTTCGCGCTCGACGCGGACGACTTGCGGAGGCGATTGTCAACGCCGCCGGCGCTTGTCTCAGGTACGCCCGCGCTGTTCGCGTAGGCCGCGCGGGGGCTGCGGCGTTGCGCTGCGAATCAAGCAGGATGCCACTGTTCCGAGCTCCCCAGCTCAGCGTTCGAGGAAAGCCAAGACGTCGTCCACCACCGCATTCATCCGCCGCAGGCCCCCCACTGTCCGGGCCGCGATGTGCGGCGTCACGATGCAGCGGTCGCACGCGAAGAGCGGGTGGTCCGCCGGCAATGGCTCGGGGTCAGTCACGTCCAACGCCGCGCCGGCGAGCCGGCCGGCCTGCAACGCCGCGGTCAGCGCGGCGGTATCCACGACCGGGCCGCGGGCCGTGTTGATGAGCAGGGCGGTCGGCTTGACTTGCGCCAGTGCATCGGCATTGACCAGCCCGCGCGTCGAAGCGGTCAGCGGCACGTGCAGCGTGATGATGTCGGCCATGGCCCAAAGCGTGGGCTTGTCGACGCACTCGGCCGGAAAGTCGAACCGGCCGACCGGCACGATGTCGTTGTACAGCACGCGTGCCCCAAAGCCGGCGGCGCAGCGCTGCCCGACCGCCGACCCGATCCGGCCCATTCCGACGATCCCGACCGTCAGCTCGTGCAGTTCGCGGCCGTGCGGCGCTGCGCGGGCTTCCGCGAAGTGTCCGCCGCGGTAGGCAGCGCACAGACGCGGGACGGGGCGCAGCAGTTGCAGCATGAACGCCAGCGTCAGGTCCGCAACCGCCTCGGTCGCGGCGGCGGGCGTATTCAAGACCGTGATTCCCAGCTCTGCGGCGGCGGCCAGATCCACCCGGTCCACGCCCACGCCGGCGATGCCGACGACACGCAAGCGCTTCCCGGCCGCCAGCACACGCCGGGTGATCGGCGTGTGTGTGCGCGCTACGAGTGCAGATCGGAAGAGCGTCGGGTAGGGAAAGGGGGGGGGTGGGGGGGGGGGGGGGGGGGGGGGGGGGGGGGGGGGGGGGGGG
>CAYMXT010000239.1:0-5603 GCA_964394415.1 uncultured Planctomycetales bacterium
GAGCTGGGGGTGCCGTCGTACGAACGCCCGCTCAAGCGGTAGCGGCCCGCGCCCCGCGCGGCCGGCGCGAATGCGAGCGGCCGTCGGGCAAACAACGCCTCGCTCTCACGGCCGACACGGCCGTGGCACCCGCCGACCCAACCCGCGGTTTCCAAGCTGCCCGCAGGCCGCCATCTGGTCGCGCCCCTTCGTCAGCCGGCGTTTGACCGGCTGGCCGGTTTCGACGATCCAACGGATGAACTGCACGATCTGTTCTTCCGACGGGGCGGGCCAGGGCGAGTCCTGGCGCGGGTTGTAGGGAATCACGTTGAGCACGCTCTTGAGCGGCTTCAGATACTCGGCGACTTCATGCGCATGCTCGCGGGCGTCATTCACGCTGGGGATGAGCACGTATTCCATCATGAAGAACTGGCACTTCCGCAGCGGATAGGCCAGCAGGGCCGCACGCAGGGCCGCCAGCGGTTCGCGGCGATTGACCGGCATGATTCGCGAGCGAATCTCGTCGTTGGGGGCGTTGAGCGAGACGGCGAGGTTCAGCCGGCGCCAGCCAAGTTGGGCGAGCTTGCGAATGCCGGCGCAGCGGCCGACCGTGGAAATCGTCAGCCGCTCGCCCGCGAACGACAGCCCCGCCGGATCCTGCAAGACGCGCAGCGCCTGGAGCACGTTGTCATAGTTGTCCAGCGGCTCGCCCATGCCCATGAATACGACGTTGCGGACGCCCAAGCCGAACTGGCGTTCCGCCGCCACGACCTGCCCGACGATCTCGCTCGCCGTCAGGTTTCGCAGCAGCCCCATTTGTGCCGTTTCGCAAAACGTGCAACCGCGGGCGCAGCCGACCTGCGACGACACGCACAGGGTGTACCACTGTCCGCCGCGCCGCGACATGGGGACGAGGACGCTCTCCGTCTCGAGCCCATCGTGCGTGCGCTGCACGAACTTGGTGAGCTCCCCGTCGCGGACGCTGCGAACCACGGGTAACACGTCCGCGTGAAGCTGCTCCGCCAACGCCGTCCCCGGCCGCCGCGCCGCACGCACGTTGGCCCCCCGCCGCCCGTCGGCGTCGAGGAGGCGTCGGCAGGCCGCACGGAGCGGCTTCAGCGCGTGCGAAGACGGCTGAAGCCGCGTGCAAACTTCGTCAAATGTCAGGCCGAGCACATCCACTACGGACAGGACGTTCCGATGGCCGCGACGAAGCCGTTGATGTCGTCGAAGGTGACCAGGTCGTCGCCATCCATGTCACCGGCCCGCCAGTAGCAGGCGCCCGGCGGAGGCACCTCCCAGGCGTCGCCCAGCGCGACGACGAAGTAGTTGATGTCGTCGAAATCGACGACGCCGTTGCAGTCCATGTCGCCGGCGCAGATCGGCACGGTGTAGCGGAGAAACGCCTGCCCGAGGGTCGTACTGGCCCCGTCGCGCAGCTCCGCCTCGAAATACAGGAAGTTGTTGTTATCGAGAGAGGTGTCCTCGTTGTTGAAGATGTCGAGGTAGGCGTCGTCGTTGGCCAGGCCGTCGCCGTTCAGATCGACCCCGTCGCCCTGCCGCAGGAGCACGGTCTCGTTGTTGTAAACCACGACGGCGTCGAATTCGGGGTCCGCGTTGTTCGTCACGCCGCCGTACACGTAATCGCCGAAGCGGTTGCCGGCCATGGTGAAGAAGCAGGCGTCGTAGACGGTGTCGCTGAACAGCTCGCCCGGCAGGCCGCCCGGCACGGCGTCACCCTTCCGTGCGAGCACTACGCCGTTGCGGATCACGAAGTTCTCGACGTCGCCGGCGGTCTCGCCCCGCACGAACCAGTCACCCTCGGGGGTCAACAGGGCTTCGGAGACCGTGGACACGCCGGCGGTCAAGGGTGGGTAGATTACGCTTTCCTGGAGGACGACGGTGTTGTTGAGCGCGATGACGACATTGGAAGTCGTGACGCCCGTGAGCGTGCCGCGCTCCAGCACGATCGTGCCGTCGGCATTCACATAGCAGTCGTCCGAATCGAAGAGGTTCCAGGTCTCGGCCCCGATCTGACCAACGGGCGTCCCCGCGATGCCGCTCTGGGCCTGAATGACGCCGTCGAGGAGGACGAAGTCGTCCTGCGCGGACGGCAAGCCACCGACGGTGCTGTTGGCCACCCAGAACACCGGGGCGGTCTCCGGAACGACCGGGTTCAGGATGCCGGCGCTGTGGAGCACGCTGCCATAGGCTTCGCCGGCCGGCCCCGGGCCACCCTCGACCGCGACCACGCTGAAATCGGAGTCGTGGAGGATGATCTGCTCGTCGGCGGTAGTCGGCGCGGAGCCGGCCAGGTTGGAGCCGAACGCAAAGAAACCGGCGTTGTTGACGCCCATCTTCGCGCGGATCGGACCGACCAGCTCGCCTGGTGCCGCCCACGAGGCCTGGTCGCCTTCGCGGAGCTGAACTTCGCCGGCCAGCACGCTGCCGCGCAGAATCACCTCGTCGTCCGTCGTGACCGTGCTGTTCAGCCAGGCCTTCATGATCCAGAATTGCCCATCCGCACTGCGGTAGGGCCGCTCGAAGCCGCTCGTGTCGTCGTCGAACTTCAAGCCTGGGTAACCCGGCACATCCGATGTTGGGCTGGTCTGGATGGTGGAATAAAGCACGCGCGGCGGCGCCGCGAGGGCCACACCGGCGGCCACACAGAGGAACCAGGTCGACATCCCCGCCACTTGGAGGTTGCGTTTCGGCTGCATTTCGCGCTCCTTTGCCTGTGAAGAATTCGCAACACGCGCCCGAGACTGCGCGGTCTCGGCCGGCGTGCAGTTCCTCCGACTTGTGGGGCCCGTGCCGTGGCCCCGCGGCCGCGGCGCCTGCTCCTCCCCGCACGATAGCGTTTGGGCAGCAAAAAACAAACACCTCCGACGTGAACTGACAATCGGCCCCGGCTTTCCGCCCCCGGACCTGCGCGGTACTCTCCGGGCTCTTACAGTCCCTGCGGGCTGTGAGGCCTTGGTTTAGAGCGCGCAAGATAGGGGCTTGAACGATGACGCTGAACCCGGTGACCCGCCGCCAGTTTCTCCGCACCGCCACGACGACGCTCGCGGCCCCGTATGTCCTGTGCCGAGCCGCGCGCGCCGGCACACCGCCCAGCGAACGCATCACGCTCGGCGTGATCGGCGTGGGCAACATGGGCGGCGGACACGTCAGCAGCCTGGTGAACAGCCGCGATTTCCAGATCGTCGCGGTTTGCGACGTTCGCCGGGACAAACGCGCGGACGCGCAGAAGCAGGTCGAGGAAGCCTACGCCGAGGAGCAAACGTCGGGGACGTTCCGCGGCTGCAACACGTACCACGAGTTCGAGGAACTGCTCGCGCGGCCGGATATCGACGCGGTGGTGATCGCGGTGCCGGACCACTGGCACGCCCTGATCGCGATTGAGGCGTGCCGGGCGGGGAAGGACGTGTACTGCGAGAAGCCGCTCTCGCTGACGGTGCGCGAGGCCGAGGAGCTGGTCCGGGCCGCCCGGCGGTATGGCCGCGTGTTCCAGGTCGGCAGTCAGCAGCGTTCGGACCACAATTTCCGCCGGGCGTGCGAACTGGTCCGCAACGGACGCATCGGCGCGGTGCAGACGGTCAACGTCGGCATCGGCGGGCCGTCCGGCGACAAGTACTACAATGAGGAACCCATCCCCGAGGGGTTCGACTGGGACCGCTGGCTCGGCCCGGCGCCATGGCAGCCGTACAATGCCGAGCGGTGCAGCGGCAGCTACAGCGGCGGTTGGCGGCTGATCCGCGACTACTCCGGCGGCATGATGACCGACTGGGGCGCCCACCACATCGACATTGCCCAGTGGGGTCTGGGAATGGATGGTTCCGGTCCCGTCGAGTTCATCCCGCCGAACGCCGCCGACGAGCAGACCTTGACGCTGGTCTACGCGAGCGGCGTGCGCCTGTTGCACGGCAACGCGAACGGCGTGCTGTTCACCGGGACGGACGGCACGATTGAGGTCAACCGCGGGTACTTTAAGACCACGCCGGAGCGCATCGGGCGCGAGCCGCTCGGCCCCAACGACATTCACCTGGAGGAAAGCTCGAACCACCACGAGAACTGGCGGCAGGCCATCCTCCGACGGCGGCGGCCGATCACAGACGTCGCGATCGGGGCGAGCACGATCACGGTCTGTCATCTGGCCAACATCGCGTGGTGGCTGGGGCGGACCATCCACTGGGACCCGGAACGGCGTGAGATCATCGGCGACGAGGCCGCAGCCCGCTGGCTCGACCGGCCCAAGCGGGCACCGTGGCGAATCGACGGCTGACTCGTCAACGCCTGAAACCGCAGAGACGCGGAGAGCGCGGAGGACGCGGAGAAGACCATGAGAGAGTTCGCGCGGCGCGCGCCAAGCTCCCGGACGACAGCGTCCTGCTTGCCAAACCTGTCGCTCGTTCTCGTGCTTGCGATCGTCAGCGTCGCGGCCAGCGCGGCGGGCGCCTGTCCGAACCCCGCACGCCAGGGCGCGGCCAGCCCGGCCGCCACCGGCGTGCTGGATTCCGCCGGCGGTTCTGCGGGGCCGGCGGAAGAACTGCTCCAAGAGCTGACGGGGCAAACCGCCGCGGTCGAGCGTGCCGCGGAGCAATGGGACGCGGCCTTCACGGGCGCGCTGGCGGTGCTGCTGCCCGACATGGCATCTGAAAAGCTCCTCGAACGTGAGCACGCCCAGCAGACCTGGCAGACAATTTGCTTCCGCGCGGGTGACCCCGAGGCCGAAATCCAACGCGCCGCCGCCTGCCGCGCGATGACCGCGCAGCTCGGGCCGGACACGCCGCAGCCGACGCGCGCCTGGCTGTTACGGCAGCTCGCGCGCCTGGGACACCCGGATGAGACTGCCACGCCGGTCGCGGCCCTGCTGCTCGACGCGGACCTGGAGGTCCGTGAGTGCGCCCGGCGTGTGCTCCAGAACCTCCCCGGCGACGTGCCGCAGCTCCGCGCGGCGCTGCGCGACGCGCAGACCCCGGCGAGCCAAGTCGCATTCATCAACGCCTTGGCCGCGCGGCGTGACCAGGCGGCTGTCGCGAACTTGGGTAAGCTCACCCAGGCTGCCGAACCCGCGGTTGCGAATGCCGCGCTCGCCGCCTTGGCCGACATCGGCGGACGCGATGCGATGGAAATCCTGGTTGCGCGCGTCCGCGCCCCCGGCCCACCGGATGAAGCCGCCGCGGTCGCCCTGCTCCGCGCGACGCAGACGCTGGCCGAAATCGGGCACGCCGAACGGGCCGCGCGGTTGTTTGAGGAGCTATACGCCCTGCCGCTGCCGGCGCACCTGCACGCCGCGGCGTTGTGCGGCTGGGCCGCGGCGGATGTGAGCGCGGCGCTGCCGGCCTTGCACACGGCGATTGCGGATGAACATGATCCCAACCACCGGCTGATCGCGGCCCGCGTGCTCGCCGACGCCTCGTCGCCGGCCGCGACCGACACCGTCGTCAACCTGCTGCCGCGCGTCGCGGCTGACGTGCAGGTTGTGTTGCTCGATGCGCTCGCGGGACGCAGCGCATCCGCGGCGAAACCCGCGGTTCTGGCCTTGCTGGACGACGCGGACCAGGCCGTTCGCAGCGCGGCCGCCGCGGAGCGCACCCCAGTGATCGCGCGCATGCGCGGCC
>CAYMXT010000240.1:0-5595 GCA_964394415.1 uncultured Planctomycetales bacterium
TTGCTTGATAGTGTTGCGGATTGCTCCCGGGCCGCGGTCGATTACACTCAGTGGGGATGGTCGGATGCGTTCACATAAGTTGCGGATTGCTCCCGGGCCGCGGTCGATTACACTCAGGTACGGGATCGTGGCCTGCCCCGCACAGTTGCGGATTGCTCCCGGGCCGCGGTCGATTACACTATCTCACCACAGAGCCGACTGCGACCAAGGCGTTGCGGATTGCTCCCGGGCCGCGGTCGATTACACTGGTCGGCGACGTGCGGGAGTAGCGTTCCGTGTTGCGGATTGCTCCCGGGCCGCGGTCGATTACACTACCGCCCCCGCAAGCCGCGGCCGGCCAAGAACTTGGAGGTGAAACGCTTCAGAAAAGCTCGAGCTGCGCCGGCGCCTTCTGCGGCGGCTTACGCATTTTTCCCCAAAAGACGCGCATCCGCTCGAACTGCTTGTCCGTGATGGTGAGCACGCGAACCTCGCCATCGTCAGGCAGAGCGTGCTGGACCCGCTGGGCATGCACATCCGCGTTCTCCTCACTCGCACAATGCCGAATATACACGGAAAACTGCATCCGCGCGAAGCCGTCTTTGAGCAGGGCCTTGCGGAACTGGGCGTAGGCCCGGCGAGCCGCCTTCGTGTCCACCGGCAGATCGAACATCGCCACGACCCACATACATCGATAGCCGCTGAGCTGCATGATCCTCTGGCGCGCCGCGGTATCTGAATTCAGGACCCGTTTTGTCCGGAGTCCTGGGGGGGGGAATCGGCCTCCGCCGCGCATGGGATTTCGAGCCGTCTGGCCGTGCCCTGATAGCAATGTACGAGCGACGCCACCATACGGTGCAGCGCGACCAACAGCGGGCCCGTCTGCTCCGCAATACGAACCTCGGCCGTCAAGACCCCAAGCAACGCTTCCTTTATTTTCGGGTTAAGTTCGGCACAATCCGACGCCGCCAAGGTGCGCACCCGCGCATCGACCAGCGGACGCAGCGGCTCGACCAGGTCATCGGCCAGGCAAAACGCATTGCCACGGTTGGCGTGGTGCAAGCCCAGCGCCGGCAGGAGCCCCGCACCTACGATCGCCCGCGCAAGGGCTGCGCGAAGCACGGCGTAACCGTAGTTGAGCAGACTGTTCAGGCCGTCGCCGTCAGGATCGCGTTTGAATTCAGAGTAGCGAGTAGCGAGTAGCGAGTTGCCCACGACGGCGGCGCGCACGCTGTCCCGCCAGGCCGACCAATAGGCGCGGGCCGCCTGGGCCTCGACGTTGGCGGGGTCGCCGGAGCGGACTTCACGCGCGAGCATGAGGAGCTTGCGACGGACGGGGGAGTCGGCAGCGAGATTGGCCGCTTGGGCGCGGATTTTCGCCTGCACGAGCTGCCGCCAGAGCTGTTTTTGGAGCGGTTTCTTGATGGCGAGCTGGTCGTGAATGCGCCAGACGACCTCCGTGTGCTCGCCGAACGGCAGCAGCAGGCCCGCGGGCAGGTGATTTCGGCCGCAAATTACGACGGCCGCGTCGAATTTCAGCAGCGTGGCCAGCGCGGCGTGGGTGTAGGTCGTGCCCTGTTCCTCGACGAGGACGAGGCCGATGTCTTCGCAAGGGATGCTGGCCAAGAGGCCTTCCGGCTCCGCTGAAAGCGTTCGCGCGGATCCGTCTTTGCGCAGGATGAGAAGCTGCTCGTTGCGGACGGTCAGGTGGACGGGCTGCTGCGAGATTTCGATGGTGCGTTTGATCATGGCCGCCGACCCGTTTCCGGCTATCGGCGGCTGAAGGCGGAGGAATTCAGTCGCTAGCCCACCGAATCCGACCCAGCGCATCCACGGTGACCTTCCGAGCGTGCCACAGGCGCATCCTCTCCGGCGACACGACAAGGTTGTCCTTGACAATGTCTGAGCTCGGGCGTGCGTCCATATGCAGTTTGTAGTTCAGGCGACCATTGTCCTGGCGCATCTTCTGCACGACGCACACGAGACGTTCTCCATCTGTGCCGTCGATTTCAAACGTCTCCCCAATCGTCAGCGACATAACAAAGCGCCCCGCGTCGCTGTCAGTCTGATCGACAAGCGCGGCGCCCTTCCGCGCCCGGTGCGCCGCGTCCCACATCGTGACCACCTCGGCCGTCCAGTGCTCGTTTTCCCCCGTACCCGCGGCGCGGTAGACGATGTGGTGGTTACTACCAGGCTTCACATTCTGATAGGAGCGCCGCTCGCTGACCGGTCGAAACGTCTCGCCCTCCTCGATCATGCGGACCTTGCGAATCGGGACTCCCGACGCCATGCGGGGCACGTTTTCGCCCTTGAAAGCGTCCCCAGGGATCTTGCCCGGCTGATCCGGATCGACTCCGCGGCGCCGAAGATGCTCGCGCAGCAGTTTTTGAATCGCAGCATCTCGAACTTTCTCGAGGTGCTTCGTGTCGGTGAGGTCCGTGACGTCTTTGCGTCGCACAAACGCCTGCTCTGCCTCGACCCAGCCCTTGGCCCACGGCCGCGCGGCGCTACCGGGCGTCGTCACGTCAGAAGGTCGTTTTTGGGTCGCCCCGTAGAAGGTCTCCTCGTGCAGAGCTCCTCGCAGCCGGCGCTGCACGCGATGCGAGACGTTAATGCCCTGAATCGCGCGCCGGCCGTCCTCAAAGAACCCGTCCCACGGCGGTTTCACATTCCGGCCGCGATCGTTGGCTAGCGCGTGCAAGCGTTTCGCGTCGGTCAGTGCGATCACCAGCGCATCGACCGCGTGGTGCCGATGGTCTGCGCGGTTTTTCTGGCCGCGGCCTTCTGGATCGAGAATGTTGTTGAGGCCCCAGAAGTGCCGCAGATCGGCCGTCATTTGGCCGCGCGGCGTGACGATCGGGACGCCCAGGCGGCGAAGATATTGCGTGGTCAGGCGGCTGATGTAGGCGGTGTCCGTGAGCTGACGATTAACGAAATCGTCGAGGACAATTTCCTGCTGGATGAACTTGCGGCGCTTATTTCCAGGCAAGCGCGCCGCCCGCTGCAAGACCGCCTCATACTTCGGCGGATCGCTGGTTTCAAGCCAATCGCGCGGCGTACGGTCGGCCTTCTGGTCGTTCTCCTCGCGGAAGACGACCACCTTGTTTGCCCGCGAGTCGTCCAGGCTGCGCCAGCGGGGCAGAATGTGGTCCACGCTGACCGCGTCGGACAGGAGTTGAACCACACTGATCTTGCGGCCGCTGTATACGCATTCCTCGCCTTGCTCCTGCCACAGCAGGTACCTTTCGATCTTCCCACCGGTCGGCTTGTCGCCGAGTTCCTCGATGCGCCGGGCCGCCTCCTCGCGTGCCTTCCTGCGGTCGGCGTTATCAAAGCGCATCTGCCGGCGCTCCGCGACCCCCTTCTTCGCCTCGCGCGCCAACTCCACGTGGATGCGGTCGGGGCGGCCATGCGTGCGAATTATCGCGTTGACGACCTTGCGTATCTCGACAACGGCCTGCCGCACGATCGGATTTGGCAAGTCCGGCGCGGGCGGCAGGAACTCACACTGACGCACGTCCCGCTCATCCGGACGCAGGTAGCCCGCCGCGTGGAGGGCGGAGTTGGACGAGTCATCCGCCATGAGAAGCAGGCCGCGCTCAAGATGCGGGAGGAGTTTCTCCATGGCGCTGCGGCTGTAGCTCATGTAGCCGTCCGGGAGATGAACGCCCAGCGCTCGCTGCGCTTCGTCGGACGTCAGGCCGATTTGTTCGGTCAATTGCCGCAGCGCGACTTCTTCGGACTCTTCCAGGACGAGGACGGCGACCACGGCGTCCTTGGCATCTGCGGTCAGTGCCGTCCAGCGCTTTCCGAGCACCTTCGCCGACACCAGGGCCGCATCCGTTTCGTGGCCTTTGAGCTTGTCGCGCTCGGGACCCTCGATCGTGAAGTGCGCGTGTTCCGAGAGGCCGAGCTTCTTGCGAATATCCTGGAATTTGCGCTCCTTGCTCGTACTCAAATACTTCAACACGGTTTCCCGCTCTCCGTCCGTCAAGCGCCGTTCGAGCCGTGAAGCCGTGTCGAGCAAGTGCAAGTTGTTCACCTCGCAGAGCAGACGGAAACGCTGCGCAACCCGCAGGGCTCGCGGACAACGTCTTTCGCGCGGTTCGAGTTCGCAGCGGCCGACGACGCTTTTTGGCCAGTACATCTTGCGTTGAAAGAAGATAAGGTGCCGAAGTTGATCACGAAGCTCCTCCGAAAGTTCTGTCGGATAGAACTTGCGCTGCGATTCCCAGATTTGCTCGAACTCCGCCTCGTACATATCTCGACGCGTGTGCCGGTGGCGCGCACGCCCATCGGGGGCAGAGCGTGCATGTTCGAAGCCCGACTCCAGGCGCGCGAGGTACTCACCCAACGTACGGCAGCCATTCGTGGCGATGGCCGCGGCCAGCGTGCTAATCTCGGCCAGCATACCTTTCGTGTCCTTCGCACGCGCCTTGTCTGTTTTTCGGTTGGAAAGGAACCCGCGGCGCTGGTTCAAGTGGATCAGCACACGGCCGATTTCGTGCAGTTCAAGGCGCTCATCGAGCGCGCGACGGCGCAGGGGGTACGGGTTCAATGACATAACCCGCGCGAGCTCGTCCGGAGCCGCCGGAAGCAACGCCGCGCGAACCAGCAACCCTCGAAGTTGTTGTCTGCGCCTGGCCCGGCGGGCGATTTGTCGACGCATCCCGCGGGCCGTCCGGCGCGCGGCCATCTTGGGCTGTTCACCACCTTGCTGGTCGCGGTCCACGCCTTCGGGGAATACACGGACCCCGGCGGCGACAATCCGCTGTTCGCTGTCATCCACCAGTGCCCATCCAACCGAGGTCGGCCCAACATCCAGCCCGAGCACGCGATTTGGCATCGTTCATCTACCCCATGTGGCGGCTTACCGTCGCTTGACATCGATCCAGTCAGCGGACATACTATGTGCAGTGTAATCGACCTCGGCCCGTGAGTCTTTTCGCAACAAGAAGAAAGATTCGCAGGCCACGCTCCACGGAGCGACCGGCCGTCATGCCTCGGCAGGGCGGCCATTTTTCTGGATTGACGCTGCACCGCCGCCGGCGCGGGCAGCGCGTTGCCGAACGGCATGCCCGCACGCCCCTAGCGTCCGCCGCGGCGCGGCGGTTTCGCCAAGCGTTTGACGATCTCCGCGAGCAGGTCGTCCGGCTCGCTCATGCGGCCGGGGCCGAAGTCGCCGCAGGCCAGCCAGCCGTCGGCGGGACCGACGAACCGAATGCCGGCGTCGCGGAGAAAGGCAACATTGCGCTGCACCGCCGGGTGCTGCCACATGCGCGTGTTCATCGCCGGGGCCAGCAGCACCGGGCACGCGGCGCCGAGCAAGAGCGTGCTCACCAAGTCATCGGCGATGCCGCCCGCGAGTTTGCCGATGATGTTCGCCGTCGCGGGTGCGACGACCATCAGCTCGGCCCGTTCCGTCGGCCGCAGGTGCTCCAGCGCGCCGGGGTCGGGTCCGTGCCACATGCTCGTCAGCACCGGTCGGCCAGTCAGAGCCTGAAATGTACATGCCCCGACGAACCGCCGGGCGTTGCGCGTCATTGCCACGGTGACGCCGCAGCCGGCCTGCACGAGCGATGAGACCAGCGCGGCGGTTTTGTAAGCGGCGATGCC
>CAYMXT010000241.1:0-1109 GCA_964394415.1 uncultured Planctomycetales bacterium
CGGCGGGGGCCGCGTTCCGCCGGCGTCGGCCCCGGACTTGCGTCCGGGGTTCGGACGCCGCGTGCTGCGCCGCCACCCGAACCCACCACGCCAATGGTGGGAAACCCGAACCCACCACGCAAGTGGTGGGCCGGCGGGGGCCGCGTTCCGCCGGCGTCGGCCCCGGACTTGCGTCCGGGGTTCGGACGCCGCGTGCTGCGCCGCCACCCGAACCCACCACGCCAATGGTGGGAAACCCGAACCCACCACGCAAGTGGTGGGCCGGCGGGGGCCGCGTTCCGCCGGCGTCGGCCCCGGACTTGCGTCCGGGGTTCGGATGCGGCAGGCGCGTCTCATCCGAACCCACCACGCCAGTGGTGGGGCCCAATCCAAAATCCAAAATCAAAAATCCAAAATAGGCTGGCGAAGCCCGCGCCCTGTCCCCGCGCGTCGTTCCCGCGCAAACAGTATATTGAAGAGCCGCCGCGGGTGGCTGGGAGTGTTGGCCGGTTGCGGGAGGCCGGTCCGTGGAACGTACGCCGGAAGCCTTTTTCGAGCTGATTATCCGCGAAAACGAACGCGGCCTGCACGCATTCGTCCGGGCCTGTGTGCATGACGTCGGCGACGCGGAAGACATTGTCCAGCAAGTCTTCATCGCCGCCTGGGACTCGATCGACCGCTACGACAGCACGCAGGCGTTCGGACCCTGGCTGCGGGGGGTCGCCCGCCACAAGATCGCCGAGCACTTCCGGCGGACCGGCACGCGCCGCCGGCACGTCCGCGTCCTGCCGCCCGAGGCCGTGGCGGCCATCTCGGATGAGTTTGATCGTCTTCTCGTCGGCCGCGCCGAGGCCCTGCCGGACTGCCTGACCGCCCTGCGCGAATGCCTGGCGGCGCTTTCGCCGTGTGACGGCGAGATTGTCCGCCACGCCTACCACGGCGGCCAGACCTGCCCGCAAATCGCCGCCCAGCTCGGCGAAACCGTCGAGGCGATCAAGAAGCGTCTGCAACGTGCGCGGGCGCAGCTCCGCGACTGCATCCTCGGCAAGCTCGCCGCGGAGGCCGACCATGCCTGATTCCGCGCCTCCGCCCTCAGAACGCGACGCGCCAGCGAGCGCCCGTGGGGTGGG
>CAYMXT010000241.1:1209-5542 GCA_964394415.1 uncultured Planctomycetales bacterium
CGTCCCGCCCGCCAGTCTGGGCGTCCCGCCCGCCAGTCTGGGCGTCCCGCCCGCCAGTCTGGGCGTCCCGCCCGCCGATGACCTGCACGATTCGGCTACGCCGTTTGACCCGACTCAGTGGGCCATGCACGGCCTACTGTCCATCTACTTCGACCCCGCCCGCGACAACCTGGACCAGCGTGTCCACGATCTGGTTCGCGCGGTGCTCGGCAGGGCCAGGGTGCCGAGCCGGCGGGGTTGGCTGGTCCGGCTGGTTTCGCCGCGCCTGTGGGTTGGCCCGGGGCGGGTGCGGACGATCTTCGGCCGGACGATCACCCGTCGCCAGGCCCTCGGGGGGAGCCTGGCGGCGGCGGCGGTCATTCTGCTCGCGGTGCTGGTCACCGTCTCACCGGCGTTCCGCAGCCGCGTGGCGGCCGTGCGCTTGCCAGCGGTACCGAGTCTGGACGCGCGCTGCGAAGCCGCGCTGGTCCAGCCGATGCCGCGGGGCGCGGGCCTGAACGATCCTGGAATCCTATGCGGGTGGGGCGCCGACGGTCGGCCGACAGAGCGGGGACCGCGAAGCTCTGCTTCGCACCCGGCCGGTGCGGAGCCCGGCCGCTACGGGTGGGGCACCGGCTCTCAGCCGGTGAGGTGGAGCACAGGCTATCAGCCTGTGTCCCTGCTCGCCGACTGGGTTCGCGACCTCGACTGCGGCAGCGTCGACGAGCGCCTGGCCATGATCGAAGCCGCCCGCCGCCAGCGCGACGCCTACCTCGCCGAGATCGACGCGCTAGTGCAGCGTGGCGAAGATCCCTTCAAGGCCAGTGCTTCTCAGGCCGTCATGCAGGCCTGGACCCAGGTGTACCGCCCGCTCCGGGCGCTGGGCCACTGGGACGAAGCGCTGGCCGAAATCCACGCCGCGATCGCGTATGCCGCGGGCGAAAACCCGAGCGGGCAGCGCGTCGGCAACTGGGACATGGTCTGCCTCAGCGACCTGGCCGAGACGCTCGAAGCGGTGGGGGACTACGACGCCGCGCGCACTGCCCACCTGGAGTCCGTCCGGGTGCGAAAAGAGATGATTCGGGCGTCGGGCGACTACGTTGGAGACCCCGATGAGCTGGACCTGCCGATGGTCCTCGGCGGTGCGTACGGCACCGACCTGATCTCGTCCTACACGAGCATGAGCTGGCTCCCGGTCCTGCGGGACGGGCCGGCCGGCCTGCCCGAAGCATGCGCATGGCAAGCCAAGGCGGAAACCCAACTCATCCGCTACTTCTTCTGGATCTGTCAGGCCAGTGGGGTGGGCGTCCCGCCCGCCAACGGCGTCCCGCCATTCCCGGCCGTCCCTCCCATCAACGTCGACACTCTGTTGACCCTCTACCGCGCTCTG
This sequence comes from uncultured Planctomycetales bacterium, assembly GCA_964394415.1. Classification (GTDB taxonomy): domain Bacteria; phylum Planctomycetota; class Phycisphaerae; order UBA1845; family Fen-1342; genus JAGVEP01. The sequence goes on from CAYMXT010000241.1 coordinate 2,579, forward strand.
CCGCCTGACTTCCAACGCCCGCCGGAACAGGGCTACGGTCCCGACCCCGCTGTGCATGGAACGGTTCGCGCTAGTTACCATGGCTTCCTGCCCGATGCCGGTCCGATCAACTGGCTGCGCGTCGTGCTCTACAACGCCGCCCGCCTCCGCCGCGTCGCCGGCGACTACGCCGCCGCCGCCGCGATCCTGGCGGACCTGGCCACGATCCCCCCGTACGCCTTCACCGACGAATGGCGGCTGAACTTCTTCGAGCCGCTCGAAAGCGCCCGCGTCGCGGCCCTGCGCCACGACGATGCCGCGGCGCTGGCCTATCTGGACGCCGCCGCCGCCGTATCGGGCGCGGCGGAATGTCCATGGGAGCCTGACTTCAACAAGATCCCCGTCGGCCTGCTCCCGCGGATGGAGCACGATCTCTTGCGCGGCGCGGCGTTGGTGCGCCTGAATCGCAGCGCGGACGAGGTCCAGCAGGGCCACCGCCTGCTCGCGCAAGTCGCGCAAGCCGTGGAGCGCCTGACCGAACGTATGGAGCCCGCCCAGGCGGCCGCCTTCCGCCGGGCGTTTGAAGTATGGAATGAGCTGGCCATGGCGGCCAGATGACGATTCTCAACTTGGGTCCGCCGGGCGGACCACTTTTCGTCGTTCGACAGGGGCAGTCTGCCCCACGAGCGCTGGATTCCGGAAACGCGATGGTGCGTTGCCGTCGCGAAGGCTCTGAGTCTCGCCCGGGAGAACGGGCTCTTGATTGCTGGCGTGCGAACGCGCCCGGCGGAAGGAGGTTTGGACAATGTCGACGAAATCCCAGATGTACTTTACAGAAGTGCTTGCGACGTGGCTAGTGGTTTCGGCACCAGGCGTCACCGTGGCGGGGTCTGGTGCTGCACCTCGCTTCCGTGCCGAAGCGAATTCGCAAGCCACGCCCCGTTTGATGGGCCAGAATTTCAATCCGATACGAACATTCGACGGCCAGATCGTGGCGTGGGGAAACAACGCCAATGGTCAATGCACCCCCCCCCTGCCGAACGAGGGCTTTTCCATGATCGCAGGTGGGAGCGGCCACAGTGCCGGCTTGAAGCTCGACGGGTCCATCGTCGTGTGGGGACGAAACGACTACGGCCAATGCAACGTGCCTTCTCCGAACAGCGACTTCGTGGCCGTCGCGAGTGGTGGTGGCGACCACAACCTCGGTCTGAAGTCTGACGGCTCCCTCGTCGTGTGGGGACGCAACGACTACGGGCAGCTCAACGTGCCACCGCCGAACGCCGATTTCGCCGCGATCGCAGCCGGCTACTCACACAGCCTCGCACTAAAGACTGACGGATCGGTCAGCGCCTGGGGAGCGAACGGCGATGGTCAAAGCAACGTGCCAGCCCCCAACACCGGTTTCGTCGCCGTGGCCGGTGGCGGATTCCACAGTCTCGGTCTGACGGCCAACGGGTCAATCGTGGCATGGGGGTCCAACCTTTATGGGCAGTGCGACGTGCCACCTCCCAATTCAGGCTTTGTTGCTGTCGCTGGAGGTACATACCATAGCCTGGGCCTGAAGATCGATGGTTCGATCGTCGCCTGGGGCCGCGCAGACTACGGGCAGTGCAGCGTTCCTACGCCGAATGCGGACTTCGTGGCGGTCGCAGGAGGCTGGCTCCACAGCCTCGGCCTCAAAGCAGACGGCTCGATTGTGGCGTGGGGAAACAACAGCTACGGTGAGTGCAACGTACCCGCACCCAACGCGGACTTCGTGGCCATTGCCTCGTTATCGAACCACAGTCTCGGCTTGCGCGTAGCCCCGAGCACCACCGAACACCTCTACGTTGCGAGCGAACACATCCCGGGCCTGTACCAGTTCGACCCGACGGACGGACAGTTCCTTGCGACCTACAACTGCCCTGGCTGGCACGAAGGCGGTGCGGGGCGCTATCTGACGTTTGACAATCAGGGCTACGCATGGGTGACCGACAACACGCCCTCGACCATAACGAAACTGGGTCCGCGCGGTAGGTGCATCGCATCCTATCCTGTGACCGCGCCCCATAATCTGCTCGACGTAGAGTACTGCCGCTGGAACGACAGGCTTTACGTCATCGCGCGTACCGGCGGGTCGGGTACCCAACAGAAGCTGATTGAGATGGACTTGAATGGAACGCAGACTGAGCGCCTTACCTGGGGCACTGAGTTTGAGGCGAATTGCATCGGATTCGGGCCCGACGGCCTCATCTACATTACGCGGTACGCCCTTGGAAGTGAGATTGGACGCGTCTACGACTCTGATTTCAACCTCGTACGCACGATTCTCCCCCCGCCGGGCGGCGGCATTGGCTGGGGCATCGCCTTTGCCGGTGACAAGTTCTACATTACGGTCGGAGGTGGCGCACCATCGGCCATCCACGAGTACCAACTTCCGGACGCCTCCCATGTACGGGCCGTAGCCTCGTTTGACCCACCCGGTATCTCGGGGTTGACGCGAGCATCCGAGACATCACTCTGGGTCATGTGGGGCGGGATCAGCGCGGCTGCGGAAGTGGACATAGCGACCGGCCAGGTATTGCAGCTTTGCAGCGGCGTCCCCGGAGCTGATCTCGAGCTCGGTCCGCCGTGGCAGCTTCTCGCGGACCTGAACTGCGATTATGTCATCGATTTCGACGACATCAACCCGTTCGTGCTTGCGATTCAGAGTCACGCGCAGTACGTGCAGCAGTATCCAGATTGTGAATGGCTCAACGCCGACTGCACCGGCGACGGATACGTCGATTTCGACGACATCAACTGCCTCGTGGCGTTGCTGAGTCGGTGAAGCCATCAGCCGTCAGCCGTCAGCCGTCAGCCGTCCATTCGAGCGGCGGGCGAGACGCCCGCGCTCCCCCGCGTGCCGGGCCGGGAGCACTCCCCGGCCCGGCACGCGTGAATTCACCGATCGGGAATGTCGGTGTTCCACATGCACCGGCGGGACGCCGATGCTCCCCGTTCACC
>CAYMXT010000242.1:0-5540 GCA_964394415.1 uncultured Planctomycetales bacterium
GTGTGGGTGGGCAGTGCGAAACGCAGCCGAAGAACTGCGACGACGGCGATCCCTGCACGGATGACTCCTGCGCCAACGGCGAGTGTGTCCACGTGAACCGCTGCGACGACGGCAACGACTGCACGCAGGATCTGTGCCGCAACGCCGACTGCGCGTACCACTGGACGTGCGATGACGGCGACCCGTGTACGATCGACGCGTGTGTCGAGGGCACGTGCCAGCATACGCCGAAGAACTGTGACGACGGCGATGCGTGTACCGAGGACACGTGCGTCGGCGGCAACTGCCAGCATACGCAGAAGAACTGCGACGACGGCGATCCTTGCACGAGTGATTCCTGCAACTCGGCGACCGGGGAGTGTGTACACACTTCACCGGATCGCGACGGCGACGGCGTCGCCGACGGGTGCGATAACTGCCCGGACGACCCGAACCCAGATCAGGCGGACTGCGACGGCAACGGCATCGGCGACGTTTGCGACGAGGAAAAGCGGGTGCTGCAAGTCCTGGAGGTGTCGTTCAGCGGCGATCAGGCCCTCGCGAAAGTGGGCAGCGACGGATACGAGAACGACCTGTATGGCGTGGAGCCGGACACGGTCATTGTGGACCCGGTTTGGGTATACGACCCGCCGAAGTCCGACCCGATTTGTTACGTCCGCGGGTCGCCTCCGAGCGTGACCGTCAAACTTGCCCTCACGGAGGGCGGCTGTCCCCGCACGGTGGCGATCGGCGCTTTGGGCAGCGGCGGCGGTGACCCGGTGTGGCTGGCGGAGGGTGTCACGCTGGACGGCACGGAGGTGGTGCTGAGCCTGGGCGCGCCGGTGCAAGGCACGCTCGCGAATGCGGTGATGAAAAGCAGCCTCGCCGTGACGTGGACAGTCATGTACGACGCGCAGGGTCCCTGGCAGTCGATCGGGAGTACGGCTCACAACCTGTTCCTCTTGTATGCCGGCGCGACCGGAACCTCAGCCAAGCGCGTTGATTGGGCCACGTCGTGTGCCGGTGGCAGCACCGGTCCCCTTGAAATCGTCCGAAGCCTGCACGGCTATCTTGTACCCCACATGAGTGGCGAGTATCGAGATCACGTGTGGGAGGCCCTTGACCCCGGCGGCGGTGACTGCGAAGCACTGTCCTTGGTGCTGGCTGACGCCTCCCTCAATTACCTTGGTCTTCCAATCGACGCCTCGTCCGTCGTCAAGGTCTATGGAATTCCTGAGACCTTTGGCAACCCCTCGTGCCTGGCCAGCGGGCAGTACAAGTGGGTTTGCCCTTCGACGGGACGCCAGACCGACTTGGTGCTTTACGACGGCTCGGTTTACCATAACTTTGAGTGCTGCTTCAAGTATGAGGACCGCTGGCTTCTGGGCGGATACGCGGCTGAAGTTGACCATGCTTGCCAGGTCCTGTGCTGGTGGATGGACAACAATGGGCCGCAGGTCTGGTGGCAGGGCGACCCCAATCAGCCCCTCTGTCCCGACAAGCCCGTGGAGCCCCTGCCCTCATGGGTGGACTGCGATTAAGGAGACACGAAATGTCCGGCAGAATCGCAACCGTGCGCGGGGCGATGCGCATCGCGCTGGTCGGCATCTTGCTCGGCTGTGCGATTTCCCTGGGGCGTGCGCAGCCCGCGGAAGTCCCGCCGCCAGGCAGCACCGTCCTGGCGCCGAGCTTCGCGGAGAAGCTATCATTGCCACGGATCGGCTGGCCCAGCAATACGGACCAGGAGGGTGCATGCGGTCTGCCCACTGAATCTGGGCGGGCTCAGGCCGTAATATGGTTGAGGAAGCTGCTTGCGCCAGAGTACCGGCCCTTTGCGACTCCACCAAGCCTCCAGCGCGGCGCAGATGGAAAGACCATTGTGCCACAGGAGCAAGCGTCTCCAAACCCGGAGGTGCGAATGCTCGAAGGCAAATACCGTGAGCGATTCACGGCCGCCATCTCCCAAGATGGCCAAGACCTCATGTGCGCGCGGTGGTCGACGTCGGCGTACCATTTCCAGTACATCGCGGCACAGGAACTCATCCGACTGTCGGTGGAACCCGTGCAGCCAAGCTCTCGTGGACCGCTGACTGCTGAGCAAGCCGTGGCGCGCGTCCAGGAATTCCTGAGCCGGCTCCTGAACGACTCGGCCCGGCTCTTGAATTACTGCATTCTGGAGGCTGAGTCGATGCCGTACGGTCATCGCGTCGCTGTGCGTTGTGCCGACAGGCCAGCTTGGGAGGCGCAGTTCGGGCCGGATGAGACGCCGTTGCGCCATGAATGGGCGTTGTATCTCGTTGTTCACACCGACGGCACGTCGTTCGTTCTCGATGTGGAGCCCATGCGCGCCGCGAATGTACGGCGCTTTGACGGTCGTCCTGTGCAGCGCTGGTTTACTGATCGCCCGGCCGCGGCGAATCCCCGCCCAACCACGGTGCCCGCCATGGACCCCAACGAATTGCAAGCCAAGCTGAAGCTCTTGAAGGAGCTCGCCGACCAGATGCGCCGTGAAAGAGAGGCGCGCGAGGCCGAGCAGCAAGCCCAGCGCTGACCGCGACGACGGCAACGACTGCACGCGGGATCTGTGCCGCAACGCCGACTGCGCGTACCGCTGGACGTGCGATGACGGCGATCCGGGTACGATCGACGCGTGTGTGCATGGCACCTGCCAGCATACCCCCGTGAACTGCGACGACGGCGAGGGCGACGTGGACCTCGCCGACAATGGCCTGTTCGTGGCGTTGCTGGGCGCAGAGGACGGCGCTTGACGAAAGGCGAGTGGTCGCGTAGCAAGCGGGGTTTGAGGAGACGACACATGCGACATGCACATCCGTGGCGGTCGCGCGGCTTTGCTCTGCCCGCAGTCGGACTGACGCTGCTCTGGGCGAGCGGTTTCGCGCCGGCCGGGGCGCAAGAGGTGAAGGACGACCAGCCCGTGCGGCTGCCGACCGGGGAGCGGATTCTCGACAAGACGATTGACGCCCGCGGCGGCAAGGCGGCGTGGGAGGCGCTTACCTCACGCGTATCGAAGGGCACGATGGAGATCGCGGTCGGCGGGCAGAACGTCAAGGGTAAGCTGGAGCGGTACGCCGCCCCTCCGAACAAGCTCCGCGCCATCAACGACATGGGTGCGGCTGGCAAGCTCGAGTGGGGGTGTGACTCGGAGGTGCTTTGGATCATTGAGGGCGGCAAACCCCGTCTCCGGCAGGGGGACGACGCGAAGGATGCCGCGGAGCAGGCCGATTTCCTCGCGCTCCTTAATTGGCGCGACTACTACGACAATCCGGAGTGCCTGGGGAAGGAAACGATTGACGGGCACTCGTGTTACAAAGTCGCCGTGACCGACAAGGGCGGCGAGACCGAGCACCGGTTCTACGATCGGAGGACCGGCCTGCTGTACAAGACCGAGGCGACGACAAAAGGGCCGCAGGGTGAAGCTCACACCGAGACCATTCTCGACGACTACCGCGAGGTCGGCGACGTCAAGTTCGCCTTCAAGATCGTACGGACCATGACCGCGGGGCCCCAGAAGGAAGTCATGACGATGACCTGGACATCGATCGAGGTGAACGTGGAGGTTCCCGAGGAGCGTTTCGCGCTGCCCGATTCCGTCGCGAAGCTGGCCAAGAAGCCCGCGCCTGCGCGATCCGGGGGAGAGAAGAAGCAGTAGGTCGCGTCTCCTGGTTCGGCGGTCCACGGCATGTTGCGCGACCACTACCCCTGCTGGCTCGCCGGGCGGCCGCACGAGACGGGGGCGGAGCTGGCCGTCACAAACAAGTACACGGGGGCGGTCGCGACGCACGTCGCGCTGGCCGATCGTGAGCTGGTCGCACAGGCGGTCGCGGCCGCACACGGCGCCTTCGCTGCGACCCGCCGAATGCCGGGCCACGAACGCCAAGCCGTGCTCTGCCATGTCGTTCGCCGCGTGCAGGAACGGCACGAAGAACTGGCCCGCATCCTGGCCATCGAAGTCGGCAAGCCCATCCGCGACGCCCGCGGCGAGGTCGCGCGGCTGAGCGACACGTTCCGCATCGCCGCCGAAGAGGCCGTGCGGACCGCAGGCGAGTGGCTCCCGCTCGACATCAGCCCGCGGACGACCGGATACCAGGCGATCGTGCGGCGATTTCCGCTGGGGCCGTGCGCGTTCATCACGCCGTTCAACTTCCCGCTGAACCTGATGGCGCACAAGGTGGCCCCGGCGATTGCGGCGGGTTGCCCGTGGGTGTTGAAGCCCGCGTCGGCGACGCCGGTCAGCGCGCTCGTGCTGGGCGCGATTCTGGCCGAAGCCGGGCTTCCGCCGGGGGCGTTTTCGATTCTTCCGTGTGCCGCGGCGGGCGCTGAGCCGCTGGTGACCGACGAGCGGATCAAGTTGCTGAGCTTCACGGGTTCGCCCGAGGTCGGCTGGGGTCTGAAGGCGCGGGCGGGTCAGAAGCGCGTGACGCTGGAACTCGGCGGCAACGCGGCGTGCGTCGTCGATCGGGATGCCGACCTTGATCACGCCGCCGAGCGAATCACGTTTGGGGCGTTTTATCAGTCCGGGCAGAGCTGCATCAGCGTGCAGCGCGTGCTGGCGCACCGCGCGGTCTACGACGGGCTGCGGGCGCGACTGGTGGCCCGTGCGGTGCAGCTCACCGCCGGTGATCCGCTGGATGAGCAGACGTTTCTGGGGCCGCTGATCAGCGAGCCGGACGCGGTTCGGATGGAGCAATGGGTTCATGAAGCCGCCGCGGCCGGGGCACGGGTGCTCTGCGGCGGACGGCGGAAGGGCGCGTTCTTTGACGCAACGTACCTCGAAGACGTCAACCCGCGGCAGAAGGTCAGTTGTGTCGAGGCCTTTGGCCCGGTCGCCACGCTTCAGCCATTCGACAGTTTCGACGAAGCCCTCCGCGTGGCCAATGACAGTCGCTATGGCCTCCAGTGCGGCGTGTTCACGCGCGACCTGCACCATGCGTTTCGGGCGTACGAGGAGCTGGACGTTGGCGGCGTGGTCATCAACGATGTGCCGAGTTTCCGCGTGGACAGTATGCCCTACGGCGGCGTCAAGGAAAGCGGCCAGGGCCGCGAAGGCGTGCGCTACGCCATCGAGGAAATGACCGAACGCAAGCTACTCGTTTTGAACCGGCCGGGATCATGGTAGCGGCCGGCACCTGCACGGGCCGTTGCGGTTGCGATCGGACGCCGGTGCAGAGCGCCGCGCTGCCCACCGTCGCACAGACGAATCGTCTGTGCTGCACAATTGTGGGCCTGATCCCGATCGCGCTGCTGCTGCTCAGCGCCTGCACGCGCACCCCGCCCCCGCCGCAAACGCAGCCCGCGGCCGACGATGTCCGCCAAGCGGTCCGGGCGCTTCGCGTTCTGCACCGTGAGCACCAGTATCGCGCGCTGGTCAACCGCGTCGTCGCCGGGCACAGCCGTCCGGTCGCACAGTTCCTGACCGCCGTGGACGAGTTCGAGATGGCCAACGAGAAGCTGTGCCGCTGGGTCCGCGACCAGGCGGGCGCGGGCCTCGCCCAGACGATCGACCAAGCGTATCTGCTCGACGATCTCGGGCTTTACGCCGG
>CAYMXT010000243.1:0-5506 GCA_964394415.1 uncultured Planctomycetales bacterium
ACGATCTCCGCCTTCCGCGGGTCGCTGCGCTCCCGCCTCGTCAGCGCGGCGTCGACGGCGAGCAACATGCCGGCGTCCTCATCGTCCGCGGCGGCGCCGTCCACGCCGCCCCACACCTGCCGCGCCTCGCCCGCCGCGCAGTCCGCCAGGGGCATGGCCGGCCGTCCGCCGCCGCGCTTCTGGCGTCCCTTCCTACGTACGTCATCCACGCGGATGGAGCGCATCGTCCGGGCGGCGGCGGCGAAGAAATGCCGCCGGTTGTTCCAGCTCGCGTGATCGTTGCCGAACAGGCGCAGGTAGACCTCGTGGACGAGCGTGGTCGGCTGGAGCGCCCCGTGCCGGCCGTCGCCGGCGAGCTGCCGCCGGGCGACGCGGTGCAGCTCGTCGTACACGACGGTCCACAACCGATCCCGGGCCGTGGCGTCGCCCTGGCCCGCGGCGGTGAGCAGCGCAGTGATCGGGTTTCCCGGTTGCCCCGGCGGCGGCAACATGTGACTCGCCCTCAGCGGTCCGATTCGGACAGGCTTGATCGTATCTCGATCGCCTGGCCCGAGTCAATCGGGGATCCGGGACTCGGGATCGGGGGCGCGGGATCCGGCTCCCAGTCCCGAGTCCCGGATCCCGTGTCCCGTATCCCGAGTCCCGAGCCCCGAACCCCGAGCCCCGAGCCCCCGACCCCATTCTCATCTGCGTCCATCTGCGTCATCTGCGGATCGTCCGTCGCGTCATCTGCGAATTGTCCATCTGCGGATTCGGCGGATTCTGCTGCGCTCGGCGGCCGCGGTTGGCGTTTGTTTCTCTGAAGGCACAGCCCGCGGCACGCGACGCACGAGCGCAGCCGGCCCCGGGACAACGCCGCGGCGTTGCGACGCGCGACCGCCAGGACTGTGCCGGCTCGAGCTATGTGCCTCGGGCCAGCGGTCCCGTGAGAGACACCTGTTTTCGAAGGAGGAACACGACATGTACACAACGCACGGTCTTCGCAGATGGATGGTGATTTCGCTCGGCCTCATAGTGGCGGCCACGGCGGCGTACGCTCAAACCTGGGACGTGGTCTATCAAACCGATTTCGCGTCCGACCCAGGGTGGGTGACCAACAGCCCGCAGCACTACTACTGGGAATCGGACACGCAAACCTACCGCAGCATCCAGATCGATGGCGCGGAGGATTACGCGTACCGACTTGTTCCCGGGCTTCAGGGCGGGCGCGCGTGGAGAGTCGAATACGACATCTACCCCGTTCAATACAGTTGGGCCGGAAACGGACGCCTGATGTTGGTCGACAGCTCGCTAAGAACTCAGTTGCCCACGACGATCATCGTGCTGGACTTCAACTTGGCTGACGGGGGCTACTGGATCGACTTTCACGGCTGCTGGGGAACGGACTGCGAGGGGGAGCATATGGGCCATTTCAACGTCGGCATGTGGTATCGCGCGACGGTGGAATGGAGCCCGGATAGCGCAGCGCTGTCGGCCGCCGTCAGGGAACGCGACACAGGTGCGCTGGTGGCGCAGTCCACGTTGTTCATCACGGCTGATTTCGCCGGCATCGATCGCGTGGCATTCAGCACCGTCGCAGACTCCTACGCGCCGGGTGCCACGGGCGTCGCGCGCTTCGACAACATCGTCGTCTCGCAGGCGGCTGCGTGCGATCCCGTCCCCGGTGAAGTAATCGCGTGGGGAGACAACTCGCGAGGGCAATGCGACGTGCCGGAACTGAACAGCGACTTCGTCGCCATCGGCGCCGGTGAGTGGCACAGCGTTGGGTTGAAGGCCGACGGTTCGATTGTGCCGTGGGGAGACAACTCCACTGGCCAGCTCAACGTGCCCCCGCCGAATGCGGAGTTCGTGGCCATCGCGGCGGGTTACACGCATACTCTCGGCCTGAAGGCCGACGGCTCAATCGTGGCATGGGGCACTTGCTCCTACGGCGAATGCGACGTCCCGGCACCCAACAGCGGGTTCATGGCTGTCGGCGGCGGGGCGTACCACAGCCTGGGTCTGAAGTCTGACGGATCGATCCGGGCGTGGGGCCGCAACACGGAGGGCCAGTGCAACGTTCCAGCACCCAATACGGACTTCATTGCCGTCGCGGCCGGTGGAAGGCACAGTCTGGGACTGAGGGCCGATGGCTCGATCGAAGCCTGGGGGTGGAACCTCTATGGTCAGTGCAACGTTCCGTCACCAAACACGAGCTTCGTTGCCATGGCCGGCGGTGAAGAACACAGCCTGGGACTCAAGGCCGATGGTTCGATCGTCGCGTGGGGGCGGAACGACTACGGCCAATGCACCGTTCCGCCGCCGAACGCGGAGTTCGTAGCCATCGCCGGGGGCGGCGCGTTCAACAAGGGTTTCAGCCTCGGCCTGAAGTCTGACGGCTCGATTGTCGGATGGGGATACAACGGCAACGGCCAGCTCAACGTGCCGCCGCCGAACGCTCGCTTCCGAGCCATCTCCGCCGGCGGATTCCACGGTCTCGGCCTGTGGCCGCTGTTGTGCGATATGAACTGTGACGGCGTCGTGGACTTCAACGACATCAACCCGTTTGTCCTCGCGCTGAGTGATCATGACGCCTACGTAGCCGAGTACCCGTGCTGCGACTACTACAACGGCGACTGCAACGAGAACGGCTTCGTCGATTTCGCCGACATCAACTGCTTTGTCGCCGCTCTGAGCGGGCAGTAGCGCCCGGGGCAGTACCGCGGTCCGAACCGCGACCGTGAGGGAGCGGCCGGCAGCGGCCCGGCTCCGCACGGGCCAGAGGCCCATGCTCCCCTGACGGTCGCGGTTCGGAGCACCGCTCGCCCGCGCCCACACCCGCCGGGCGGCGTCAGCCCACACCCTCCCGGCAACCTCACGCCACGCCCACCAGACGGCCCCGGCCCACACCCGCCGTCACGGGGCCAGGCCGAGCTGCCACATCACAAACGCCCAGTCCTCGCTCAGGTTAGCGATCCGCATGTTCAGCGGCTTGCCGGCGCCGTGGCCGGCTTTGCGCTCCAGGCGCAGTAGGATCGGGCGGTGGCCGGACGTGGCGGCCTGGAGCCGGGCGATCATCTTGAAGGCGTGTGCCGTAGCGACGCGGTTGTCGCCCTCCGCGGTCACGACCAGGGTTGCCGGATAATCCGTGCCGTCCTTCACGTTGTGGTACGGCGAGTAGGCCCGCACCCACGGGAACTCGGCGGGGTTGTCGGGGTCACCGTACTCGTGGACCCACTGGGCGCCCATGCCGAACTTGTGAAAACGCAGCATGTCCAGCAGCGGAACCTGCGAGACCGCGGCCTGATACAAGTCGGGGCGCTGCGTCACGGCGACGCCGATCAGCAGCCCGCCGTTGCTGCCGCCTTGGCACGCGAGCCGCGCGGGCTTGGTGTAGCCCAGGCGGATCAGCTCCTCGGCGACGGCGTAGAAGTCGTCGTAGCAATGCTGCTTGTTCTCCCGCCGGCCGCCCTCGTGCCAACTCTTGCCAAATTCGCCGCCGCCGCGGATGGCCGCGTAGACCCACACGCCCCCGCGCTGGACGAACGGGAGGATGCTGGCGCGGAATTCGGGGAAGAAGCCGATGTTGAACCCGCCGTAGCCCCAGACGAGGGTGGGGTTGTCCCCGTCGAAGCGGATGTCCTTGCGGGCGACGACGAAGAACGGGATGCGCGTGCCGTCCCTGGATGTACACCAGCGCTGGCGGCCCTCAAACTGCGTGAGGTCGAGCGGGCACGCGGTCTGGTGCAGCTTGTCGAGCTGATGCGTGCGCAGGTTGTAGCGGTACGTCGCCGGGGCGATGGCCCACGACGAGAAGCGGAAATAGACGTTGGGGTTGTCGAGCGCCCCGGCGAAGCCGGAGAACGTGCCGGTGCCGGAGCGATAGCTCGTGATGGTGCCGATGCCCGGCAGCGGGACTTCTTCCAGCAGCTTGCCGTCCAGGTCGTACACGAACAGCCGGGAATGCACGTCCTCCGTGACGTGGACGACCAGCTTGCGATCGACGAGGCCGAAGCTGTCGATGACGCCCGTCTGTTCGTGGATCAGGTCGCGCCAGTGGTCCGGGCCGGGTTGGTCAATTGTCGTCGTGCAGATGCGGTAGCGCGGCGCCTGGTGGTTGGTGCGGATGAACAGGCGGCCGTCCAGGATGTCCGCGCTCGTCAGGGCCGGCAGGTCCACCGCGAGCGGCGTCAGCGGCGTGCCCGCGTCGAGCGGGGCGAAGTAGAGATCGTTTTTCGCCGGGTCGCGCGACGCGCTGAGCAGCATCCACTTCTCGTCGCTGGACGTGTACGGGGCCGGCTCTTCGTCCTTCGGGCGACCCTCGCCCCAGAGATACCGGTCCTGCGAGTAGTCCGTGCCGAGCTGGTGGTAATAGGCGCGGATGTAGAAGTTCTCGTCGCCTTTGGGCACCGTGTTCGGGTCCGGCGAGCGGTTGTAGAAGAAGCCCGTGCCGGCGGCGTTCCACGCGACCGAGCAGTATTGCGTGTACGGGATCACGTCCGGCAGGTCGCCCCCGGTCTGCACGTCGCGGATGTAGAGCGTGCTCTTCTCTGAGCCCCCGGCGGACTTGCCATACGCGATCAGCCGGCCGTCGGGCGACGGGTACCACCAATCGAGCGCGACCGTGCCGTCGGGGCTGAATTCGTTGGGGTTGAGCACGACGCGCGGCGGCGCCTGGTCGTCGCCCTCGCGCACGGCGATCTTGGCGTGGTTGTCGCCCGCGGCGCGCTGTGACAAGAAGAACCGCTGCCGATACGGCACGAGACCGGACATGTCGTCGACGCCGAAGAGGGCTTCATACTCCCGCGTCAGTTCGCGGCGGAGCGGCGCCAGCGGCGCGAGCGTCCTGCTTGTCAGCTCGTCCTGCGCCTTGATCCAGGCTTGTGTGTCCGCGCTCTGCTCGTCTTCGAGCCAGCGATAGGGGTCAGCGATGCGCTCGCCGTGCAGCACGTCGGCGGTGTCGTCGCGTCGCGCCGCGGGATAGCTGCGCGGGTCAAACGCCCGCGGCGTGGCGCAGCCAGCCACCACGAGCAGGGAGAGCAACAGGTGCCGCGCTTGCCGGCGTATGGTCTGAATCACGAGGTATCTCCTTGGGGTCGGCATTCGAACGGGGGATTGTACCCAGTGTTCATGCGTTCGCGCGCCGCGCGGGCCGCTTCGGAGTCGCGACGCGGGGGAGCATCGGCCTCCGGCCGGTGCGCATCCGAGCCGCGACCGCAAGGGAGCGATCCACCGCCGCCAACCAGGCAACGGCGGGGGCCGGCTTGATTCCCTCCCTTGCGGTCGCGGCTCAGGGCGCGATGGTCACTGTGTCGGACGCGTCGCCGGCGACAGGAGCGCGGTCCACTTCTCCGCCTTCTCCGGCCGCCCGGAGATGATGTACATGCGGGCCAAACGCTTCACGGCGTTCACCGTCAGTTGGTGGTCCTCCCCGAGCGACGCGCGAAAATCGTCGTAGCTCAGCGTCAAGACCGGCTCGGCCGGCTCAAAACGCCGAAGCTGAAGCAGACACTCACCATACTCCGCC
>CAYMXT010000244.1:0-5505 GCA_964394415.1 uncultured Planctomycetales bacterium
GTGTGCCGGCCGATGGAGCGGCGGCCCGGAGCGGCATGGTGGGCGGCGTTCCTGGTGGCGTTCTCCATGCTGTCGCTCGGCATGGCGGCTATCGGCTACGAAATCGCCACGGGAGTCGGCACCTGGGGACTGAACACCACGGTCGGCTGGGCGTTCGACATCACGAACTTCGTGTTCTGGATCGGTATCGGCCACGCCGGAACGCTGATCTCGGCCATTCTGTTTCTGTTGCGGCAGCGCTGGCGCACGTCGGTCAACCGGGCCGCCGAGGCCATGACGATCTTCGCGGTCATGTGCGCCGGTATTTACCCCCTGATTCACATGGGGCGGCCGTGGCTGGCGTTCTGGATGGCCCCGTATCCGAACACGCGCGGGACGCTGTGGATCAACTTCCGCTCGCCGCTGGTGTGGGACTTTTTCGCCATCTCAACGTACTTCACAATCTCGCTGGTCTTCTGGTATGTCGGCCTGATCCCCGATTTAGCGGCGATCCGTGACCGGGCGAAGGCGGGCCTACGCAAGCGGATCATGGCGCTGTTCAGCCTCGGCTGGAATGGATCGTACCGGACTTGGCTGCACTACGAGGTCGTGTACCTGCTGCTCGCCGGGCTGGCGACGCCGCTGGTCGTTTCCGTACACACGATCGTGAGCTGGGATTTTGCCACATCCGTGATCCCCGGCTGGCACGCGACGATCTTTCCGCCGTACTTCGTGGCGGGGGCGATCTTTTCTGGTCTGGCGATGGTGCTGACCCTGATGCTGGTGGCTCGCAAGACCATGCGGCTGGAAGAGTATGTCACCGCGCGGCACGTCGGGGTGATGTGCAAGCTCATTATCGCAACCAGCGGGATCGTGGCGACGGCGTATATGACGGAGTTCTTCTGCGCGGCGTATTCCGGCAACCAGTACGAACAGTTCGCGTTCCTCAATCGCGCCTTCGGCCCGTTCGGCTGGTCGTACTGGATGATGGTGGGGTGCAATGTACTTGTTCCGCAAGTTCTGTGGTTCAAATGGGTGCGGAGCAATATGTTGTTGGTGTTCGGCATCTCGCTGCTGATCAACGTGGGCATGTGGTTTGAGCGCTTCGTCATTATCGTGACGTCGCTGCACCGCGACTACCTGCCGTCGAGTTGGGCGGACTATACCCCGACGCTGATCGAAATCACGACGTTCGTCGGCAGCTTCGGGCTGTTCCTGACGTGTTTTCTGCTGTTCTGCCGGTTTGTGCCCGTGATTGCGATGGCCGAGATCAAGGGGGTGTTGAGTTATGGAAGAAAGCCGCACCATGCCGAACATGAATCGCCGGTACCTGCTGGGCATATTTGAGCGCGAGGAGGACATCCTCGGCGTCACGCGGGCGGCCCGTCAGAGCGGCCTGACGATCGCGGATGTCTACACGCCGTACGCGGTCCACGGACTGGACCAGGCGATGGGCCTGCGGCCGTCGCGGCTGCCGTGGGTCTGCCTGGCGCTCGCGTTGGCAGGGGCGACGTTTAAGGTGTGGTTTGAGTTCTGGACTACGGCGCAGGCCTGGCCGATCAACGTGGGCGGTAAGCCGTGGAACAGCCTGCCGGCGTTCGTACCGGTGACGTTTGAGGTCATGGTCTTGTGCGCGGGTCTGAGCACGGTGTTTGCATTCCTGATCGGGCGTGGGCTGGTGCCGGGCCGCAAGGCGAAGCTGCCGTGTGCGGGCGTGACGGATGACAAGTTCGCGCTGGTGCTGGATGAGACCGACGCCTCGTTTGACTTGGAGCGCGTGCGGCAACTGCTGGTCTCCTATAATGCGGTACACGTTGAGGAACGCATCGAACAGGAGCCGCACTGATGTCCCTGCGGGTATTGAATGGCCTGTTAGTGGTCGTGCTGGTCGGAGGTTTGGGGCTGATCTTCGTCGCCCGGCGCGATTTCACGCGGCCGAACCTGGAATTCGCCCCGGACATGGCCCACGGGCCGGCGTCGGGTGCGTACAGCGAGAACACGAACTTCGCCGATGGCAAGACGTTGCGTGACCCCGTCGCCGGGACGATTGCACGCGACGCGAAGCCGTTGCACTTCGCACCCACGACACAAGAAGCGGAGCGCGCGGGGGCTGAGCTGAAGAGCCCGCTGGCGCTCGACGATCCCGTCGTCGTGCAGCGTGGGGCGTTCGTGTACACCGGTTTTTGCCAGCACTGCCACGGGCCTACGGGTTTGGGGGATGGTACCGTCGCGAAGCGCGGCTTCCCGCCGCCGCCGTCGCTGCTGGCGGAGCGTGCCATGCAGATGAAGGACGGCCAGATGTTCCACGTGATCACGTACGGCCAAGGCAACATGCCGGGGCACGCGGGCCAGGTCGGCCGCGAGGACCGCTGGCGGGCCATCGCGTACGTGCGGAGCTTGCAGGCCAAGGCCGCCGCGGCGGCGAGCCAGCCGGCCGCCGCCACGCAACCGAGCGGAGTTCCATAGCCATGTTTGAGCGGCAGTTCGACCTTCGTGTGTCCGAGGGTGTGCGCCGGCTGCTGGTGGCGCTCGTGGTCATCGGTGCGGCGACGTTGGTGGGAGCGTGCGTGGTCGCGCCGCGGCGCGGTTGGGCGAACCTGCTGCTGGTGAGCTATGGCCTGGTGGGCGTCGGGCTGGGAGCCACCTTCTTTCTGGCGCTGAACCACCTGTCAGCGGCGGGCTGGGCGACGGCCATCCGACGGGTGCCGGAGAGCATGTGCAGTAGCTTGCTGCTGGGCGGGGCCGGCCTCGCGTTGGTGTTGCTGGTCGGCGCGCCCTACATCTACCCTTGGATCAAGCCGGATGCCGAGCTGGCGCACGCCTTGACCGGCTTCAAGGGCTTGTGGCTGGAACGGTCGTTCTTTCTGGGGCGGGCCGCGTTGTACCTCGCGGTCTGGGCGCTGTTGGCCTGGGCGATGGTGCGGGCGTCGCGGGCGCAGGATGCCAGTGGCGACTTGAAGTACACCCACCGGAACGTGCGCCTGGGGGCGGTGTTCATGGTTGGATTTGCGCTCACGTTCTGGCCGGCTGCGTTTGACTGGATCATGTCGCTGGACCCCCACTGGTACAGCACGATCTTCGGAATCTACAACTTCGCCGGCGCGTTTGAAAGCGCTCTGGCGATCATCATTATCCTGTCCATCGCTCTGCGGCGGATGGGACCGTTTCGCAGCATCCTGACGGAAGACCAGTTGCACGACCTGGGCAAGCTGCTGTTCGGCTTCTGCACGTTCTGGATGTACATCTGGTTCAGCCAGTACATGCTGATCTGGTATGTTAACTGGCCGGAGGAAACGGGCTACTTTATCCGACGACAGGAGGGCGCGTGGGCACCCTTGCTCGTCGCCAACCTGTTCCTGAACTGGGTTGTGCCGTTTTTCGCCCTGCTATCACGCAAGGCCAAGCGCAACCCCGCCACGATGGTGCGCGTCGCCGTGGTGGTGCTGCTCGGCCGCTGGCTGGATTTGTACGTGATGATCTTCCCGGACGCGGTGGGGGGGCAGCCGAGCTTCGGCGTGTGGGAACTCGGGATTATGGCCGGCGCGATCGCGGCGTTTGTGCTGCTGTTCTTCCGCGTGCTGCGCGGCGCGGCCCCGGTGCCGATGAAAGACCCATACGTGCTGGAGAGTCTGTACTACCACCAGTAGGGCAACGGTAGTCACTGCGACCGCCGGTCTTCTCGAGCAGGCGGATACCCTCGATCACCATACCAGGATCGACGGCCTTGCCCATGTCGATCACGGTGAGCGCGGCGACCGCGACGGCGGTCAGGGCCTCCATTTCAACGCCAGTCTTGCCTTCGCAGGCGACTTCGGCCCGCAACCGAACGACGCGGCCGTCGAGGCGGGCCGCGACGTTCGCGAAGTCAACGGGCAGCGGGTGACACAGCGGAATCAGCTCGCCGGTGCGTTTGGCGGCCTGCACGCCGGCCAGACGGGCCACTTCGAGCAGATTACCCTTTTTGAGTGAGTTTGCTTTGATTTCCACGGCCAGCGCGGCGGAGACGCGGACGCAGCCTTCCGCGATCGCCCGGCGGCGGGTCACGGGTTTCGAGCCGACATCGACCATGCGCGCGAGGCCCGCGGCGTCAACGTGGGACAGCGAACGCGAGCGGCGGGCCGCGCACATCTCACAGACTCCATGAGTAGTACGGCCACGGCCCCGGCCCGCCGGCGTGCGGGCGGACTTCGACGAAGCCGTCGGCGCGGGCCTGCGAAACGAGATCGCCAGAGCCGCGGGTGGGTACGAGTTCAGCACGTCCGGGGGCCGCGAGTCGAACGAGGCGGTACCACCACAACCGCAGCGTCGCACCGTCGGCGTTGGCGAGTTCAACCGACGGTTGCGGAGGCATAGGCGTACTGAATCCCGCCAGCGTCCGCAGGGCCGGCATCGCGAAACGTCGCGCCGTGACAAGTACAGATACCGGGTTCCCGGGTAACCCGAAGATGGCTTGGCCGCGCGGGCGCACGGCCCCGAGCAGCGGTGCGCCCGGGCGGATCGGCAGGCGGTGAAACACGGTCGTGCCGCCGAGAGCCTCGATCACGTCGGGCACGAAGTCGTACTGCCCCGCCGAGACGCCGCCCGTGAGCAGCACGGCGTCACAGACGTCCAGCAGGTCGGCGAGTTTCGCGAGGATTACGTCGAACTCGTCGCGCGCGTGGACCGGCGGTTGAACGTCGAGCCAGGGGGAGGTGGACAGCAGAGCGCGCAGCCCCGGCCCGTTCGCGTCGCGGATTTGCCAGGGCGTCGCCGGGGCGTCGACCGGCACCAGCTCGCTGCCGGTGTTCAGAATGCCCACACGGACACGCCGGTACACCGCGACCTCCGCCGCGCCGAAGTTCGCAACAGCGGCTGCACTGCCGGCGTGAAGCAAATTTCCGGGAGATAGGAGCAACTGGCCGCCGAGGAGGTTCTCGCCGTGCCGCCGGATATGCATGCCCGTGGCGATCGGCTTCGCGAGGGGATGCAGGACGATGTGGGTGGGTTGTTCGTCTACATCTTCGCGCGGAATCACCGCCTCGGCATCCGACGGCACCGGCGCACCGGTGACAATCCGCAGCGTCTTGCCGGGCGGCAACACGGGCGGTGCGCGGCCGACCGCGACTTCGCCGGCGATCTCGAGCGTGCCGGCGGCCAGGTCCGTTAGCCGCACGGCGTAGCCGTCCATCGCACTGACATCGCACGGCGGACTGTCGCGGTCGGCGACGATGGACTCCGCCAGGATGCGGCCGGTCGCCGCGTGGAGCGGCACGGTCTCGCGGTTCACGGGCTGTAAGCGGCGGCAAAACGCCTGGACGGCGTCGTCGGGGGTCGCGAACGTACCGCAAAGCGGAGCTTCGCGGTCCCCTGTCACTTTCGCCGCGCCGCCGGTCGACTTGATAACCGAGAGCGTCCGCGCGTTCGCTTTCTCGTGTTCCTGCAGCGACGTCACGCCCTGTTTGAACGCGACCGCGAGCCCGCCGCAGATCACGCCGGCGAGCCCGAGCGCGGCACCGCCGGCGAGCTTCATGCCGCGGACAAGGTTCG
>CAYMXT010000245.1:0-5495 GCA_964394415.1 uncultured Planctomycetales bacterium
CTCGCTTACGCTTCGCGGCTCTGATTCCGCTCGCTTACGCTTCGCGGCTCTGATTGCGCTGCGCGTTCTGCTTCAGACTCCTCCGCCGGCGCGGGGGCACGCTCGGGCTGGCAGTCCATGCCCATCTCCGCCGGCTGGCCGTAGTACTCGGGGTGCTGATACTTGTCGCGCTCGGGGCCGAGCTTCTCGCACTCGACCGGCGCGCCGTGCAGGCGATTCCGCAGGTCGTTGCGTACGGCTTCAACGCGCCAGGAGACCTTGCCGCCCGGCGTGCCACCGGCAATGCGGAACGAGCAGGTCGGCGGCGCGTCGCCCGGACCGGCCTGCGCGCCCGCCGCCAGCGCCTCCTCGCTGATCTCCGCCGCCACGTGTAGCATCGGCATCGGTGCGCCCACCGCCGTCAGTTGATAACTCGGGGACGTGTTGATCATGCCGAAGTAGGGCGGCAGCTCGACCGCCGCCTCGCCGCGCGCATCGAGCGTCACCGTGCCGCGATAGAAATTGATGACTTCCGGCGACTCGGCCGCATAGTGCAGGAGGTACTTGTTCTCCGGGTCCTGGGGGTGATCGATGCGGAAGGGCTTATTGCCACTGCAACCCATGTCGCCGACGGCGTAGACGCCATACCCGAGCGTCGCCGTGCTGCAAGACCCGCGCACGCCGTACGGCGTGTCGCTCGCGCCGGTGGCGATGGCGATGCCATAAACGCCGCGCCCGATCGAGCTGGCGCTATACCCGTAGACGCCGTAGGCGAGGCCGCTGCTCGCGCTCGCCCGGCCGTATACCCCGGACCCGTCCGGGCTGGCGCTCTCAAACCGTCCGCCGTAGGTAGTGCCGCTGGTGGCCGTGGCGGTGCCGTACACCCCATACCCGCCCGTACTGGGCGTGCCGAAGTACCCGCCGTAAGTGGTGCTGCTGGTGGCGCTGGCCCAGCCCGTGACGCCGCGCCCGGAAGGGCTCCAGCTCTCGAAGGATCCACCGATGGCGCCGGTGCCGGTCGAGCCCGCCTGCCCTAGGACGGCGATCCCGGAATCGCTGTAGCCCTGCACGCCGAGGGCCCCGCCGGCGCCGTAGACGCCAATCCCCGAAGAGCTCGATCCCGCATTGCCTTTCACGCCATACGTGGCGCTGCTGGCGGCCGTGGCGGTGCCGGAGACCGCGACCCCGGAAGTGCTGGCAGCCTCAAACGCTCCGCCGCGGGTGCCGCCGGAGGCGAAGACCCCGGTCCCCTGGTTGCTGTCGCTCTCGAAGTACCCGCCGTAGTTGGTTCCGCTTGCGGCGCTCGCCAGGCCATACACGCCGCGCCCGGTCGTGCTGTCGCTCTGCCCGAACAGGCCGTAGGTGGTCCCGCTGGTCGCGGTCGCGTATCCGAATGCGCCGTACCCGCCGGTGCTCTGGGTTTGGAAGTACCCGCCGTAGGGTGCCCCCCCGGCCGCGCTCGCATAGCCAAACACGCCGCGCCCGCTCGGGCTGGCGGTCCGGCCATAGACACCGTATGTGGTTCCGCTGGTCGCGGTCTCGTCACCGAACACGCCGAAGCCGCTCGTGCTGTCGCTCTGGCCCCACAGGCCAAAGGTGTCGCCGCTGGTCGCGCTCGCCCGCGCAAAAGCGCCGAACCCGCTGGTGCTGCTGCTCTCGAATCGCCCGCCGTAGTTGACGCCGCTCGTGGCCGTGGCCGCGCCCTTCACGCCGACGCCGGACGTGCTCTTGCTTTCGGCGGTCAGACCGTGCGTGGCGCCGGAAGTTCCAAACGACATGGCCCACATGCCGTCGCCGGTGCTGCTGAAACCGGCCACGCCGAAGCTGCTGTTGGAGGTTCCAAACACGCCCGCCCCCGTGGTCGGGAACCAACCGGACCCGCCGCGCTGTTGGCCAAACACGCCCAGCCCGCCGCCCGTGCCGGTGGACACGCCGGTTACGCCGGTCGTCTGGCTGGTGTTGCTGGCGTTCTCGCCACGGATGATGTGCGTCGCGCTCGTGCCGCTCAACGTAAGCGGGTTGGGAACCGCCTGGAGGAACGCAGTCGAGTCCAGACCGTCGATCGAATCGGCGTTCAGGTTGGTTACCAGCGTGCTGCTGCTCACCGTGAACGGCGTACCGCCGGCCGTGAACGCCGGGGCGGCCGAAAATGCCTTCCCGCCCGTGAACGTCTGGTTGGTCTGCAACATCGCGACGTTCGCGGTCAACCGCGCGTCCGCGAGCGTGCCGGCGTTGAGGTTCGAGGCGTTCTGATAGTACGTCCCTTGTTGCCCGTCCAGCAGATCGGCGTCGAGGCCGTTGCCCGCGCCGGTCCGCAGCGCGCTGTTCGGGAACTTGGCCGTCGCATCAAGCGGCAGCAGCATGTTTGCCGTCGGGGCCGCCGCTGCGTGAAAACCATCCACGGTGTCCGCATTCGCGGCGCTCGCGGCGTACAAACCGTAGGGCGTCGGCGTCAGCTCCTGTCGTGGCGAAAGAACGGTGTACGAACCACCGCTGTCCCACGGCCGCACGCCGATTTCGAGCCAGCGGGCCTGGCCGTTGAACGCGCCGGCGCCGAAATCGAGCCAGACGGTGAACAGACCTGCGGCGACGGGCCAGTCGTCGGTCGTGTCACTGCCGATCGCCGTGCCAACGTTGGGGTCGTCGTAGAGCGTGAACTGAAAGTCGTAACTGCCGCTCGCCGGCGCCCCGGCGTCCTTGAGCCGGCCCTGATAGGTGAGCGCGGTGCCGAGCGGTGCCTGCGCGAGCGTTGTGGTCGCGGCCAGAGCCAATATCACGAGGCCCGAGGTTCTGCCGGCCACAGGGCGGCTCAAGCGCGCTCTTGCGGAATGCGACATGTGTGCTGCTCCAATCAACTTGCTAGGCGAGGTACATCGAGGGTGGCGGCCCGGCCACCAGGAAAGACCCGGGCATACAGAAGCCCGCACCTGTTGCGGCCATTGTAACAAAACAGCCACCCGAAAAGCTACTTCATTTTCGCCCTAATCGGCGAAGCACCGTGGTGAGCCGCTTGCCCCGGACTGGCGTCCGGGGTTCGGACGGGGAGCGCAAGGCTCTGCCTTGCGCTGGGGGCCGCTTGCCCCGGACTCGCGTCCGGGGTTCGGATCGGCGCGCATCCGAACCCCGCACGCCAGTGCGGGGCCGGCGGCGTTCCCATCCTACGGCGGCGGGAGATCTGGACGGGCTTGGTGGACGCGAGCCCACGCCGCCTGCGCGGCGGCTGGGTTTCCGGCCGCGGCGTGCAGGAAGAGCAGTCGATATGCGGCGTTCACGTCTTCGGACGATGCCGCCGTCGCCTGCGAGATTTCGCCGGTAGCATCTCCCCCCTGAGTGACCGCCGCCGCCCAGGCCCGCGCGACGCCCGCATCCAGGGGTGCGAGCCGCAGCGCGTGTGACAATTCGGTCAGGGCCAGCTCGCTACGGCCGGCCCGGGCTGCGAGACAACCCAGGGCGTACCGGCGCTGGGCGCCATTGGGGTCGAGCTGCGCCGCCTGCTCGCACGCGTCCAGGGCACCCGACAGGTCTCCGCTGTCCGCCAACAGCAGCCCCAGCCGAAAGTGCGTGTCCGGCAGGTCGGGTCGAGCCCGCACGCCGCGCCGGGCTTCCGCGACAGCGTCCGCGAGGGCCCCCGTCTCGCCCAGCAGTGCCGCGAGGTCGAGCCGGGCCCCGATGTCGTGCGGACGCCGATCGACGACATCGCGCACAGCATCGACGATTTCCGACAATCGTCCGAGCCGTCGGGCTGCCCCGATCAGGTCGCGGCGGGCGTCGGCGAGGGCCGGATTGTCGCGGACCGCCCGCTCCAGATGCTCGACCGCTACCGCGAGGTCGCCCTGCCGGGCCAGCCACTCGGCGTACTTGTAGCGTGCGGCGGCGTAGTTCGGGGCCAATTCAAGCGCCCGTTCCAGGTGCCCGCGGGCCGCGACGGAGTCGTCCAGATACAGGTATGCGCCACCGAGCTGCGCCTCGGTCTTCGCCGTCGGGAAGAGCCCATACGCACGCAGCCACGAGAGATGCGGAACGCTCGCGCGTACCATTTCCGCCGCTGACGTCTGGCTCGGCGCTGAGGTAGCCCGCGCGAGCAACTCGTCCGCCACGAGGGCGTGGTATTGCACCACGGCGGAATGCCCGATGAACGCAGCCATCAGCAGGGCGCAGGCGGCAAAGCCCGCCCCGGCGACGGTGACGCGGCCGGCACGCCGCAGGGGGACGTGCCCAAGCTCCAACGTCGGCTTGTACAACAACCGGATCGCGGTCATACCGACCCCCGCGCACAAGCCGGCCAGACCCAACGTGAGCAGGAACGGCAGCGCGTCATAGAGGCCGCGGAGCGCGAAGAACGACACGACATACATCGCCCCCAGAGCCGCTTCCTCCGGCCAGGTATAGGTCGGCCGGCGCGCCGGCGCCGCCGCGCGCGGGCGACCACGGGCGAGCGTAGGCCGACCGAAACCAAAGTACAGCGCGTCTTTCGGGCAGACGTCGATGCAGTCCGTACACTTCATGCAGTTCGAATCGACGACCATGCCGAAGCGCTTGACTTCTTCGTGTACGCGTACGTTTGACGTGCAATTCGCGGTGCAGTGCCCGCAGCCGTCGCAGGCGTCGGTCACACGAATCTTGCCCGGCGCGAAGCGGTCGGCCAGGCCGAAGATGCCGCCGTAGGGGCACGCGTAGCGGCAGAAGCCGCGGCCCCCCAGCAGATACACGACGACAAAGCCGCAGACGGCAAGGGTCAGCGCGGTCATGCCGGGGCCGGGGAGGTTGGCCCAGAGCTCTCGGGTGGAGAACTGGTACGTCAGGGCCGGGGCCGGCTCGGCGTGCCACCAGCGCAGCACGCTGGGCCAGGCGAACATATAGACGGCGGCCGCGATGGGCACGAGCGCCAAGGCACGCGAGCGCAGCGGTCTGGGCCGTAGGCCGATCTTCTCGAGCAGCCACGCGCACAGATCCTGAAGCGCGATCACGTGACAGCCCCAGGCGCAGACCCAGCGCCCGAGTATCAGCGTGCTCAGCGCGGCCAGGGCGAGGAAAGCAAAGCCCACGTTGATGACGCCCTGCTCCAGCGTCACCATCGTCTCGCTGGGCTCGGCGGGCGCGAGAGTGCGGCCTGCGGTGCGCCAATGCACGAAGTGCAGGATCATCAGCACGTAGACGAGGGAAAGCGTGAGCGCACGCCAGCGGCCGCGCGCGCGCTTGCGCATCGGTCCACGGCCGCCGGCGGCGGAGTGGCGCGCGGCCTGCGGCAAAGCTACCGGTGTTGGGGAGCGGCTGGGCACGTCCACTGAATCACGGCGCGGCGACTTTGGCGAGCGCCGCCTCTTGGCACCGCTCGTCCATTCTAAATCACCATGCGCGATTCGGCAGCGCCTGTCCGAGCCGACCGCGCGAGCGGTCGCAACTACGTCCGCGTGCTGGCGCTCGTGGCTCGGACAGACGCCGCCCACTCGCACACGTTGATTTAGTGTAGCGCCTCACAGTGATCGCATCCTATGGGGAGCATGGGCCTCCGGCCC
>CAYMXT010000246.1:0-5445 GCA_964394415.1 uncultured Planctomycetales bacterium
CGCTTCGCGGCTCTGATTGCGCTCGCTAACGCTTCGCGGCTCTGATACGCTCGCTGACGCTTCGCGGCTCTGATTGCGCTCGCTAACGCTTCGCGGCTCTGATTGCGCTCGCTAACGCTTCGCGGCTCTGATACGCTCGCTAACGCTTCGCGGCTCGGATTCTATACGGGCATCCCCGTAATCAGCCCCTCGAATACCATCGCGTCCCCGACAAAACCCTGCATCTCGCAGATCATCCGGCGCGGCTTCATCTGCACGCCATGCCCCACGATCACAAACCGGCTCGGGGGCTCCACCGTGCCGCGGAACTTAACCGCGTCCACGCCGGCGAACCCCAGAAAGCGCACACTCGGAAACAACTGATGGTATTGGTAGCTCGCGAGCTGGGCGGCGGCCTCGATCATAAGCACGCCGGGGAACAGCGGCCGGCCAGGAATGTGCCCGCGCACCCAATAGGCATCGGGGCGAATGTCGTGATACCCCGCCGCGACGCAGCGCGCCGCATCCCAGTAAACGACCGCGTCGAGCAGTCGAAACTCGTGCCGGTGGGGGTTGAGACGTTCGATTTCAACGGCGTCGGCCAGGACCTGGGACAAGTCGAGCTGCGCCGGATCGAGAATGACAGGCGGCGGCATCAGGCCTCGCGATTGGAAGAAGACGGCCGATAAAGACGCTGTGCCACGCGGCTACTGCGGCGGCGGTGTTTCGGACGCGCGAATGTCGAGAACCTTGCGCCGAACTTCTTGCGCGGTGTTCTTGATGTCCTGCATCGCCTTGCGCACCCGCGTGCCGGCGGCCTTGTTGCCCCCCAGCGCCTTGTAAATGTCGTCGGCGACTTCCTCGACGAGCTGCCTGAGTTTCTGGTACTCCTCCATGTCCTGTCTCCGTGTCTCGCCGGGTTGCGGTCGTCGTGGCTCCGTGCGCGTTCGCCCAGCCGCCGGTTCGGCGGCCGGCTTCGGGCTCCGGGCG
Source organism: uncultured Planctomycetales bacterium (assembly GCA_964394415.1). Classification (GTDB taxonomy): domain Bacteria; phylum Planctomycetota; class Phycisphaerae; order UBA1845; family Fen-1342; genus JAGVEP01. The sequence goes on from CAYMXT010000246.1 coordinate 970, forward strand.
CGCTTTCTAACGCCCCGACCGCCCTAATGCAAGCGCAGGGTGGGGGTCGCCGCGGCGACAAAAAACGCGGTCCCGGGCGCCTTTCGGCGTCCGGGACCGTGCGTGAGAGAGAGGAGTAGAGGATGGAGAGTCGTGTGTCGTCTGCACCCTTATATAGTCGGCGGGCGACCTGCCTTTGACAGAAATCTTGCGCGGCGCGACTTTTTCGCAGACGCCCGTGGGATTGAGAACCAACTGATGGTGAGAGAGCCGCCGGAACCGCTCACGGCACTTGCCCCAGCCTCGCGGCAGCCTGCGCGAGGCGGCGCACCTGCTCAGCCGCCCAGCAACGCGACGAACGGGCTGATGTCGTCGAAGTCGACGTCGTGGTCGCGGTCGCAGTCGGCGGCCCAGTAGTGCCCCGCCGGGTAGGTGACGCGGAACTCGGCTTCCGTGTGAGTCAGGGCGAAGACCAGCGGGTCGATGTCGTCGAACGTGACCGCGTTATCGCCGTCGAGATCGCCCAGGGCGTAGAACCGCACCACCGCGGGAACCGCGAGCGGGTCGGGGATGTCCTCGCCGCCGATGTGCCGCATGGCGATGTCCTCGATCGCCATGATCTTGGTCTGTCCGGGCGCACCGGTGATGCGCGCTGCGCCGAGGAGCGCTTCCTGGGTCGCCGGGTAGTACAAATCGCAGTTTGTGTCGGGCGGCAGGATGAACGCGATGCCGCTCTGCACAGGCAGGAACCCGTCCAGCGGAAGGCCGCCGGAACCGCTGAAACGGCGGCAGGGATTTAACTTGTGGCGATACGCGAAGTTCTGGGCGTGCGCGGCGTCACCCTGAAACTCCATGGCAAGTCCGTAGATCATCGTGTTCGGCGGCAGGTTCGGGTCCGCGACGAATTTCAGCCACAGGAACAGGTCGTAGGCCCCCGCCTCCAACTCGTCCACGCGCGTCGACGGGACCATGTACGGCTTGAAGTTCGTCTCCCCCGGCATGTAGATCATGTTGGCGTCGTTGACGCCCGTGGTGGACCAAAACAGAATGACCTCGGCGTGCGCGACAGCGCTCGCCGAGACCGCGACCAACGCGACGGCTGCAAGTCTGAGCGTGAACATGTCCGGGCTCCTTTCAGGCGGCGGGCGAACGACGCCGGCCGGGCATTGCGAGCGGAAGTAGGGCGAAAAGTACGTGTGGCTCGGGCGTGAACTGGATCGTCGCCGGTGCAACCCATGGATCGGGGATCGGTGTACCGCCGAACCAGCCGACGTAGATACCCTCGTCCCCGCCGTCCAATGACATGGTCTTCGACTGCCCGCCCAGGCCCGTGAGACGAGCGGCGCCGACGAGGAAATCGGCGTAGGAGTCATGGTGGAAGATCGACAGATCGTTGTTGTCATCCGGTAGGTATAGGAACTCTATGCCGCGCGACACAGAGGCGAACATCTCGGCATCCAGCAAGATGCCGGTCGTGTTGTCCCAACGCTTGTAGGCGCCCGAGCCCGTCTTGTAATGTCGGTAGGCGACGTTCTGGGCATGGACGGCGTCGCCTTCGAACTTCAGGTCCAGAAAGAAAATGGCAACCCACACCGGCAGGTCGCCTGCCTCGACGAAGCGGCCCCAGAGAAACAGGTCGTACGTGCCCGCCGGAAGCTCCGTCACCGGCGTCGGCGGGACGAAATACGGCAGGAAGTTCGTCCGCGCTGTGCTATAGCGGTAGCTCGAATTGGTAATCCCCGTCGTGGACCAGTAGAGGATGATCTCGCCCGGCGCGGCGACCGCTCCGAACAGGGCAACCGTGACGAGAATTGCACGTCTGCTCATGTTTCGCTCCCTTGTTCTCCTGGCTCAGGCGCGGGCACGTACGAACCCCCTCAGCCGGCCAGCAGCGCGACGAACGGGTTGATGTCGTCGAAATCGACGTCGTGGTCGTGGTCGCAGTCGGCGGCCCAGTAGTGGCCGTCCGGATAGGCGGCGCGGAACTCGGCTTCGTTGTGAGTCAGGGCGAAAACCAGCGGGTCGATGTCGTCGAACGTGACCGCGTTGTCGCCATCGAGATCGCCCAGGGCGTAGAACCGCACCACCGCGGGAACCACGAGCGGGTCGGGGATGTCCTCGCCGCCGATGAACCGCAGCCCGATGTCTTGGATCGCCATAACCTTGGTTTGTCCGGGCGTGCCGGTGATGCGGGCGGCGCCGATGAGTGCTTCCTGAGTAGTCGGGTAGTACAGATTGCAACTCGTGTCCGGCGGCGCAATGAACTCTATGCCGCGGATGGTGATCGCGTACATGATTCCGTCGAGCGGAATGCCGGTGGGATTCTGCCAATGCTGGCACGCACCAACGTCCGCCCGATGCCGAAAGGCGATGTTCTGGGCGTGCATGGCCTCACCCTCGAACGTCATATTGAGGCCGTACAACTGCGTCCACAGTGGCAGGTTCGGATCGACGACGTATTCCAGCCAGAGGAAGAGGTCATACGATCCCGCCTCCAGCTCCGGCGCGCGCGTCGGCGGAAACATGTATGGCTTGAAATTCGTCAGCGCGGTGTTGTAGACCATACCCAAGTTGCTGATCCCCGTGGTGGACCAGAACAGGATGATCTCGCCCGGCGCACGCACGGCCCCGACAAGCAGTACCAGGATGACCAGCCGCGTCCCTCTCATCGCCAAACCTCCTCTGGGCGGGGCGGCGAAATGGTGCAGGTCGGATGTCGGCCTGTTGGCCCCGCTGCTGGATTATACGGCGGGGCGCTACCCCGAAGTCAAGAGCGCGCAACGCCAGGACCGTCACTCACTCCGCGAAGCAGTCCCGGCGCGCCGGGATTCACGGTCCCTGCGTCACCCACCACGCCCGCAGCGTCTCCGCGACCGACCACGCCTGCGCGGGGCAGCCGTTGGGCGTGTGCGGCGCGTCGCCGTCGAAAATCTCGCTGATGGAACCGATCCCAGCGGACCACAAATGTCCTACCAATGGGTCCAGGAATCGCCGGGCGCGGCGGGCATCGCGGTGTAGATGAAAGTCGGCAATCACAAACGGGCCGAGCAGCCAGCCCCACGCCGTGCCCTGGTGGTACGCCTCGTCGCGTTCGACTGGTCCGCCGGCATAGCGGCCGCGGTAGCCCGGCTCACGCGGCGCGAGGCTGCGCAGGCCGAACCATGTCAGCAGGTGCTTTTCACATGCCCGCACGACCGCGGCCTGTCGCTCGCGCGGCAGCGGCGAGTGCGTCAGCGAGGCCGCGAAGATCTGGTTGGGACGCAAGCTGGCGTCGTTCCCGTGCGGCCCGTCAAGCACGTCGTAGCAGCAGCGCCGGCGCTGGTTCCAGAAGCGCTCGAACGACGCCCGCGTACGCTCGGCGAGCCGCACGTACTCCGCGTTCGGCCGCTCGACCAGTTCCGCGAGCCGGGCCACGTTGCACAGCGCGTCGTACCAGAGGGCGCTCAATTCCACCGGCTTGCCCATCCGCGGCGTGATAACGCGGTCGCCGATCTTGGCGTCCATCCAGGTGAGGTTGACGCCGGGTTCACCAGCGCAGAGCAGGCCGTCGTCCGCGACGTGGATGTTGTGGCGTGTGCCGCGGCGGTGGGCGGCGATGATGTCCTCGATGACGGGGAACAACTCGGCGAGCGTCGGCACGTCGGCGGTGAAGCGGACGTACTGGTCAATCGCCCAGAGGTACCAGAGCGTGGCGTCGGCGGTGTGATACTCGGGCTCGTCGCCGGCGTCGGGAAAGCGATTCGGGATGAGGCCGTCACGGACGTAGCGCGCCCAGGTAAGCAGGATTTGGCGGGCGATTTCGAACCGGCCGGTCACGAGCGTCAGCCCGGGCAGCGCGATCATCGTGTCGCGGCCCCAGTCGGTGAACCAGGGGTATCCGGCGATGAGGGTCTGCTCGGGCGACGAAGCGACGGAGCCGGGAAGCGACGGAGCGACGGAGCGACGAAGCGACGAAGCGACGGAGCGACGAAGCGACGAAGGGGAGCATGGGCCTTCGGCCCGTGCTTCGTCCGATGTACCCGCTGCCGCGCGTGGGCGGGCGACTATGAACTGGTCGGCGGCCAGGACGAGCTGCTGCACCCCCGGCGGGGCTTTGTCGGCCGTGGGTCCGGCATGGCGGCGCCAGGTGTCCAGCAACCCGCGCGCGTACTCGCGACGTGTGCAGCACAGACTATCAGTCTGTGAAGTGGAGCACAGACTATCAGTCTGTGTAGTGGAGCACAGACTATTAGTCTGTGTAGTGGAGCACAGACTATTAGTCTGTGTAGTGGAGCACAGACTATCAGTCTGTGTAGTGGAGCACAGACTATTAGTCTGTGCGGTCTGTGTCAGCGCACCGGCCGCCAAAACGAACGTCACGCGCTTGCCGGGCGTCAACGCCGTGCAGCAAGTCGCCAACGCCAGATGATCTTCGCAATGATCGAAGCCGCGGGCCGCCTCGACGGGCAGATGAAAGCCCCACCACCACGTGTGCTCCGGCGCCCACGTCGGCGGCGT
>CAYMXT010000247.1:0-5380 GCA_964394415.1 uncultured Planctomycetales bacterium
TGTGCTTGGCGACCGTGAGTAGGCGGTCCGGCCACACCCGGCCGCGATTGGAGGTCAGATATGTCGATGGCGGTGAACTCCCGCGTTTTCGGCGCCGCGCTCGGTTGCGTATTCGCGCTGGGCTGCGCTGACGACGGCCAGGTGACCTTCGCCCCGCGGTCCGCGGCGACGACGCAGCCCGCGCCGCCGCCGGCGGCGCACGCGATCGTCTCGCTGGCCCGTGACACGCGCGTGGAATCGTCGGTCGAAGTTTCCGAGGCCCGGCACACGCTCCGCGGCGTGAACCTGCGCGTGGTTGACCTGCTGAGCGTGGCGTACCGCACGCCGGAGTCGCCGGCCCGGCTGATTCCGCTGCTTTCGAACGTGCGCGTCCATTCCGCAGCGCCGCTGCCCACCGGGCGGTACGACGTGTCCGTCTACCTTCCAACCGCCGACGCCGCCCGTTTGCAAGCGGCGTTGCGTCACGCCCTGCGCGAGCAATTCGGCCTGGCGGCGCACTGCGAGCGACGCGAGACGGACGTGCTCGTGCTGCTGGCCCCGCGCGGGCAGGTCAGCTTACCGACGGCGACGCCGGACCCGGAGCCGGAGCCAGGCTTCACGCGCACCGTGCTGACGGGCGACGACTTGGCGTTGCTCGCGGAGCAGTTGGAAGAGCGGCTGGGTCGCCCGGTGGTGAATGAGTCCGGCGTGTGCGCCACGTATCGGCTGCGGCTGATGCAGCCGACGGCGGACGGCGGTTCGGCTGCGCTGCACACAGATGCCGCGCGCGCGGCGTTGCGCGAGCAGCTTGACCTGGACCTGGTCCCGGCCCGGCGGGCGGTTGAATACGTCATCGTGGAGCGGGTGTCGCAACGGTAGCGCGCAGCGTGCCCGTCGGAACTCGCGCCAAGCGTTGCCGACGATACTCGGGGCGACCGGCGTTGATAGTAACCCACGACCGGCAACCACTCGAAGCGGCACGGCCCACGCCGCCGCGGCGCCAACGTCGGCGGCCACGACCGGGTGGCTCGCAGGGATTGACGTCGCGGCACGGACACCGGCAGCAGCCGGCGCTGCGGCTGGATCCGCCGGGTTCGTTTTCAGGTTCCGCTGGGGGCCACGGGGCGTCGAGGAGGTAGCGTAGTGCGCAAGCGATAGTGTTTTGCCCAGGGCGTCGCTGAATCGTCAGCGCAGCCTCACGCCGACACCCGTTGGTTTGGTCGTCGCCCACGCCCGCGTCGCGGTGGCCGTCCACCACCAAGCCCGGCCGAGTCCGCCGATTCAGCAAGATGGTCAGGTGGTCAGCGTGAACAGTCTGTTGGCGACCAAGACCGGCAGAGGCTGTTCGGCAGGTCGGTATGCGTCGACGGCGTGCCAGGGGGCGGCCCAACGCGGGCTGGCGGTGATGTCAGCGGCCATAACTCGCCGAGCTGGCCGGGGCGGCCGGTCCGACCAGCCGCGGGGCCAACCTATCCTCCGCTCTTCGGCAGCGGCGCCGCCAGGACAGCCGCCCCGCGTCCACCCCGGAAGCCGCCGCGACCGCGCTCTTCACTGCCATCACCGCGCCGGGTGTGTGTGCTTGCCAACCCGAGAAATCCGGCCACCAACGGGCAGCACACGATCAGGAAGCTGATGCCGTAGAGCCATTGCCTCGAGTGCGCGGCAACTGCACCACCGGACGATGTTCCGCGTGCGAGCCGTGCCACGAGCGCGCACACCCAGGACCAGTGCAGCAGGACATGAACGAACATGAGTAGCAACAGGGCAACTGCCAACCAGAAGTGAAGGTCGCCCCACTCGTGTCGCGTCGTGTCCCAGAGTTGCAGGCCCTGGCCGCCGCGACTACCGGGAGGAAGAACCCGTTTCAGCAACAACCCGGTCGCGACCATGGCCAGCATCACGAGTAGGGCAGCCGAGTCTATCACGAAATTCAGTATCTGACGCTTTATGGCGGACCTTCACCTGCTTCCGACGGACGTATGGCGCCCATGCGACTCCGGAACGTTGTGCTCGCACAAGATCGAACGTGGCCGGCGCGTCCTTCCTGCGTCACCCGACCGAAAACAACCGCCCACGCGGCCCAGCTAGCGACCGGCGGACGCCGGACCGGGCGGCAGCATGTTCTCGGGCATCAGTACGGCCACGACTTGTCCGCGAGCGCAAGCTGCTCCGCTCGCCGATACCGTGATGTCAACCACGACCTTGCGTGGTTTCACCTCAGCGATGCACCCACGCGCTTCTAGCGGAATGCCCATGGGCGTTGGCCGCAGGTAGTCGACCTTGAGCGACGCCGTCACAAAACGCAGTGCGGGCAGCGTCCCCGGCTCACGGCCGACCGCCCGATAGGCTGCCAGCGCAGCCGAACCGGTGCCGTGACAATCGACCAATGACGCGATCAGGCCGCCGTAGACGTAGCCTGGAATCGCGGTGTGATACGGGCGCGGCACAAGGACCGCGACGGTTTCTTCGCCGTCCCACGCACTGCGGACGTGCAGCCCGTGCTCGTTGAGCCGCCCGCAGCCGTAGCAGTGCGCCAGGTCGTCGGGGTAGAAGTCCTGAATTGCGGGCTGTTGCATAGCAGCGAACTCCATCAAGCGGAGAGAAGCAACTCACCACAGGCCGGGCACGAGGCGGTAACGCGCACGATGGGCGTAGGCGGAATAGCCATTCAGGTTGCGTCAGTACTCCAGCGTGAGAATGCGGCCCTTCGTGAAGTTGAAGAACGCCTCCTTCTCCGCGATCCTCACGCCGGGCATCACGTCTTCGGCCTTCTTGCCAGCGGCTTTGAGACAGCCGGGGCAGACGCAGAGCGGAATGCCCTTGTTGATCAGGGCCGTGATCTGCGACTTCGATGAGTCGAAGGTCGGGAAGCTCACGTCCTTCGCATCCTTGAGCACCACAGTGACGCCCTTCAGGTCGAAGTACACGAGGACGTCGCGATCGGCCGACATCAGGGTGGCCATTTTCAGGGCCATAAGGACAGCGTGGGGGTCCTCGTCACCCTTGCTGACGTGAACGAAGACGCCGTCGCGGGTAACAGATCCTTGTCCGTGAGAGCCGGTGCTCTGGCAACCCGTGACCAGGGCCGCGGCCGAAAGGAGTACAGCGAGAGGACGCAACTTGTGATTCAGCATGAGACGATCTCCACTTTGGGCCTATGGTGCCATTCTCGTCCCGACACAGGGCCGAGATATGGCGTCTCCGCAGCATTCGTGGGCATAACCGCAGCCCAACTGCGAAAGCGCGCGCTTACACCGCCCGCAGCGCCTGGTCCAGGTCGCTGAGCAGGTCCTCCACATCTTCGATGCCGACCGAATAGCGCACCAAGCCATCCGTGATTCCAGCCGCCACACGGTCCTCGCGGGACATCCCCGCATGGGTCATGGAAGCTGGGTGTTCGATCAACGTTTCGACACCGCCGAGCGACACGGCTAGCGTGGCCAGACGGACGTGATCCATCAGACAAATTCCGGCCTCCAGCCCGCCTTTGAGCTCGAAGCTGATCATCGATCCGCAGCCACGCATCTGGCGGCGGACGAGATCGTGCTGAGGGTGAGAAGGGAGCCCGATGTAGCGCACCCACGACACCTTAGGGTGCGTTTCGAGCCAGCGCGCAACCTGCATCGCGCTCGCCTGGGCGCGCTCAATGCGCAGCGCGAGTGTCTTCAGGCCGCGCAAAACGAGGAACGCCTGGTGCGGGTCCATGTTGCAGCCCAGGTTGACCATCAGGGGGCGAATCCGGCGTTGCAGCTCCTCCGTCCGTGTGACGATGATGCCGCCCACCACATCCGCGTGCCCGTTGATGAACTTCGTCACGGAGTGCAGGACGACATCGGCCCCCAACTCGATGGGCCGCTGCAGGTACGGGCTGGCGAAGGTGTTGTCCACGACGAGCACGCAGTTGCGCTCGTGGGCGATGTCGGCGACCGCGCGCAGATCCGTAACTTGCATGGCCGGATTGGAGGGCGTCTCGACGTAGACGAGGCGGGTTGTGGGTCGAATCGCCTCCTGCACGCGCGCCAGGTCGGAAGTGTCCACGTACGACGACTGCACGCCGAAGCGGGCCAGATGCTGCTCGACCAGCCCGCGCGACGGTCCGTACACCGACGCCGTGCTGACCATGTGCGCCCCGGCATCGAGCAAGGCCATGTACACCGCGGCTACCGCACCGAGCCCCGAGCTGGTCGCGCTGCCGCCAAACCCGCCTTCAAGTCCGGCGACGGTGTCTTCCAACGCGCGAATCGTTGGGTTGCCGATACGCGTGTAGATGTAGCCAGGTTCCCGACCCGCAAAGAGCGCGGCCCCATGTGCGGCAGTGCGGAATGCAAACGTCGAGGACTGGTAGATTGGCACATTCACTGCCCCGGAGGGGTCTGGGTCCGCGCGGGCGTGTACGAGGCGCGTGTGGAATCCATGCGCGTGTCCACGCTCACCGTCTTTGCAGCGGTCTGATGCTACGTTGTCCTTGTGCATGCTTTTCACCGTTTCTGACGTTTATCCCCTGGGCACCGCGGTGCCGAGGATCAGCTCGGCCACACGCCGCCCGGAAAGCAGCATGCCGCCGAAGATCGGCCCCATGCGCGGTCCGCCCAAAGCTGCGCAAACAGTCATGCCCGTAATCCAGAGTCCGGGGAACACTTCACAGACATGCTTCACGACAAAGGTCTCGCCCTCCGCCGCGCACATTGCACCCTCGCCAGTGCCCGTGGCAGCCGGTGGAGTGGGGTGTCCGCGTCGCCGCAGTACGGCAACGATTACGGCTTCGTGACCGGAGGCGTCAACGACGACCGGGGCGCGGAGCGCAAGCGGGTCCACCGGCAAGGCTTCGCCGATCAGGCTGCGATTGACGACCACCCCCGTCACGCGGCCCTGATCCACGCACACGTCTTCGGCCGTCATCAGGTTGAAGATGGCGGCGCCCGCCTGTACAGCCTTCAGACAGAGGCCGGCGGCGAGTTCCAGGGCGCTGACGATGTAGAGGCCGTTTTCCCGCGCGTCGGCTGTGACTCCGAGCTCCCGGATGAGCGACAAGGCCGCTTCTTGGATGACGGCGTACGGCATACCCATGCCGCCGCCCCACACCCCACCCGCGGGCGAGAGTCGCTTCTCCAGAACGGTCACTCTGTGGCCCGCGCGGGCCAGCGTCCAGGCCGCCATCAGGCCTGATGGGCCGGCACCTACAATCAGAGCATCGCTGACAATGTGCTCGGCCAGATGACGATGGTAGGTATCCAGAATGGCCTTCGAAATGACCGATTCTTCGATCGCGCTCATACGGGGCTCCCCTCCGCGGTGCGACGCCTGTCCATGAACTTCCCGGTCGCCGTCGCGCGCACCTGACCCGCCTGCTGTATCTCGGCGCGCAGTACGAATAACGGCGGAGCCGACCGTTCCACGTATG
>CAYMXT010000248.1:0-5377 GCA_964394415.1 uncultured Planctomycetales bacterium
GGCAGGGTCAGGTCGATCGTCGACGCCCACAGGATGTCCGGGTTGGTCGGGTGCATCTCCAGCGACAGCACGCTGTGCGCCGTGTTGCTGAAACCGGCCGCGCGGGGCAGGCCGGTGTTGACCGGAACCCAGTGGACGCCGCCGTCGACGGTCTTGAATACGCCGGAATGCAGATCGGCCAGCGGGGTCGCGTCGCTCGGAAAGAAGTCGTTGTATTCGTAGAACGTGCCGACGTACATCACGTCGGGGTTGGTCGGGCTGATCAGCACGTTGACCGGCGTGATCCACTGCCTCACCAGGCCGTCGTTCGTGCTCGGCGTCAGATCCCCGGAGATATCCACCCAGTTGATGTCGAGGGTGCCGCGAATCGGGTGCAGCAGCAGAGTGTCGACGTTGTCGCTGCGCAGGATCCGGTGGGTGTTGGTGACGACGCCACCGACGGCCGGCGGACGATGCCCGTTGCTGGTCGCGACCAGGCGCTTCAGCGTGCCGCTGGTGCAGGGGGTCGGCGACAGGGGAATGGTGCAGGAGCGCGGGTCGAGGCGGATGTCGCGCACGGTTCCGATGTCCACGAAATCGTTGGGTGGCGTGCCGCGCCGCGGCAGGTCGCCATCGAGCTTGGCCCAGGACAGGCCACCGGTCACCGATCGATACATGCCGGCGTTGCGTGCGCGGGGCGAGACCTGGGCCGAGCGGCCGCTCGCGAACAACCGGCTGGTTGCGACGCCGGAGGGGGTAGTACCGGCGGTCAGCGGATCGATGAGCAGGGCGCGCACCATCGCCGCCTCGAAGTTGTTGTTGCTGAGCACCCAGCTGGCGCCGCCGTTGGTCGAGGCGAACAGCCCTGGCGTCGAGAAGAACGCGTCGCTGATGCCGGAGTAGATCCGCTGCCCGGAACCGCCCGACAACGTCGACGGATTGGGGTGCACCAGCACCGCGCGCAGGTTGACCGCCGCCAGGCCATCGTTGACGCCGCTGCTGCTCCAGTTGCCGCCACCATCGGTGCTGCGGAAGATGCCGCCACCCTCGCTCGCGAACCAGAGCGATGAGCCGGGCGCGGGGAACCCCGGGCTTGCGGCGATCCCGCGCGCGAGTGCCGGGATGGCCAGCGCGGACGAGGGGTCGATGTAGGTCGGATTCGGGGTCAGGCCGGTACTGCTTGGGCTGAAGTTCACGCCACCGTCGGTCGATCGGTAGAAGCCGATGTTGGCGTCGTATAGCTCGTCCGCGATCGATGGGTGGGCGAGGATCTGCCCGGAATAGGTGTACCCGGTGCTGTTCCAGCTCGCGCCGCCGTCGTCGCTGCGCAGCAAGCCGAGATCCTGGGTCGATGCATAGACCCGGTCCCCGGCGACGAATGCGATCGAGATCGTGTCGGCGTAGTGGCCGGGGTTTGGCGTCATGGCGTAGACGCCGGCGAAGCTGCTGCCGCCGTCGGTGCTGCGATAGAGCACCTGCGGCGCGCTGACCAGCGGTGGGTCCGGGTAGTCGGCCGCGGTGCCGGCCAGGACCAGCATCGGGTCGGCGGGATCGATGACGACGCGCGCGATCGGCACGCCGACCCCGATGCCGGTGGCGTCGACGAAGGTGGCGCCGGAATCGGTGCTGCGCTTGACCATCACTTCCGTGGACAGCGCACTCGGGCCGGCGAGCGAGAGCAGCAGCTTGCCTACGCTGCCCGGCACATCGGCCAGTTGGCTGGGATAGAAGTCGGCGCCGATGACATAGCCGGTCGGCGCCCAGTTGTCGCCGAAGTCGACCGAGCGGTACAGGCGGCCGTAGTCGTCGAAGACATAGACGTGGCCGGTGGCATCGGCATCGATCGCGAACGCACCACCCCCGGAGGCCCGGGTCAGTCCATTCTCGATGCGGACCCAGGACACGCCACCATCCAGCGTGCGGAACAACCCGCCGCGGGTCGCGGCGTAGAGCGTGAAGGCGTTGCCTGGATCCGGGTAGATGGCATAGATCACCCCACCCCAGGGGCCGTTGCTGGTCCAGTAGCCGGGGCCGGCGAGGGCGGTGGTGGCAACGAACAGCAGCAACGACGCGAACAGTCGAAACATGACGCTTACTCCATGCGAGGGGTACCGGCTCCCGGTACGCAGCTTGCGATGCTAGACCGTCATCCCGGTCGCAGCCAGTGCGCGCGGTCCCCGTTTTCGCGCAGCCGGCAGCTTCGCCAAAGGCCGGAAGGTCGCATCGTGGGACTGCCCTCGAAGCCGTCGAGCGCAGGCAGTCATCGAGGCAGGCCGGGCCGCCCTTGGGCAGGATCGAAACGGGGTCGGCGCGGCAGCTGCCGAAGCGGTTGGCATCGGCAGAAGAGCGCTCAGGCGGGGGTGTCCCGGGCTGGGCCTGGCGAGCCCTGGAGGCGGGGATTGTGTCTGCATGCGCTCATCCCCGCCCCGGTCATTGAGCCGGCGTCGTTCAGTCGCTGCACCAACTGATGGAGCTTGGAGTTTCCTCGAAACCATCTGCGAACAGGCGGCTGTCGATGCAGGCCGGCCCACCGACGAAGCGAATGGCATCGGGTTCCGGCCGATAGCTGCCCGGGCCCTGCGCGACCAGTGGCAGGCGCCAGGTCGAGTTGCCGATGCGTTGCATGATGGCGGGCTCGAACCAGCCGACCTGTTCCAGATCGCCCGGGTCGGCGGGACCGAACAGGCGGAAGCTCCAGCCGGGCAGGTTGAAGTCGGCGCCGTGATAGGTGATGTCAACGACCGCGGTGGCACAGTCGGTGATGTCGAACTGGCGTGCCGGCAGCGGGTGCCCGATGGTCAGGCCGGTGATTGGGTCGACATCGATGGTGAGTTCGTCCGGCGCGATCGCCGACACGTCCACCGCCTGGCTGCAAGGGTTCGCGCCCGGTCCGGTGCCGGAGACGATGCTGCTGGTGATTGCCGAAGGACTGCCGGTTCGGCGGATGATGATCACCGAGGAGCCGACGTCGCGCTGCGCCGAATCCATGAACCCATCGCCGTTGCCATCGCCGGGGCCGGCGATGCCGCCCGGCACGTCCGGTGCCTGGTCCTCGACGCTGTCGGGCACGCCGTCGCCGTCCTGGTCGGGGACGCGGGTGATTTCGTGGACACCGGTGTCGGTGCCGGCATAGATCTGGTTCGGGTTGGCCGGATCGACCGCGACCGCGTAGGCGGATTCGGCGGGCAGGCCGACGCTGATCGAGAGCCAGCGCGTGGTTTGGGTGCCGGTGTCGAACACGCCGCGATAGATCGCGCCCGGGTTGGCGCCGTCACCGCCGGCGGCGGCGTAGAGCGTGTTCGGGTTCTGCGGGTCGAAGGCGAGGTCGCGCAGCGACAGGCTCGGGTTGAGGCCGGAATCCGCGGTTTGCCAGGACGCACCCGCATCGTTGCTGCGCAGGACGGTCGAGGTGTTGGAGTGGGTCGGGTCGGTGAGCGCGATCCAGAACACGCTCGGGTTGGCCGGGTCGATCAGGAAATCGACCACGTCGAGCGATGCGTTCGGATAGGGCACGTCGCTCAGGTCGAGCTTGGCCGGCAGGTTGGTGTAGCGCGTCCAGGTTGCGCCGGCGTCGGTGGAACGGAACAGGCCGCTGGCGCGGGTGGCATCGATCACGGTGGCGTTGCCGGTGTCGAAATCGAAGAACGAGGATTCGGTGCCGACGAACACTTCGTTCGGGTTCGCCGGGTGCGTGGCGACCACGGTCGGGGTGACTCGCTGCTCGACCTCGAACACGGTCAGGGCAAAGACCTGGTTGCTGCGCGGGAAGCCGGGGTTGCCATCGAGCGCGACCCAGGTCGCACCGCGGTCGTCCGAGCGCAGCACGCGGTGGGTCGTGTCCGAGGAAATGTTGCCATCCGGAGTGCGTCCGTGTCCGACCACGTACAGGCGGTTCAGCGGCGCGCCCTGCACCAGGCACGGAGGTGTCGTGCAGCTGTGCGGGTCTAGCGCCAGTGCGCGCACGGCACCGATGTCATGGCCGATGACGACCGGCAGATCGCCCTCCAGCGCCTGCCAGGTCTGGCCGCCATTGTCGCTGCGGTAGATGCCGTGGTTGCGGAAGCCGTTGCCGAAATTCGCCGCGGCGCGGCCGCCGGCGTAGAGCGTGGTGCCGAGCACGCTGGCGGTGCTGGTCGGATCGATGGCCAGTGCCTGGATGTCGGCGGCGCGCAGGCCGTTCGGTGTCGGCGTCCAGGTGTTGCCGCCATCGGTCGAGGTGTAGAGCGCGGGCGAGGACAGCGAGAAGGTCGATTGACCGGCCCACAGTCGGGTCGGATCGGTCGGGTGGACCACGAGGGCGCGGATGCCGGCGCCGGCGGGGCCAGCGACCACCGGGCTCCACACGCCCGGCGTCACCGTGCCGAGCGCGAACACGCCGGAGCCCTCGGTGCTGGCGAACAACCGCGGCGGCAGTCCGCCGCGCCAGGCGAGCCGGGCCACGCCCGCCGGTACCGGCCGAAAGCCGTCGTTGTAACTGGCGTTCGGGCTCAGGCCGTTCTCGAACGGCGTGATGTTGTACGAAGGATTGGTGTACTGGACCTGGGCCGCGCCATCGGCGCTGCCGACCCAGGCGCGGCCCGCGACCTGCGGATCCGCGACCACGGCGCCGGCACCGGTGACGCCGGTATCGCGCCAGGTGAGCCCGGCGTTGTCGCTGTGGTACACGGCGTAGCCACCGACCAGCGCCCAGATGTCGCCCGCCGGCCCGAACGCGATCTGCGTGACTTCGAGCCGATAGCCCGAACCCGGGAAGAAATTGGTCGGCAGCGGGGCGAAGGTGAGCCCGCCGTTGGTGCTGCGCCAGATCGCGTTGCCCTCACTAGTGGTATCGCTATCCAGCCCGACCAACACGGTGTTGTCGGCGACGTCGGCGGGGTCGAAGGCGATCGCCTTGACCGCGACCTCGCTCGGCAGCCCGGCGCCGATCTGCGCGAAATCGAGGCCGCAGTTGGGCGAGCCGAACAGCATCGTCCCGGTGCTGGCCTGGTCGGTGGCGGTGCCGAGCAGGACCTTGCAGGACACCCCGGGCACGTCGGCGATGGTCGCCGGATGCACGTTGCTCGGCAGGCTGTCGGGCAGGATCGCCCAGCTCGCACCGCGGTTGTTGCTGCGGTAGATCCGGCTCCAGCTGTCGAAGGTGTACAGCGTGGTCGGCTGTTCGACGTCGAGCGCGAGCGGCAGCGGGTAGTAGCCGTCGGCGACGATGCCGTTGCGCGCCGCAACCCAGGTGGTGCCGCCATCGTCGCTGCGGTAGATGCCGCCCCAGGTGGTGGCGTAGGCACGGCCCGGATCGGTCGGATCGAACAGGATCTCGTGCACGCGGCCACCGAGCGGGCCGGTGCTGGTCCATTCGGCATTGCCGGCGTGGGCGCCAACTGCGCAAATCGTCAGGATCGTG
>CAYMXT010000249.1:0-5282 GCA_964394415.1 uncultured Planctomycetales bacterium
CGCTCGGTCCCGTCACTGCGCAAGTACGCCCATACATCCGCGGCGTCGTCCGCGAGCAACGTCTGGAACTCGCCGCGCCGCAGCGCGGGGTGCTGGCTTCGCAAGTTCAGCGCCTGCTTGTAGAACGCGAGCTGTTCCGGCATGACCACATTCTCCTCGGGCTGGTCGTAGGGGCCGAGGTCGTCCCAGAGCATCGGCTTGCGGCAGGTCGGATCGTCGGCACCCCACATGCCGACTTCGTCGCCGTAGAAAACCATCGGCGCCCCCACGTAGGTCGCCTGGAGCAAGGCGACCAGCCGCGCGCGGGCGTAGGCCGCGGCGTCGGGCTTGGCGTTCTGGTAGTCGGGGTTGTTGTCCTGCACGCGGTTCTGGCGGTCGTACTCGCGGTCCGGGTTGAATGCCATCGATGCCAGCCGATCGGTGTCGTGCGTACTGACCAGGTTCTGAAGCGCGTACGTCGCCGCGGCGGGGTAGGCCAGGCGCAGCTCCGCCAGCCGCGCGGCCGCCTCGCTGGCGGAGATCTTCTGGGTGCGGTTGAAGACCCACGCGACGGCGACGCGGGCGAACTCGTAGTTCATGACGCCGTCGAAGTGCTTGCCGTCGAGCCACTCGTCCGCGCGGTGCCAGATTTCGCCGGTGATGAGCGCCTCGGGATTGAGCTGTTTGACCAGCCGGCGCCATTCCTCCCAGAAGGGGCCGGGGATTTCGTTGGGCACGTCGAGCCGCCAGCCGTCGACGCCGTCGCCGGGGTTGCCGTCGCCATCGGGGTCCATCCAACGCCGCGTGACGTTGAACAGGTGCTGCTTCAGGGTCGCACTGACGAAGCCCTGGCGGCTCTTGCGCAGCACGGGCATATGGGCGAAGCCGGCCCAGCCGCGATAGTGCAGCGGCTGCCAGGACGAAATCTCGAACCAGTCCGCGTACGGCGACTGCGGGCCGTTCTTCTGCACGTCGAGAAAAGCGGGGTGCCGATCGCCGACGTGGTTGAATACGCCGTCGAGCACGATCTTGAATCCCAGCTCATGGGCTTGCTTGACCAGGGCCAGAAAACGCTTGTCGGTCTCGGTCCATTTCCAGGTCGCCGGGTCGCGCAGGTCCTCCTGGGCGACGACCGCGTCGTAATCGCCGCGCGTCCCGAACCCGTCGTCGATGTGAAGGTAGTTCTGCACGTCATACTTGTGATACGAGGGGGCCTTGAAGATCGGCGTCAAATATAGCGCGTTGACGCCCAGATCCTTTAGATACGGCAGCTTCGCCGCCAGCCCCTCGAGGTCCCCGCCGTAGAAGCGGTCGAACACGTAGCCGTAAAACGTCTGGCCTTCCTTTTCCTCCCCCGGCGACGGCGTGAACCACTCGCTCTTCCAGGGGCGGACCTGTGGCGGATCGTTGGCCGGGTTGCCGTTGCGGAAGCGGTCGAGGATGACCTGGTACCAGACGGCGTCCTGTGCCCACGCCGGGGCGGTGAACACGCCGGCCTCCGTGAAGCTGTAGCGGTAGGTGTGCGGATCGCCGACGCGGCCGGCGCCGTCATCCAGCACAAAAGTGTATTCGAGGCTGCGGACGTTGGGCGAACCCGCGCTCGCCGCCGCGGGGGCCGGCAGCCGCGCTTCCCAGATCGTGAACAGCGGTCCGACGCAAACCGCTTGCATTGCGTGCTGCTCGCCGCCGCGGACCGCCAGCCACAC
Source organism: uncultured Planctomycetales bacterium (assembly GCA_964394415.1). Lineage (GTDB taxonomy): Bacteria > Planctomycetota > Phycisphaerae > UBA1845 > Fen-1342 > JAGVEP01. The sequence continues at coordinate 1,686 of CAYMXT010000249.1, forward strand.
GCGCTGCGCGTCATGGCTGAGCGTGCGGTAGCGCAGCGCGAGCTGGTCGCGGCCGAGGACCTGCGTATACAGGGACGCCGGTGGGTTGTGGGCCAGACCGGCCGCGTCGATGCGGCCGTCGCCGACGCTGGCCGGCGAGGTCTTCAGCCGCGCCAGCCGCCCCAGCCGCAGGATCGAGTTGAACCCGCCGAAGCTGTCCGGCGCGCGGTCGATGTTGGCCGGGTCGCTGAACCACTGCTCGTCATCGACGACGAACTTGTACTCGTACACCCCCGTCGGCAACGTCACGGCACCGCTCCATTCCCCGTCGGCGCCGGGGCCGTTGAGGGCCGTCGTCTGCCGGTCCCACGCGTTGAACGAACCCGCCAGGGCGACACGCCGCACCTGCCCGGCGGGCCGGAAACGGAACGTGCAACGCCACTCCTCCGGCTTGCTGGCCGGTTCCGCGGCGACGGAGGGCGGTAGTGCAACGGTGTCTTCGGTCTCGGATGCGGCCGGGAGCGGGGTCGCCGGGGGCCAATCGTCGGCCCAGGCTGCCGCCCCCGTCAATCCGAGACCCACTGCCAGGAGAAATGCCCGCGTGTGCATGCCACACCTGCTTGTTGGAGGCCAGTTGCGGTCGCGAGGACGCAGTTTACCGCCGCGGGGGGCCGCCGCAACCAGGCCCATGCTCCCCACAAGATACAGCGTGGCGGAAGCACTACACTACGACGCTCGTGTGAAACCCCACCGGAGAAATCGGATGCCTGGACAACGTCCGCACCGGGCGCGACGCGCCGGTGTGACCACCGCTCACGACCTGCTCGCGCGGGCCGAGGCGCTGGCGCAGAACTTGTGGTGGACGTGGAACCCGGACCCGCAGCGCTTGTTTGCCGCCCTCGACCCGGTGCAATGGGCAGCCACGAACCACAACCCGCTTGCCACGCTCGTCGGCTTGACGCCCGAACGCCGGGCGGCCCTCGCCTCCGACCCCGCATTCGTCACGCTCCTGACCACCTGTGAGCGGCAGCTCCGCGACTACCTGCGAAGCCGCACGTGGTTCGAGCGCACCGCGACCGCGGCGCAGCGCCGCACGCGCGTCGCATACTTCTGCGCCGAATTCGGCCTGCACGAAGCGCTGCCAATCTACGCCGGCGGACTGGGCGTCCTCGCCGGCGACCACCTCAAGTCCGCCTCGGACCTCGGCGTGCCGCTCGTCGGCGTCGGCCTGCTCTATCGGCAGGGCTACTACCGCCAGGAACTCGGCCCGGACGGCGCCACGCGCACCGTCTACCCCCGGCACGATTTCGCGCGCCTGCCCCTGAGCGACACGCGCTGCACGGTGGAGGTGCCGCTCGGCACGCGGTCCGTGCGGGCGAGAATCTGGCGGGCCCAGGTCGGGCGCGTCCCGCTCTATCTCCTCGACACCGACCACGCCGGCAACTCGCCGCGCGCCCGAGCGATCACGCAGCGCCTCTACGGCGGTGACCAGCGCACGCGGATCGAGCAGGAAATCGTGCTCGGCATCGGCGGCCCACGCGCGCTGGCAGAACTCGGTGAGCGCGTCACTGTCTTGCACCTGAACGAGGGGCACGCCGCGTTCGCCATCCTCGAACGGCTGCGGCGCCTACGGGCTGCCGGCGTGTCGTTCGGCCGCGCGCTGGAGCGCGTGCGCGACTCCACGGTGTTCACGACCCACACCCCCGTCGCGGCGGGACACGACCGCTTCCCGCCCGCGCTGCTGCGGCTGTACTTCGCGCCGCTGATCGTGCAACTTGGCATTGACGAAGCCACGTTCCTCGCGCTGGGACGAGAGGATTCACAGGACAAGCGCGAACCGTTCTGCATGACCGTCCTCGCGCTGCGCGGCAGTGCCCGCTGCAACGGCGTCTCACGCCTGCACGGCGCGGTCTCGCGCGCGATGTGGACGCGCGTCTACCACGCCAGGCGCCCAGCGGACGTGCCGATCGGACACATCACCAACGGCGTCCACGCCGAGACGTGGCTCGCACCGGAGATGCGGCCACTCTACGACCGCTATCTCAAGCAGCGCTGGGTCGGTGCCGGCCTCGACGGTGATTGGTGGCGACACGCGGAGCGCATCCCACCCGCGGAGCTGTGGCACGTGCGCAACCTGCTGCGCCGAAAGCTGGTCGCGTTCGTCCGCACCCGGCTGCGGCAACAGATCGAGCGGCGCTGCGGACCGCTCGAGGCCCTCGTCGCCGCGCTGGAGACGTTCGACGAGGACGCGCTGACGATCGGTTTCGCCCGGCGGTTCGCAACCTACAAGCGGGCGCCGCTGATCTTCCGCGACCCCGCCCGGCTGGCCCGCATCCTCGGCGACGCGCGCCGCCCCGTGCAACTCGTCTTCGCCGGCAAGGCCCATCCCGCCGACCGCGCCGGGCAGCGCTTTGCGCAGGAGGTGTACCGCCAGACGCTGAGGCCCGGTCTGCGCGGCCGCGTCGTGCTGATTGAGGACTACGACATGCACGTCGGCCGGCTGCTGACATCCGGCTGCGACGTGTGGCTCAACAACCCCATCCGCCCCCTCGAAGCCTCTGGCACCAGCGGCATGAAGCCGCCGCTGCATGGGGGGCTGAACCTTTCGATCCTCGACGGCTGGTGGGCGGAGGGCTACGACCGCGGCAACGGCTGGGCGATCCCCACCACCGGCGGCGACGGCCCGGGCGACCGCGCGCGTGACCGTCGCGAGGCCGCCGCGATCTATGACCTGCTCGAAAGCGAGGTCGTGCCGTTGTTCTACGCGCGCGATCGCGCCGGCGTGCCGCGCGGGTGGCTGCGCAAAGCGACACGCTCGCTGCGCACGGTCTGCGGCCGTTTCAACACACACCGCATGCTCGCGGAGTACGTCGCTTTCTACGCCATGCCGGCGGGCGGCGGCGGACGCTAATCTGCGGTGAGCGGTCTTGGCATGTTCACCACCCCAAGGCGCGGCCGCCGGCCGACACGGCCAACGCCGCGACGTAGGCGAGCGTGGTCATCCCCGCAAACGACGCAACCGACCAACCCCACGAACCGGTTTCGCGCCCGATCATCACCAGCGTGCCGCCGCATTGCGCGCACAGCGCGAAGAAGACCATCAGCGACAACGCGACCGGCAGCGTGAACAGCGGCGCACCCGTTCCGTCCCAGGTCATTCGTTGCACCGCGACCCGCAGGGAGTCGCCCGCCTCCGCCGGGTCCTGCTCCAGATTGCAGATCGTGCTGAGCGTCGCGACGACCTGCTCCCGGGCTGGGAAGGACGCCATGACCGCGAGCCCGATCCGCCAGTCCCAGCCCAGCGGCCGAATCGCCGGCTCCAGCGTCTGTCCCATGCGCCCGAGGTAGCTCTGGCGCAACGCCGTGCCGGTGTTGCCCGCGTTCGCTGACGGGTTCGCCGGGTCCGGCGCACAGACTGATAGTCCGTGCTCCACGTCGCGGGGGAAGTAGCCCAGCGCCCAGACGATCATGTTCACGACCAGGATGATCGACCCGGCCCGCACCAGAAAGCTCCGCCCGGCGAGGTGGATGCGCTGCCAGATCGTCCGCAGCCGTGGTCGCTTGTAGGTCGGCAGTTCGAGCAGCAGAACCGGTTTGGGACTCTTGAGAAGGGTCTTC
>CAYMXT010000250.1:0-5269 GCA_964394415.1 uncultured Planctomycetales bacterium
AGAGCCGCCTGAAGTGTCACGCACCCGGCATGAACTTGCCAAACATGCAAGGTCCGATAAGAGATATTATGTTATGTTATTCATGCCCCGCACTTGCGTGCGGGGTTCGGATAGCCCCGCACTGGCGGGCGGGGTTCGGATGGTGGCGCCGCTCGGTGTCCGAACCCGCCACGCAAGTGGCGGGCCGAGCGGCAACTGCGGCCTCGCACATGCGCGCGCCACTTGGGCGGCCGACCCCGCACTGGCGTGCGGGGTTCGGATAGCCCCGCACTTGCGTGTGGGGTTTGGATAGCCCCGCACTTGCGTGCGGGGTTCGGATGGGCCCCGCACTTGCGGGCGGGGTTCGGATGCGCTGCACGCGGCTCAGCGCTTGCGGCGGTCCGGCGGCTCCGCCGGGGCGCGGTCGCGCGGTTTCGGAAGCTGGTCCAGCGGAATCTGCTTCAGGATTTCGAGCGTCTTTGTGTTGTAGTCGAAGCCGTAGACCAGCATCTGCTTGGCGGCGGCGTCGACCACGACGACGGCTTCGGTGGTCGCGGAAATCTGCTGCGTCAGCATGATGTAGTCGCCGCCGCGATCGCTGGTGCCGATCGCGTACGCCGGCTGTTGCGCCGTCAGCAGAAAACCGACCAGTAAGACGCACGCCGTGACGGTCAGGACGCCGATGGCGAACGTCTTGGTATCGAGCGCCGGAACGTTCTGAGAGTTCATGGGAGCGCTCCCGGGTTGTTGCGGAAGTCGCGTTCGAGGTCGCGGTAGCCGGCGTATTCGACCTCCTTGCTGCCCTTGATGAAGTAGAACGTATGCAGCGTGCGTTCGCGGAGGTCGGCCAGGTAGAGCGCATCGAATTGGCTCTGAATCTGACCGGAGACAAGCAGGTAATTCCCCGCCAGGCCGGTCGGCTGGGCGTGCGCGACGCGCGGGCCAGCAGCGAACAACACGAGGGCCGTCACCAGCACCAGGTTGGTGCAGATCAAGAGCGCGAGCACTGTATTTCTGAACATGTCAGGCTCCAGGCCGCACGCGGCATCAGTCCATGTGCGAGCGGTGCGGGTTCTTGAACGCGGCAGCAACGCAGGCGGCGATGAAGAACGCGCCGGTGGCCCATTGGATGTAGGGCGCGCTGCGCTTGGCGTAGCTCAAGCCGGGCTCTTCGAACGGGCGTTCGTCCGGTTCCTCGGCGCGGGCCGGGGCCGTGAGCGCACCCGCCACGAGCACCGCAGCCATCGCAAGCCGAATAATTATGCGACGATGCAGAGTCATCGAATTCCTCCACGCGGGGGTCGGAACGGCCGTTATCGTAGGGTTATCCGCCGTCGGCGACAAGTGCGCGACTTGAGCGCGCGGCGAATTTCGGCTACTTTTGTGCCCTGCCGGTGCCGTGGAGTGGCCACGCCAGGCCTAATCGAGCCCGGTGGGATACTTCTCCGACAAACACGATGGACCAGGATCAGGTGTGTGCATGACCAGCCCAGCTCGCAAAGTCATCATTATGGGGGCCGCGGGACGCGACTTTCACGATTTCAACACGTATTGGCGCGGCCAGCCGGAGTTCGAGATCGTCGCCTTCACGGCGACGCAGATCCCCGACATCGATGGCCGCGTGTATCCGCCGGAGCTGAGCGGGCCGCGCTATCCGCGCGGCATTCCGATCTACCCGGAGCAGCAGATCGGTGAGCTGATCCGCCAGCACGGCGTCGAGCTCGTGGCGCTGGCGTACTCCGATCTGGCGCACGAAGACGTGCTGCACAAAGGTGCGCTCGTGAACGCCGCCGGGGCGGATTTCTGCATGTTGGGTCACCGCCACACCATGCTGCGGAGCAGCAAGCCGGTGATCGCGGTCTGCGCCGTGCGGACGGGCTGCGGCAAGAGCCAGACCTCGCGGGCGGTCGTGCGGATTCTCAAGTCGCTCGGCAAGCGCGTCGCGGCGGTGCGACACCCGATGCCGTACGGCGATCTGACGAAGCAGGTGTGCCAGCGGTTTGCGACGCTCGCCGATCTCGACTTGCACAAATGTACTATTGAAGAGCGCGAGGAGTATGAGCCGCACATCACGGCCGGCAGCCTGATTTTCGCCGGGATCGACTATGAACGCATCCTGCGGGCCGCCGAGGCGGAGGCCGAGGTGGTGTTGTGGGACGGCGGTAACAATGACATGCCGTTCTTCCGGCCGGACCTGTTCATTACCGTCGTCGATCCGCACCGCCCGGGGCACGAGCGCCGCTATTACCCCGGCGAAACAAATCTGCGCATGGCGCACGTCATCGTCGTCAACAAGGTGGACACCGCCCGGCCGGACGACGTGGAGACGGTGCTCGCGAACATCCGCGCGACCAACCCCGGCGCGACCGTCATCATGGCCAATTCCCCCGTCTCCGTCGCCGAGCCGGCGGCGATCAAGGGCCGGCGCGTGCTCGTCGTTGAAGACGGGCCGACGCTGACGCACGGCGAAATGAAATACGGGGCCGGGCACATCGCGGCCCGGCGGTTCGGCGCTGCGACGATCGTCGATCCGCGCGCGTACGCCGTCGGCACGATCAAGAACACCTTTGCGAAATACCCGCACGTGTCGGAGGTGCTGCCGGCGATGGGCTACGGCGAGCGGCAGATGCGCGAGCTGGAGCAAACGATCAACGCGGTGCCGTGCGACCTGGTGCTGATCGGGACGCCGATCGACCTGGGTGGACTGCTGAAGATGAACAAGCCGTCGCTGCGGGTCACATACGAGCTGGAAGAGCGGCAGCCGGGGCAGCTTGAGGCGGCGATTCGGCGGGTCGTGTAACACAGGTACCATCGCTCGGCTCGACGCGTGCGTGTTCATGTCTGAGCTGGTCGTTTCCACTTGGTCGTTCGGGACCGTCGCCAACGCCGCGGCGTGGCCGGTGCTGGCGGCCGGCGGCAACGCGCTGGACGCCGTGGTCGCCGGCGCGACCGCCGTGGAGGACGACGAGCGGATCGACTGCGTCGGCGTGGGCGGCACGCCGGACGCAGATGGACACGTGTCGCTCGATGCGTGCGTGATGACGGACCCGGCGCGCTGCGGGTCGGTGGCGTATGTCCGGCGGTTTCCCAACCCCACCGCGATCGCGCGGCGGGTCATGGAACGGACGATCCACGTCATGCTCGTCGGCGCGGGGGCCGAGGAATTCGCCGCGCGCGAGGGGTTCGCGCCGCGAACGCTGCTCACAGAGGCGGCGCGGGCGAAGTGGGCGTCATGGCGTGCGGCGATGGCGCAGGAGAAGCGGTCGCCCTACGACGGTTGGGTTCCGCCGCGGAACATCGAGGAGGGCAGCGTTACCCCCCTGCCCGCCCCCCTACCATTTGGACACGACACGACCGCACCGGCCGGAGGCCGATGCTCCCCAACCCGACCGCACAGCCACGACACGGTGTGCGTACTGGCGCGCGATCGAGACGGACAATTGGCCGGGGCCTGCTCGACCAGTGGAATGGCGTTCAAGGCGCCCGGGCGCGTCGGCGACTCGCCGATCATCGGGCACGGTTTGTACGTTGACCCGCGGGCCGGGGCCGCCGCTGCGACCGGCAATGGGGAACTCATCATGGGCGTGTGCGGGTCGTTTCTGGCGGTCGAGCTGCTGCGCCAGGGCTGGTCGCCGCGGGCGGCGTGCGTCGAGGTTCTCCGCCGGATCGCCGCACGGTTCGAGCTCCATGCGGAGCACCAGGTGGCGCTGTTGGTACTGGGGGTGCGGCCGTGCGACGGGTGGGCGAGCGCGGCGTTGCGGCCGGGATTCGTGCAGGTCGTGACGGACCGCGCGGGGACGCGCGTGGAGCCGCCGCAGACGGTGTTGATCAGGGCGTGAGCACCCGGCGTTCGACGGCCGCGCGGGGCGCGGGCCGCTACGGCTTGAGCACGTGGCGTGCGACGGCCGACACGGGGTCGGTCGCTACATTCCGGCCGCGCGGGGCGCGGGCCGCTACGGCTTGAGCACGTGGCGTGCGACGGCCGACACGGGGGTCGGTCGCTACATTCCGGCCGCGCGGGGCGCGGGCCGCTACGGCAGCAGCAGCACAAGCAGGCCATTCTGCGCATGCATCCGGTTCTCGGCCTGGTCGAAGATCGCCGAGTTTGGGGTGCGCGCCGCGGCGTACTCGATCTCCTCGCCGTAGTGGGCCGGTAGGCAGTGCAACAGCACGACGTCCGATTTCGCGTGCTTCAGCAGGGCGGTGTTGATCTGGAAGCCGGCGAATTTCGCCCGGCGTGCCGCGGCTTCGGCCTCCTGACCCATCGACGCCCAAACGTCGGTGTAGAGCACGTCCGCGTTTTTCGCCGCGACGACCGGGTCGTTGAGCACGCGGATTGTCGCCCCGGTCTCACGACCCATCTGCTGCGATTCGCTCAACACGTTCGCCCGCGGCTCGAAGCCGGGCGGGGTCGCGACCGTCATGTTCATCCCGACGCGCGCGGCGCCGTACATCAGCGAGTGGGCGACGTTGTTGCCGTCGCCGATGTAGACCGCGTTCAGGCCGCGGAGCGTGCCTTTCCGTTCGCGAATCGTCAGGAAATCCGCCAGAATCTGGCAGGGATGCTCAAAATCGCTGAGGCCGTTGATGACCGGGCAGGTCGCGTGCTTGGCCAGTTCGACGACAATGTCGTGGCCGAAGACGCGGGCCATGATGACATCGACGTAGCGCGACAGCACAGTGGCCACGTCCTCGACGCTTTCGCGTTTGCCCAGATCGAAATCGACTGGCGACAGGTAGATCGCATGTCCGCCCAGGCGGGTCATGCCGGCCTCGAAAGACACGCGCGTCCGCAGAGAAGGCTTCTGGAAGATCATGCCGAGCGTGCGGCCGGCCAGCGGTGCCGCGGCCTGCACCTGGGCGCGATGAGCCTTCAGCTCCGCACCCTGGTCCAGGATCGCGATGATCTCGTCCCCGCTGAGGTCCTTCATCGAAAGCAGGTTTCGTCCACGCAGGTTCGCAGGCATCGCATTCTCTCCACAGTCGACGTCGACGCGACGCCGACGCAGCATCGGGCTGAGAGTGTAGCGGGTGAAATGAGCCTGGCCAACGCCGAGCCGAGCCTGGGGCTTGTCGGCCGGCCCGCTTGCTTGCGCTGCGCGTTCTGACTAAATCACCGTGCGCGATTCGGCAGCGCAGATCCGAGCCGACCGCGCGAGCGGTCGCAAGTATGTCCGCGAGCTTGCGCTCGCGGCTCGGACAGGCGCCGCCCATTCGCGCACGTTGATTTAGTGTAGTGACTCAGAATTACCGCAGCGTATCCGGGTGGGGAGCATGGGCCTCCGGCCCG
>CAYMXT010000251.1:0-5269 GCA_964394415.1 uncultured Planctomycetales bacterium
GACCACAGTTCACCGCGGCGCGCGCAGACTCGCGCCGGGCGGACGCGTTTTGACACTCGGTGCGGCGTGTCCGTACAATCGCCGCACCGTGCCGACGGAAGCAACACTCGCCGAACTCTGCGACGCTCTGCACCAGTACGGAATGAACCCGGTCCTGCGCGGCGATGCGCAGCGGCGCGTCCGCGGCGTCGCCACGCTTGAAGACGCGACCACCGGCGACGTGTCGTTCCTTTCTAACCCCAAGTACGAAAAGCTCTTACAGACGACCGCCGCCTCTGCGGTCGTGCTGAAGCCGGACATCGCCGCACCGCCGCACCTCGCGCTCGTGCAGGTCAAAGACCCCTATGCCGCCATCACGGTCCTGATCGTCAAGCTGCACGGCTATCGGCAGCATCGGCGCGTGGTGCCGGACCGGACGCGCGCGTCCGTCCACGAAACGGCGGTCGTCGGTGAGAACGCGACGATCCACCCGGGGGCGACGATTGACGAACAGGTCGTGATCGGCCGGAACGTCGTTATTTACCCGGGCTGCTACGTCGGGCCGCGGTCGCGCCTCGGCGACGACGTGGTGCTGTTCCCGAACGTCGTCCTGTACGACGACACCGTGCTCGGCAGCCGCGTGACAATTCACGCGAATACGACGATCGGCGAGGACGGACTTGGCTATGCACCGGTCAACGGGCAGTGGCTCAAGATCCCCCAAATCGGCCACGTTGTGATCGAGGACGATGTCGAGATCGGGGCCAATTGTGCGATCGATCGCGCGACGCTGGGCGCGACGCGCATCGGCCGCGGCACGAAGTTCAGCAATCTCATCGCGATCGGGCACGGCACGCGCGTCGGCGAGCACTGCATCTTCGTCGCCCAGGTCGGCGTGGCCGGGTCGGTCACGGTCGGCGACCACGTGACGATGGCTGGTCAGGCCGGCATCGTGGGCCACATCCGCATCGGCGACCGGGCGACGATCGCCGCGAAGGCGGGGGTGACGAACAACGTTGCGGAGGGCGAGACCATGCTCGGCGCGCCCGCCGTCCCGATCCGCGCACACAAGCGGCAGTTCGTCTACATCACGCGGCTGCCGGAGCTGAATGAGACGGTGAAGCGACTGGAGAAGGAGGTCGCGGAGCTGCGGCGGATGCGGGCGGACCAACCCTAGCGTTCCACCACACAACGTCCGGCATGGATGCGGTATCATGTAGCCATGGTGGCCAGAGTGTTGCACGCCGTCGAACCGGAGCTTTCCGTGCTCTGCCAGCGCTGGCAGATCGCGGAATTGGCCGTATTCGGCTCTGGGCGGCGGGACGACCTGCGGCCCGAAAGCGACCTCGACTTGCTCGTCACTTTCCTCCCCGGGGCCGCCTGGACTCTGCTGGACCAGATTGCGATGCAGGTGGAGTTCGCGAGCCTGCTGAACCGGCCGGTTGATCTGGTCAGCCGGCGTGCGATCGAGCGCAGCGCGAACCCGCTGCGACGACGTGAGATTCTCGACACGGCGCGCCGCGTTTATGCCACACGATGATGTCAGAGTTCTGGACTTCGCGTGGCGAACCCTGGAGCGCAACTTGCCCACGTCGATAAGAGCCGCCAACAGAACCCGCCACGCAAGTGGCGGGCGGGCTGGCCCCGCACCGGCGTGCGGGGCTCTGTTGAGCGCTCCAAGCCAAGTCGAGCAATGGTTCCCGGATTCGACGGCGCCATGACCGCGCCAGCCGTCCTTTCCCCGCTCGGTCTCATCGCCGGCGAAGGCGAGTTTCCCAAGCTCGTCGCGCGCGGCGCGCGGGCGGCGGGACGCCGCGTCGTCATCGTGGCGCTGCGCGGCTGCGCCGACCCGGGATTGCGGGACCTGGCGAACGTACTCCGGTGGCGCGGCATCGTGCAGCTCGGCCGCTGGATTCGCGTTTTCAAGCGGGCCGGCTGCCGGGAAGTCGTCATGGCGGGCCGCGTGCGCAAGGCCCGCATGTTCGCCGGGCCGCGCTGGCTACAGTGGTTGCAGTACCTGCCGGACTGGACCAGCATACGGGTCTGGTATTTCCACGCCCGCGACAAACGCAACGACGCATTGCTGGGCGCGGTCGCGGACGAGCTGGCCCGGCGAGGTCTGACGCTCGTGGATTCGACCCGCTACTGCCCGGAGGCCCTCGCCGCCGAGGGCGTGCTGACGCCCTTCGACCCGCCGCACGCGGTCCGCGCGGACGCGGACTTTGCGTGGCCGCTGGCCAAGCAGATTGCGGCGCTGGACATCGGCCAGGCGGTCGCGGTGAAAGAGCGCGAGATCATCGCCGTCGAAGCGATCGAGGGCACGGACAAGCTGATCGAACGTGCGGGCGAGTTGTGCCCCGCGGGCGGCTGGACGCTCGTGAAGGTCGCCAAGCCGCAGCAGGACATGCGGTTTGACGTGCCCACGATCGGCCCCCAGACGATCGAGAATCTGGCGCGGCAACGCGCCACCGCGGTCGTCATCGAAGCGGGCCGGACCCTCGTGCTCGAACGCGAGCGCGTGTTCGAGCTCGCGCAGCGTCACCACATCGCGGTCATCGGCCGGGCCGCGGGCTGATTGCTCCGCCCGCCGCCGGCCGGTACAGTGCGCCGTGGTGGGCGTGCGGACACTCAGGCGCGTGACGGAGCTGCGACCATGCGGTATCGCATCACCAAGGAATACGTTTGGTTCGGCACGATTCCGGACCACCCCGGGGCGCTGGCCGAGAAACTGCGGGCCTTGAGCGCCGGCAACCTGAACCTAGACCTGATCCTCAGCCGGCGCGAGTCGCCGGGTCGCGCGGCGCTGTTCGTCTCGCCGCTGCGGACACTGGAGGAGCTGGAGATCGCGGCCCAGGCCGGCTTCGGCAAGAAGGACAGCTTCCCGACCATTCGCGTGGCCGGACCGAACACGCCGGGCCTGGGCGCAAAGATAGCCGACGCGCTGGCCGGAGCCGGGATCAACATCCGGGCCTTCACGGGCGCCGCGCTCGGCGACCAGCACGTCACCTCCATCATGTTCGACTCCGCGGCGGACGTGGAGCGCGCCAAGGAGACCCTCGATCGATTGCTGGCCGACTGAGTGCGGCCCCGCCATGACCGCTTGCGAACCGGCTTCGATCGCCGTGCTCGCGGCCGGCGCGGACCGCGCGTTGCACGAGCGCGCCGTGGCGTTGGCGGCCACGCTTGGGTTGCCGGTCGCCGACTCGCCCGCGTGTGCCTGCGAGCTGCTGCTGGCGGTGACGCCCGCGCGGCTGGAACTGCGAAGCAATGCGGCGCGGGGCCCCGGACCCGTGTACGCCGAGTTCGTCCACGGCGCGCGGGCCTACAATCGTCGGGCGGGGCCGTTCGGGCAGCTTTTTCGTGCGTGCGGGTCGCCGCGGACGGTGTCGTCGTTGATCGACGCGACAGCCGGACTCGGGCAGGATGCGTTCGTGCTCGCCTACTTCGGGCACCATGTGACCGCGCTCGAACGCAACCCGCTTGTGATGGCGTTGCTGGAAGACGGCTTGGCACGCGCCGCGCAACAGCCCGATTTGGCAACGGTCGTGCTGGAGCGGCTGACGAGCGTCTGTGTGGATGCACGCGAATATCTGCGCGGCGTGACGCCGGCCCAGCGCCCGGACGTCGTCTATCTCGACCCGATGTATCCGTCCAGGACAAAAACCGCCCTCGTGCGCAAGGAAATGCGCGTGCTGCGCCGGATCGTCGGCGACGACGGGGACGCCGGCGAACTGCTGGCCGCGGCCCGGCAGGTCGCGCGACGGCGTGTGGTGGTCAAGCGCATGCGTCTGGCACCCGCCCTCGCCGACGACCCGACGCGGAGCTACGCAGGACGTGCAGTCCGGTATGACGTCTACGAAACTTGATTGTGTGAAGTGCGGGGCCTGCTGCTGGCTCGGCCCCGACGTGCTCCTGTCGGACGCGGACGCCGAGCGCTTCGAGGCGGACCCGCGGCTGGAGAAGCTGACGTACGTCTACGACCGGCCCGGCTGGCCCCGGGTACGTTTCATGCGGGGCGACCCGACCACGAACCGCTGCGTCGCGTTTGAGGGCCACCTCGGGCAGTGCCGCTGCGCGATTCACCCGGACCGGCCCGACCTCTGCCGCATCTTCGAGGTCGGGTCTCCCGAGTGTCTCGAAGCGCGCCGCAAGGCCGGCCTTGAGTGACTTGCGGCCCCGCCTGGCAACCGCGATCATCCCGTGGGGCCAGCGAGGCGCCGATGCCAGCGCGGATTCTCGATGGGGCCGCAATCGCGGCCGAAATCCGGACCCAGGTGACGCGCGAGGTGGCGCACTACAACGCGCACCACGGCGTCGTCAAACTCTGCGCCGTGCTGGTCGGCAGCGACGCCGGCGGACACCTGTACGCCGAGTCGCAGCGCAAGCTCAGCACGAAGGTCGGAGTGGAATACGAGCTGGTCGAGCTGCCCGAAGCAACGACCCAGGCGCAGCTTCTGGCCACCATCGACCGTCTGAACGCCGACCACACCGTCACCGGCGTCATCCTGCAACTGCCGCTGCCGCCGCACATCGACACCGCCGTGGCCCAGTACCGCATCGACCCCTACAAGGACGTGGAGGGCGTGAACCCCGCCAACATCGGGCTGTTGTTCTACGGCGAACCGATCATCGCTCCGTGTACAGCCCTGGCGGTGTTGGAGCTGATCCGTCGCAGCGGCGTCACCGTGCGCGGCGCACACGCCGTCGTCGTGGGGCAGAGCCGCGTCGTCGGGCGGCCGGTGACGATGTTCCTGCTCACGAACGAGGCCACGGTCACGGGGTGCCACATCGCGACGCGCGACCTGGCGGCCCACACGCGGCAGGCAGACATCCTGGTGGTCGCGGTCGGCAAGTCCCGCGCGATCGGGGCGGGGCACGTCAAGCCCGGCGCCGTCGTGATCGACGTGGGCATCAATCGCGTGGTCGTCCGGGACGAGCACGGTCGGGAGGTCAAGCGGACGGTCGGCGATGTCGATTTCGACGCCGTTTCCCAGATCGCGGGCGCGATCTCGCCCGTCCCCGGCGGCGTGGGTCCGGTCACCGTGGCCATGCTGCTCCGAAACACGCTCGAGGCCGCGCGCAAGCAGCTTGCCCGCAAGCTCTGACGCTTCGACGACCGAACCCACCACGCAAGTGGTGGGCCGGTCGGAAGCTCGGCTTCGCGGCGTTCGTTTCGCTCGCTGACGCTTCGCGGCTCTGAATCGCTTGCTGACGCTGCGCGGCTCTGAATCGCTCGCTGACGCTTCGCGGCTCTGAATCGCTCGCTGACGCTTCGCGGCTCGGAATCGCT
>CAYMXT010000252.1:0-5244 GCA_964394415.1 uncultured Planctomycetales bacterium
CCGCGCTTCCGAACCCCGGACGCAAGTCCGGGGCCGATCGGCCACGAGCGCCGCGACGCGCTCTCGCCCGGCCGGCCCACCACTTGCGTGGTGGGTTCGGACAAGGCCGCGCCTCCGAACCCCGGACGCAAGTCCGGGGCCGATCGGCCACGACCGCCGCGCCGCGCTCTCGCCCGGCCGGCCCACCACTTGCGTGGTGGGTTCGGATTGAAGTGCCGCGCGCGTGGCACGCCGACAAGTACCCACAACCCCACTTTCCTTTGACTTTGTCGGGTCAAATGGCTACCCTCAACGTGGAAGTTGAGAGAGGTTCAGGACAAGTCGGGGGCCGGCGAAGGGATGGAGGCGGCCACGTCGGCCAGCAGTGTCTTGCCCCAGCCGAACCGCGACCCAGCCCCGCGCGCTCACATTACGTGCGCCCCGGGGCTCGCGGCACAGGTCGCCATATCTGAGACCACGACCGGCCACCGTGCGCCGGTTCAGTTCTGAGCGTTTCGTCAGTTCAAACGCGTCCCAGCAGGTGCCTGGGCTCTTCGGCAAAGGAGATGTTTGATGTGGCATAGGATTCGAGTTGGCTTGGCGCTCGTCGTCGCGGGCGCCGTCGTGTCGGCCCAGGCCGGCACGATTGACACTGGGCTTCAGGAAGTTCTCGACTTCGCGGCTCCCAGTGAGGTCGTGTCCTCAATCGTGTACCTGAACGCGCAAGCGAATCTGCCCGCGCTGGAATACGCGATGCGTGCGGCGAGCGCGTCGCCCGCGCTGCGGCACGAGCTGGTCGTGCGCACGCTCCAGGAGGTCGCAAGCGGCTCACAGTTCCGTTTGTTCGATCACCTGGAGAATCTGTATCAGTCCGGCGACGTCGTCCGTTACGACTCGTTCTGGATCATGAATGCGTTCCGCGTAGACGCCACGCCGCCGGTGCTCAAGGCCCTCGCCGAGCACCCGGACGTGGACACGATCTTCTTCAACTATCCGATCGTCGGCCTTCAGCCGCAGGAGACGCCCGTGCCGACGCCCGCAAAGGGCGACTACACCGAGCGGCGGCCCGGCCCCGAAACTCCGGAACCCGGCCTGACCGCGATCAATGTGCCGCAAGTGTGGGCGCTGGGCTTTGACGGCACCGGCATGTTGGTGTCGACGCTCGACACGGGCGTCCAAGGCAGCCACCCCGCGCTCGCCAGCCGCTGGCGTGGGCTTGATCCGAACTATGCCGGTCACCCCGGCTGGGCGTTCTTCGACCCGGTGACGGGTTGGACGTTCCCGCAGGACAGCGGCAGCCACGGCACCCACACAATGGGCACCATCTGCGGCGGCGCCCCGGGCGACCAGATCGGTGTCGCACCTGGCGCACAGTGGATTCACGCCGCGACGATCGACCGCGTCAGCCTCATCCAGACCTGCACGGACTCGGTGCTCGCGTTCCAGTGGCTGGTCGACCCGGACGGCAACCCGAGCACGAATTACGATGTGCCGACGACCAACTCGAACTCGTGGGGCATCGCCACTTCGCACAACATCCCGCCGTGGAGCACGCCGTGCAGCAACAGCTTCTGGAGCTACATCGACGCGTGCGAATCCGCGGGCATCGTCGTGCTGTTCTCAGCGGGCAACGAAGGCCCGGGCGCGAACACGCACCGCCGGCCGGCCGACCGGGCGACGGACGACTACCGTAACTGCTCCGTCGGCGCCGTGGACGGCAATAATTCGCCGACCCTGCCGATCGCGAGCTTCTCGTCCCGCGGGCCGACCAACTGTACGCCCAACGGCGACCCGTTCATCAAGCCCAATATCTCGGCCCCCGGCGTCAATGTGCGCTCGTCGGTCCCGACGAACGGCTATTCGAGCTACAGCGGCACATCGATGGCGTCGCCGCATATCAACGGCGTGTGCGCCCTCGTTCGCCAGGCCTGCCCCGACTTGACCCCGGACGAGGTCAAGCAATGCCTCTATGACACGGTCATGGACCGCGGCGCGCCGGGCAAGGACAACGATTACGGCTGGGGCGTCGTCGATGCCCTGGCCGCGGTCAACCGCGCCATCAGCCTGTGCGTGTCGTCCACGGGCAAGGTCACCCTCAACCGGGACATGTACCCCTGCGAAGCCACGGCGAACATCAAGGTCAGCGATCTCGACCTGAACGTAGACCCGGGCGTCCCCGATGTCGCGTATGTGACGATCGCGTCCGGCACTGAGCCGGGCGGAGAGAGCGTCACGCTCACCGAGGACGATCCGAACAGCGGCCGTTTTCTCGGCAGCATCACCCTGAGCGCGACCAACGCGCCGGGCGTGCTCCAGGTCGCCGACCTGGATCCCATCACCGTGACCTACATCGATGCCGACAACGGCCAGGGCGGCTACAACATCATCGTGACCGACACCGCCACGGTCGATTGCCAGGCCCCGGGGATCTCAAACGTGCAGGCCACGAACATCATGGCCCACAGCGCGACGATCACGTTCGCCACGAACGAATCGACGCGCGGCACGGTCCACTACGGACTGAGCTGCGGCAACCTGAACCAGTCGGCCAGCGCGTCGAGCTTCTCGACCAACCCGACCATCAACCTGACCGGCCTCCAGGACAACCAGACGTACTTCTACATGGTGGAGGCCGAGGACCTGGCCGGAAACGTCGGCAGCGATCCAAACTGCTACTCGTTCAGCACGCCGGAAGTACCCGAGTACTTCACGCAAATGTTCGATACGGAGCAGAACGACCTCGACAACCTGATGATCACGTTCGAGCCCAACGGCAGCCCGGACTTCTACTTCGCGTGCGTCGAGCCGATCACCAGCCTCCCGACCGACCCGACCGGCGGCACCCCGCTGACGCTGACGGATGACAGCTTCGTGCAGGTCAACCTCAGCGGCGGGGCACAGGTCTGGCTGTACGGCACGAGCTACACGTCGGCGTACGTCGGCAGCAACGGCTACGTCACGTTCGGCGCCGGCGACACGGACTACACCGAGGCGTTCGCCGACCACTTCGATACGCCGCGCGTCGCGTGCCTGTTCGACGACCTGAACCCGGCGACGGGCGGGCAGGTGAGCTACAGGCAGCTCGCCGACCGGCTGGCGGTGACGTGGCTGAACGTGCCGGAATACAGCACGTCCAATCAGAACACCTTCCAGATCGAGCTGTTCTTCAGCGGCCGGATGACGGCCAGCTTCCTCGACATCGCCGCGGTGGACGGGCTCGCGGGCCTGTCGCGTGGCACCGGTTTGCCGCCTGATTTCTACGAGAGCGATCTCACCGCGCTCGGTTCGTGCGGCCCGCGTCCGCCGAACGCGAGCGGACAGAACCTCATCATCCCGGTCGATGCGGTGACCAACATCACGCTGGTCGCGACGGATGACGGTCTGCCCGATCCGCCGGCCGCGCTGACGTTCCGGATCATGTCGCTGCCGACCAGCGGCGACCTGAGCGACCCGGGCGCCGGCCCGATCACGAGTGCGCCGTATGACCTCGTGGGCGGCGGCAACGTCGTCGTCTACACGCCCGATCCGGGCTACTACGGCAACGACGGCTTCACGTTCCTGGCCGACGACGGCGGCACCCCGCCGGAAGGCGGCCCGTCCAACCTCGCGACGATTGCGATGAGCGTGCAGTATGGCGCGCCGGAGATCACCACGCTGGCCCTGCCCAATGGCTGCGTGGGCGGAAGTTACAGCTTCCAGCTCCAGGTGTCGCAGGGTCAGCCCCCGCTGGTGTGGAGCCTGGTGCCGGGCGACGTGTACACCGAGAGCGACCTGGGCAGCAGCCAGTTCGCCGAAGTCGGCACGGCCCGTACGTGGCGCGCGGACGACCAGTCGTGGAGTTACACGCTGCCGTTCACGTTCCCGTACTACGGCGTGAACTACACCAGCGTGAACGTGTGCAGCAACGGGTTCCTGGACTTCACCAGCAACTCGACGTCGTACAGCAACAGCGACGCCGGCCTGAAGGCCGCCGTGCGCATCGCCGTCATGTGGGACGATTTGATGACCAATCAGAACAGCGGCGACGACATCTACATCGACGAGAGCGTCCCGGGCGAGGTGACGATCCGCTGGAAGGGCATGACGTATGCGTCGCCGCGGACCGCGATCAACACCGCCATCACGCTGTTCACCGACGGGCGCGTCCAGTTCCACTACGGCCCGACGAACGGCAACCTGACCCCGACGATCGGCATTTCGATGGGCGACAACGCACACTTCACGTTGTCGACCTACAACAATGCCACGTCGCTGCCGAACGCGAACTCGCACGAGTTCGAGGCGGTTACCCCGCTGCCGGCGAACGTCACGCTCGACGCCAACGGCCTGCTCAGCGGCGTGGCGATCGAGGCGGGCTCGTTCCAGCCGCGGATCAAGGTCACCGATGCGCTGAATCGCAGCGACGAGCAGACCTACACGCTCGTCATCGACCCGGATTGCCCGTTCACGCTGGGCGACATGGATTGCGACGGCGACGTCGATTTCGATGACATCGGTCCGTTCGTGCTGGCGCTTCAGGATCCCGCGGGCTACCAGGCCGCGTATCCGAACTGCAACTGGCTGAACGGCGACACCGACGGCGACAGCGACGTTGATTTCGACGATATCAACGGCTTCGTCGCACTGCTCGGCGGTTGATAGTGCAGCACAGACTATCAGTCTGTGCGTGTAGCACAGACGATCCGTCTGTGCGCTTGCGAGGCGGCCCCGTCGCGTGAAACCGCACGCGGCGGGGTCGCCGCCGTTTACAGGGGAATCCCCCACGCCTCGCCGACGCGCCCGGCGAGCGTTTCCGTCGCCGCGACATCGCGCCGCAGTTGCGCAACCAGTTCTGCCGCGTCAGGAAAGCGGATTTGTGGACGCAGTCGGACGAGGAAATGCAAGCCCAACCGCTGCCCGTGCAGCTCCCCGTCGAAGCCGATCAGATGGGCCTCGACACGCACCTGCGCCTGCCCGAAGGTCGGCTGCGGGCCGACATTGACCGCGGCCAGGTGCAATGCACCGTCCCGCGTTTGCGCCAACGCGGCGTAGACGGCGGGCTCCGGCAGCAAGTGCGGAATCTGCTCCAGGTTCGTGGTCGGAAAGCCCAGTTGCCGTCCACGGGCCTCGCCGTGCCCGACCACCCCGACGATGCGGTGCGGGCGTCCGAGCAGCGCCTGGGCCTCGTGGACCCGGCCGCCGTTTCGCACGGCGTCGCGGACGGCGGAGCTGCTGATCGCCGGCCGCGTCGGCAGCTCTTCGCAATACACTTCCGGGACGACGTGC
>CAYMXT010000253.1:0-5087 GCA_964394415.1 uncultured Planctomycetales bacterium
GCCGAGTGGGAAGGCGGCCTTTACACGCTGCGGGCGGGTGTGTCGGCGCCACTGCCGGTGGCGTACGCGACGAACGTGCCGCGCTGCAAGCGACGCTGCGATCTGCTCATCACCCAGGCGATCGAGCCGGCCGAGCCGCTCAACGACTTCTGGCAGCAACTCGGCAGCGACACGGACCTGGCGCGGCGGCGGCGCGACCAGGGGCAACTGATCGAGTTGCTCGCCGAGCTAATCGCCCGTGCCCATCAGGCGGGTTTTCAGCACCTCGACATGCATGCCGCCAACATCCTCGTGCAGCCGCTCGCACCCCGCCGGTATCGCACGGTGTTCGTCGATCTCCAAAGCGCCCGCCGCGGCGCGCCGCTGAGCGATGCCGCCGTCGTGCGTAACCTGGCGCAGCTCAATCAGTGGTTCCGCCGGCACAGCTCGATTGGGGACCGCTTGCGCTTCCTGCGCGCGTATCTGCGCTGGCGAAACGAGTTCGAGACGCAGTTCGAGCACGGGCGGCCGCTCGGGCTGTCGTTTCGCGACCTCGTGGCGGCGTTGCGAGTGGCCGCCGAGCGGCACGCCGAGCGGCTTTGGGCCCAGCGCGACCGCCGGGCTGCCCGGAGCGGGCGATACTTCGCGCGCTTTCGCCTGGCGGACGGGTGGCGCGGCTGGGCGGTGGCGGTCTGCAAGCACCCGCTGGCCGAGTCGCGCGCCTCGCAACTGGAGTTCGGGCGAGCATGGTGGCGCAAGTGGCTGGCGTCGCCGCTGCGGTGGTTTGAGCAGGGCGGCGCGGCGGCGTGCAAGGTCTCACACTCGGCGCTGGTGTGCCGGGCGGTACTGGAGCACGACGAGGGGCACGTGCCGGTGATCGTCAAGCGGCCGCTGGCCCGCAACTGGCGCCGCCGGCTCGCGGCTTTGTGGCCGCCGTCGCGCAGCCGGCGCGGCTGGCAGATGGGTCATGCGCTGCTGCACCGCGACCTGCCGACCGCCCGGCCGCTGGCGGTGCTGGAACGCCGGTTTGGCTCACTGGTTCTGGATAGCGTGCTCGTGACCGAGGCCATCCCGGGGGCGGTGGACCTGGAGAGCTTCCTCAAACGCGAGGCCCGGCGGCACACGTCCGGCGATTGGTACCGCTTGAAGCTCGCGCTGCTGCGAATCCTGGTGCGGAACCTGCGCCGGCTGCACGAACGCGGCTTCGAACATCGGGACTGCAAGGCCAGTAATCTGCTGGTGGTCTCCTGCCCCGACCTCGCGCTGCTTTGGATCGACATGGACGGGTTGCGAAAACGCAAGGCAAACGACGGCGCGCTGCTGCGTGCGCTGGCGCGCCTGCACGTCAGCTTGGTGAACATCCCGGGCCTGACACGCACGGACCGCGTGCGGTTCCTGAAGCTGTACTTCGCGCGCTTCGGCGTTGCGCCGGGCGCCTGGCGTGCCGTGTGGACAGAGTTGGAGCGTGTGAGCGCAGCGAAGATCGGCGCCAAGGAAGCCCGGCGGCAGTGGAAGCTAGCGCACTACGGGCGGGAGTGAGCCGCACCTGCGTATCCGTCCGGACGGGGTTTGCGAGCGCGCGGGCGCCCCGTTGGCCGCTCCGCCCTGGCGGCGCGCTATTCGAGCAGAACCTGGTTGCCTCGCACCGGCTCGAAGCGGGCTTGGAAGAACCGCAGGTACTTCGGCTCGTGCGTGAAACGCAGACCGACGATCTTCTCACGGTGCGCGAACAGCTCGATGACTGACTCGGCCGTCACGTCCATGTGCGCCTGCGTGTAGACGCGTCGCGGAATCGTCAAACGCACCAGTTCCAGCGGCGGGAAGAGGTTCTTGCCCGTGTCCTTGTCCCGGCCGGCGGAAACGCCGCCACGCTCCATCGCGCGCACGCCCGACTCGACATAGAGGGCCGCGGCGAGCGCCTGGGCGGGAAACTCCTCGCGCGGGATGTGCGGCAGAAACTTGGCGGCGTTGAGGAAGATGCCGTGGCCGCCGATCGGGCGAACGAGGGGGACGCCGGCTTCGAGCAGCTTGTGGCCCAGATACTCGACCTGCCCGATGCGCGCGGCCATGTGGTTGTATTGCACCGCCTCTTCGATGCCGATGGCCATGGCCTCCATGTCGCGACCGGCGAGCCCCCCGTAGGTGTGCAGACCCTCGTAGATGACAACCATGTTGCGGGCGCGTTCGGCGAGGTCGTCGTCGTTGACGGCCAAAAAGCCGCCGATGTTGACGAGGTGGTCCTTCTTGGCGGACATGGTGCAGCCGTCGGCGCAGTCGCAGATGTCGCGCAGAATCTGGGCGAGGGTGCGGTCCTGCTGGCCGGGCTCACGCTGCTTGATGAAGAAGGCGTTCTCGATGGCCCGCGTAGCGTCGAGGTAGACCTTGATCCCGTGGCGGTGGCACAGGTCGCACGACGCGCGGATGTTGGCGAGACTGCACGGCTGCCCGCCGGCCATGTTGACGTTGGTCTCGAGCGAAAGATAGGGGATGTGGTCGGCGCCGTGCTGCTGGATGAGCCGCTCGATCTTGGCGAGGTCGCAGTTGCCCTTAAACGGGTGCTCGCTGTCGGGGTCGTGGGCTTCGGCGATGATGACGTCGGCGAAGCGTCCGCCGGCCAGCTCCTGGTGGACCTTGGTGGTCGTGAAGTACATGTTGCCGGGCACCACGTCGCCGGCCTTGATGCAAAGCTGGCTGAGGATGTGCTCGGCCCCGCGGCCTTGGTGCGTAGGGATCAGGTGCTTGTAGCCGTAGTACTGGCGGACTGCTTTTTCGAGCCGGTAGAAGTTCATTGAGCCGGCGTAGGCTTCGTCGCCCTGGAGCAGACCGGCCCACTGGCGGTCGCTCATCGCGGACGTGCCCGAATCGGTGAGCAGGTCGATGTACACGAATTCGCTGGGCAGCAGGAAGGTGTTGAACCCCGCGTCCACGACCGCGCGCGCACGCTCGGCCCGCGTCGTCATGCGCAGGTGCTCAATCATCTTGATCTTCCAAGGTTCGGCCCAGGAACGGCGATGCGTCATGGCAGGTACTCCCAGCGCTGGCGGTTAGACGAAGCCGCGGGCGCTGACGAGCCGGACGATGGCGGGTCGTCGGGGCTCGGGTGCGCCCGCGGTGCGAGAATCGCACGAATTGACGACCATCTTACCGCGGCTAGACTCACGGAACAAGATCGCACGATCCCGGATGGCTTGATGAGTGCAACCAGCAGTGGCTTCGCGATAACCACCGAGACCACCATACCGGATCTGCTGCGCCGGTACCCGCAGCTCCGCGCGGTATTCGACCGCTACGGCCTGCGCGGCTGCGGCGGCGCGCTGGGGCCGGCGGAGTCGCTCAAGTACTTCGCGGGCGCACACGGCGTGGACCCCGAACAGCTCGTTATGGAGTTACGGGCGGCCGTGGCCGACCCGTCCCGCTTGCCGACCGCCGCGGGTGAGAGCAGTCCACTCGACGCGCTGGCGGACACGATCTACCGGCGTTTCTTCAAGGCCGGCATCGTCGTCGTGCTGACCGCCGGGGCGGTCTGGGGAGCCGTGTTGCTCCTGCGGATCGGCGTAAACCGCGCGTTTACAGCGATTTCGATCCACGACATCAACGCGCACGGGCACGCGCAGATCTTCGGCTGGGTCGGCCTGTTCGTCATGGGCTTTGCCTACCAGGCGTTTCCCCGCATCAAGCACGCGAGCCTCTGGCGCCCCGACCTCGCCGGCGTGACGTTCTACCTGATGCTGAGCGGCATCTTCGCGCGCGCCATCGGCGAGCCGCTGTTTGAAACGCCAGGGCTGCGCGCCCTGGCCCTGGCGGGCGGGGCCGCGGAGATCGTCGCCATCGTCCTGTTCATCGTCGTGATCGGGCGCACGCTCCAGCTCAGCGGCAAGCCGCTCGAGCGCCACGACGCCTACACCCTGGCGTCGCTGGCGTTCTTTTTCATCCAGGCGGTGTACGAGTTGGCGCTACTCTACGCGACGACGGGCGCCGGCTCGCGCGCGGCGCTGTTGGGTTTGATCGCGACCTATCAGGCCCCACTGCGCGACGTGCAGATTCACGGCTTCGCTTTGCTGATGATCCTCGGCGTTGCCCTGCGCATGTTCCCGCCGCTGTTTGGGCTGCCCGAGCCGCGGGCCGGGCTGGTGCGCTGGTGCTGGTCCGCACTTGTGGTGGCCGTCGTCGCCGAGGTCGTCTTCTTCCTGCTCCTGCGAAAGACCGGCCAACATGCCTGGGCCGGGCCGATGTACCTCGCGTGGCTGCTGCTCGCGACGGCGAGCATCGCGCTGACGTTCAAGTGGTCCGCCCTCGCCCGGCCGACGGAAATCGACCGCAGCATCAAGTTCGTCCGCGCCGCGGTCGGGTGGCTGCACCTCTCGATGTTGCTGCTGATCGCGGCCCCGGCGTACCAGTTCGCGCTGCTGCCGAACATGGGCCTGCACCTCTCCGAAACCGGCCGGCAAGCGCTCGCGATTAACTTCTCCCACGCCTACTACGGCGCGGTGCGCCACGCGATTACGGTTGGCTTCATCAGTCTGATGATCCTCGGCATGGCCGCAAAGGTCGTCCCGACACTCAACGGCGTGGACATCCGCCGCCTGCGGCCGCTCTGGTTGCCGTTTGTCCTCGTCAACCTCGGTTGTCTGCTGCGCGTGTCGCTTCAGATTGCGACGGACCTGACGACGGTCGCATTCAGCATCGTCGGCGTCAGCGGCGTGCTCGAAGTGACCGGCATCACGCTGTGGGGCGTCCACCTCTGGCGGATCATGAACGGCTGGCGACCCGCCGAAGCGCGGGCCACCGGCGTGAGCACGCGGATCACCGCGGACGACAAAGTCGGCGCAATCGTCGAGCAATTCCCGCAGACTCTGCCGATCTTCCTCCGGTTCGGCTTCACCCCCCTGAACAACCCGGTCCTGCGGCGAACGATGGCCCGCGTCACGTCCATCCGAGCCGCGGCGACGATGCACCACCTCGATCTAGACGCCCTGCTCGCCGAGCTGAATCAGGCGGCATTCGGCGCTGCAACGCAAGATTGATACGGGGAAAGAGTGGGAAAAAGGGGACGCTAGCCCGAAGTTCCAGCACAGCGGAGCCATAAGGTTCGGTGGTAGTTGGAATTG
>CAYMXT010000254.1:0-5085 GCA_964394415.1 uncultured Planctomycetales bacterium
GAACCGGACGGCGTAGTCCGCCGGGTTGGTCGCGCGATACTGCTCGAACGCGCGGATAAACGCGGTGGCCGCCTCGGTGTCGATGTGGCGGCCCTGCTCCTCACGGATGATCTGGAACGCCTTTGCGATTTCGAAGGCCGGGCGGTACGAGCGTGTTGACGTGAGCGCGTCAAACGTGTCGGCGACGTGGATGATGCGGGCCACGAGGGGGATCGCGTCGTGCCCGAGGCCCTCGGGATAGCCCGTGCCATCCGGGTATTCATGGTGGTAGAGCACGCCGTCGAGCACGACCCGCAGGCTGGCGATCGGCTGGAGGATTTCCGCGCCCATCCGCGGGTGCTGTTTGATGACGTCGAATTCCTCCGGCGTCAGCTTGCCGGGCTTGCACAGGATTTCCTCGGGGATCCCGATCTTGCCGATGTCGTGCAGCAACCCGGCCCACTCCATCGTCTCGGCCTGGACCACGGGCACGCCCAGCTCCTGGGCGGTGAGCCGCGTCAGGAACCCGACCCGCTCCGAATGGCCGCTGGTGTAATGGTCCTTCTTGTCGATCGCCGCGACCAGCGCGCGAGTCACCTCCAGCGACATGCGGCGCAGGCGCTCGTGGAGTTCGGTGTTGCTGATGATCTGCCCGCCGAACGCGAGCACCGACTCGAACAACATCATGTCGCCGGACGCGAAGCCCGGCCCGGCGGGCGCCCGCGCCGCCAGGACGACATCCACCTGGTCGTCGAGCCGCACGAGCGGACCGGCGATCATCTGGCGCAGGCCGGCCCACGCGACCTGGACGTGTCGCGTGCGACGAACGAGGTCGATGGCCGCGCCCAGCGCCGCGGCATTGGTACCGGCGATGGTGGTGGCGCATGCGGCCGGGGATTCGTCGCGCCCGTGGGCGCGGCAACGGCCGTCGCCGCCCACGACGCACACGGTTTCGGCCGCCAGCAGGCGGGCGACGCGCTTGAGCAACAGGCCCTCGATCGCCGCGAGGTCGGTCACCTGCGAGATCTGCTGCGTCAGGTCGAAAATCAGGTTGAGCTGTTCATACGTCTGGAGCACTTCGTTCGCGAAGCCCGAGTTTTCGGCGAGCAATTGCCCGACCCGCTGCACCAGGCGCGTGGCCGCATCCAGTTCGCCGAGCAGAGCCTGGCCGTCGGACGAGCCCGGGGCCGCAGCGCGCCATTCCGAAGTGGCTGGCGGGACCAGCGTGGCGGGCAGGGGGCCCGCGATCGTCACCACGACCGCGGCCTCGTCGGCCACCGTCGTGCGCTGGGCGCCGGCGGTGAAGCCCCGGGAACAACGGCCGTCTTGGAGCTCGCCGGGCTCGATCTGTCCGCGGGCCGCGAGCCGGAGAAAGGGGCAGCCGCGGGCGCCGATGGCCTGCGGATTGCCGCCCAGGCAGGCCCGCAGGCAGTGCTCGGGCGGCTGCGCGGGCAAGTGGGCCGCCCCGACCAGGCCCAGTGACCGTGGCGCATCGCGGACGGCACTGGACAAGCCCTGGAGCAGATCCTGTACCAGTCGCACTTCCGGTCCCAGGGGAGTATTGGCACTCATGCGCGCGTTCACTCCACGCGGCCTCACGTCTGTGGTTCAACGGCGGCGGGTGGGGCCAACGAGTCGATCAATTCGGACAGCTTGCTCGGGCTGAACGGCTTGGGCAGCACTTGCACGCCCCACTCGGACAGTCGGTCGCGGATGTCGCCGTGGTCCCAGCGGTTGGTGAGCACGACGATGCCGTGCCGAACGCGCTGGGCAGGCAGGACCGCGGCAATGAGCTCGAGGCCGTCGAGGCCCGGCATGTTCACGTCGGACACGAGGATGTCGACGGTCGTCGCGGTCAGCAGGTCGCGGGCGACGAGGCCGTTGCGGGCTTCGAGCACGTCGTGCCCCTGCCGCGTCAGCCACATGCTGATCAGCCGCAGAATGTGCGGATCGTCTTCGACAATCAGGATTCGGCTCATCGCGTGGCTACCTCCGTTCGCTCCGCGCTCGCCAGGGGCAGTTCGAGCGTGAAGATCGAGCCTTTGCCCAGCTCGCTGCGCAGAAAGATGTCGCCGCCGTGCAGGCGGGCGACTTCGCGGGCCAGGGCCAGGCCCAGCCCCGTGCCGGGGATCATCTGCACGCTCTCGTCCGCGGCGCGGTAGAATTTTTCGAAGACGTGCGGCTGGTCCTTCGGCGCAATTCCGATGCCGGTGTCGGCCACCTCGATCAGGGCACGTTGATCGCGAACCTCGAGCTTGACCTGCACCTTGCCGTTCTCGGGGGTGTACTTGATCGCGTTGCCGACGAGGTTGTTCAGCAACACGGCCAGGCGCTGCTTGTCCCCTTGAATCTTCGGTACCTTGGGCGGCAGCGCGAGGGCCAGGTCGATGTGCTTCCCGTCCGCCGCGCCGAGGTTGTCCTGGACCATTTGCCGCATGAGGCGGGCCAGGTCCAGCTCGCCGACCTCGAAGCGGGCCGTGCCCACCTCGAGCTGCGAAATACTCAAGATGTCCTCGACCAGCCGCGACAGCCGCTGAGTTTCACTGATGAGGACGTTGTAGCACTCCTTGCGGGTCTGCTCGTCGTCGAAGTCGGGCCGCGTGAGCGTCTCCGCGTAGGCATGGATGTTCGTCAGCGGCGTCCGCAGCTCGTGCGTGACGTGGTACAGGAAGTTGTCGCGGGCCCGCTGGCCCTCGCGAAGCTGGCTGATGTCCTCGATCGTCACGAGCACGTCGCCGCTCGCGGACGGTTCGGCCACCGGCATGATGCGGAAACGCAGCGTGAATTCGTGTTCGCCGTCCTGCCGCGAATGATCGACGGTCAACTCGCCGCGCGGACGGGCCTGCACGGCGGCCAGGGCCTGCGTGACGGCGCCGCTGTCGATGCGGTCGATGAGCTTCTGACCGACGAGGTCGTTCGTGACGCGGCCCAGCAGCGCCGCCGCCGAGGCATTCGCATACGCGATGCCGCTGTCCAGACCAACGCGCAGCACGCCGAACGGCAGGCCATCGACGAGCGTGCGAAAGACGGTGTTCTCATAGCGGGCCAGCACCTCGCCGGAGCCGGATCCCGGCGCGCCGGGACCGCCCTCCTGCACGAGCCGCTGGGTGTCGGTGAGTTGCTGGACCAGTTGGTTCCAGCCGCGGGCCGCCGCACCGAGCGAGTCGCTGAGGCTCAGCGTGAGCAGCTCGCGCTCGAGCCCGGCGCCATAGCTTTCGAGGCTCCGCTCGATCGCCGCGACGGGCCGCAGGTGGCGGCGCAGGCGGCGGTAGAAGATTGCGAAGGTGAGCAGCACGACGCCGCTGACCAGGCTCCACGGCCACAGGAGTGCCGACCGATCGAAGGCGGTCGTCGCGAGAGCGCGGGCGATTTGGACCTGTCCGGCGGGTTCGCCGTTGACGCGGCGCACTTCGGCAGTCGCGGTCAAGGGCGGCGTGTGCGGGGCCGCGCTTCGCGCGGCCACGGGCGGCGTGCCCGGAACCGGGAGTCCCTGACGGGCGGCTTCGTCCGGCCAGGTGGCGCGCGGGGTGCCGTCGGGTGCGACCCAGCGCAGCGCGAGCAGCGCGGTGCGCGGGGCGATGTTCTGAAGAAAAGCGGCGACCGCGGCCGGATCGTCCGGTGGCAAGGCGCCGAGCCCGGCGGCCAGGAGTTCGGCGACCGCGGTCGTCTCTAGTTGACAGGTAGCCCGGAACTGCGCGCGGCCGAGGTAGTCGGTGAAGACGTAGCCCCCGGCCAGCGCCGCGAGGATGACGACGACGTACGCGAGGCCGAAGGCCTCGGGCACGACGCCGTCCCATAACCCTCGCCGCCAACGCGGAACAACGGCCTGGGGACTGGTTTCAGTCGGCGGATCGCTCATAGCCGGCGCAAACTCCGGGTGCGCTCATGTTTCCAGCGGGCGCATCGGTGCCCGGCGGGTGCGACTTGAAGAAGGCGGACGCCCGTGCGGTGTAGCGCCGGTGCGCCCAGCGCACGGGCCGCCTGACCCGGTGTGCGCCGGGGTCAGACGGCCCGCGGTGCGCGGACGAACGCGGCTATTGCTTCGTGAATTTGCCGGTCGTCTTGTCGTACTTGTAGTTGTGGGCGGTCTGCACGAACTGGTAGGTGGTCGCGTTGACCTTCTTCCAGTTCTTGTCCGTCACGCCGCCGTCGATCACGTTCGTGAACAGCGGGTTCAGATCGCTGCCGTTGCCGTTGGCCGCGCTGTCGAGCGTGGCGGGGTAGGCATCGGTGCCCTTGGTCAGGTTGGTCATGCGGGCCAGCTTGATGCCGCTCACGACCGCGGAGACGGTCGCGTTCTCGGCCGCTGACACGGCTTCGGTCCGCATATCACCGAACTGCGGGACGACGACCGCGGCCAGCAGCCCGATGATGACGATGACCATGACCAACTCGACCAGTGTAAACGCCTTGTGATTTCGCCTGTTCTTCATACTCGTACCCTTTGCTCCCTTTTACTCAGGTAACTCCAGCAACCACGGGCCCTGCGGGCCCTGCAAGGTGACTCGTAAATCCTCAATCGCTGCAATCACACTCCCGTCGGCGAGCCGATCCCCAACCTTGAAAACCTGTCCATCAATCAGGGCCTGCGGCGTGGCCCCGCTCAGAATCGCGCTCAGCACCGGGCGATAAGCGGCCGGTGACGCGGCGTCCACCTTCGGTTGGTCGTCTTCCGCCGTCGTCGGCGTCACGCGAAACGGATCATCCGGCCAGGGCGCAGATACCCACTCGGCGAGGTCCGCGACGTATTCCACCGGTGCGCCCTCCGGCACAGCCGCGGCGGCGTTCGGTTCGTCCACGCTGGCTTCCGTCGGCGCGGCCTGCGCCGTCGTCGGCCCCAGCCCCGACCAGACGCGCGGCAGCACGATCCACGCGCCCAGCACGGCGACAGCGCCGCCTAGCACCAGCTTTCGCAGCCGGTCACGGCTCATCGCTGTCCTCCTCCAGGCCCGCGGCGTCCGCCAGCGCTTTGTTCAGCGTCGCGTCCGGCACGAACGGCACTTCCAATTGCACGCCCAGCGCGAGTGCGCCTTCTCCACGGCCCCATGTGAGCTGCGTCACGCGCACCGGCAAGTCCAATCCCGCCACGCTGTCCAGGCAGCTCGT
>CAYMXT010000255.1:0-4946 GCA_964394415.1 uncultured Planctomycetales bacterium
CCGAGTGTAAAGAGATGAGCGCGGACGGGGCCCGCGAGCTGATTCTGATCGGACAGGACACGACGAGTTATGGTGTAGACATTGGGTACACCGGTGGTTTACCAGGGCTGCTGCGGACTCTGGACCAGGAGTGTGACGGCGCGCGGTGGCTGCGGCTGATGTATGTCTACCCCAGTGTCTTTACGGACGAGATGATCGACGCGCTGGCCACGTGCGCGCGAGTCGTGAAGTATATAGACATCCCGCTGCAACACATCAACGACCGGATGCTGCGGCTGATGGGGCGGCGCGTGACCCGCCGGGAGACCGAAGTTCTGCTCGAGAAGCTGCGGCGCCGGCTCCCCGGCGGGACCATCCGCACGACCTTCATCGTCGGTTTCCCCGGCGAGACGGAAACAGAGTTCGCGGAACTAGTAGACTTCGTGCGTGGCTTCGGCTTCGACGCCACTGGCGCATTCAAGTACTCGCTCGAACCCGAGACGCCGGCGGCCCGGCTGCCGAACCACTGCGACGACGCGGTGAAGACCGAGCGCTACAACCGGCTCATGGCGGCGCAGCAGGAAGTCGCGTTTGCCGCCGCCCGGCGGTGGGTCGGACGCGAATTCGACGTGGTGGTCGATGCGGTTGAGCGGCAGCGCTGCCGCGGTCGTCACGCGGGACAGGCCCCGGATGTGGACGGCGCGTGCCTGTTGCTCACCAAGCGGCAAACGCCCGGGGAGTGTGTTCGGGTGCGCTGCATTGACACCGCGGGATACGACCTGGTCGTGCGTGAAACGAACTAAATGGACGTGCGCGAATGGGCGGCGCCGGTCCGGGCCGCGAGCGCAAGCGCGCGGACAAACTTGCGACCGCTCGCGCGGTCGGCTCGGATCTGCGCTGCCGAATCGCGCACGGTGATTTGGGTCCGGCGGGACAAGGGGCTGGCAAGACGGCTTGGCGCGCGACGACAGTCAAGGGTAACATCCACACAGTTGTTCGTTGTACCGAAGGTTCTGGATCGGGGTCGAACGCGACCCCCCTGGAGGTAGCCATGTTCTCCACGCGAACTGCGCGGTTCCTGTTGAGCCTTGCGTGCGGCGGCGTCGCCGCGGTGACGCTTCTGAGCGGCGGGTGCCCGGGCGGGTTCATCCCGGACGCCGCGACGCTGGAAGCGATTTCAGAGCAGGTGATGCTCGTCAGCCGGAGCGGCGACACGCTCGTGCTGTCGAAGCTGGACTATCCGGAAGGGGCCTTCGACGATGTGCTGTCGGGCGGGTTCGATGCGTCGTTCGTGCCGCCTGAGGCGTCGGAACGTCTGGTTTCGGTGAACCTCGCCACTGGGGAGGTCGAGGCGCTGAGCAACTCGTCCGGGGGCGCGTGGGATCCGAACAGCGCCGGGCGCGTGCTGGCGAACGAAACGTGGACGGCGCGTCTGAGCGACGGTTTGCACGTAACGCACAACGCGGACGGGGCCACGTCGCAGTATCTCACCGATCTCGGCGACGCGATCGCGGACGGTCAGCTCTGGCTGGTCGAGCTGTCCGGCGATTGGCTGGCCTTGCGCGTGGACCGCTTCGCCACCAGCGGCGCGCTGCTGGTGCTCATCAATCTCGCGACCGGCACGCAATCCGTGTACGACCGGCTCGCGGGATACTTCGATGACGGCAGCATCGCGCTCGCAAGCGACCGCCTCGCGTTTGTGGCTCAGCCGGCGTTTGACCCGGCCACGCAAACTGTGGCGGAGTTTCTGGCCGGGCCGGGGATTGACATGGTCGACCTAACGACGGGCGCGCGTTCGACGCTGGTGGCCGACCTCGGCGAGAGCTATGAGCACCGGCTGATCTGGGGGACCGACGGGCTGCTTTGGTCCACCGCGGGCGCGGAAATCCTGCGCATCGAGTCGTTGAACCTGACTACGCTGGCCCGCACGACGCTTTACGAGGTCGCCAGTTCGGAAGGCAACACGTTCCGCCAGGTGGTGGACATCAATAGCCGGGCGGTGCTGCTGACGACCACCACGACGGAGGGCTTTGACGAAGAGGGAACCGTCGTGTTTGTCACCGACGTCACCCAAACCACGACGCACACGCTGCACTTCTACGACGGCACGGAATGGACCCTCCTCGAAGACGCTTCGGAAGATCTCATGGGCCAGGCGCAGTCCGAGCTACAGGTGCTGACCGAGAACTACGCCGCGGTGCTTGACGCCCGCACGCAGGAGCTGGTGATTTACGATCTGAGCACCGGCGCGGCCCGGCGGGTGACGCCGTTCGCGGGCTGAGGGCTATTGCGCGCGATGCAAAAGTCGGCCCGCGACGGCGCTCTCCGTCCGGCCCCCAACCCGGCGCAGCGGGTTTGGGGCGGGTGGAAACCGAGCGCGGCGGCGCGCTATACTCTGCTGAGGCGCCAGCGGCAGCGGTCAGGTCGCCGGGGCGCTAGAAAGTGGCTGCATGCGACTGCTCATCATCGGGGACATCGTCGGCAAGCCCGGTAAGCACGCTTGTTCGCAGATTATTCCGCGCTTGATCGGGGAGCGCGGGATCGACTGTGTGATCGCCAACGCCGAGAACGCGGCCGCCGGCACCGGCCTGACGCCCGCGATGTTCAACAAGCTGCGTCATTATGGGATCGACGCATGTACGATGGGGGACCACATCTACAAGCGGCGCGAGATTCTGCCGCTGCTCGAAACCGCCGACCGGATCGTCAAGCCCGCCAATCTGCCCGCCGAGGCGGTTGGGCCGAACGTGGCGGTGGTGCCGGCGCGGAACGGGTCCCGCGTGGCGGTGCTGTCCGTGCTCGGGCGAACCTTCATGAACGTCCGGGCGGACTGTCCGTTTCACGCCGCCGATCGCGTGCTGTCGCAGCTCGACCCGGCCGTGAAAGTGATTGTGGTGGATGTGCATGCCGAGGCAACCAGCGAGAAGATTGCCTTGGGCTGGTTTCTCGACGGCCGCGTGACGGCCGTCGTCGGAACCCATACGCACGTGCAGACGGCGGACGACCGGGTGCTGCCGCGCGGGACGGCGTACATCACTGATCTGGGCATGACCGGGCCCTACGATTCGGTGCTGGGGCGCGACAAGGACGCGGTCGTCAAGTCGCTCGTGACGGGCGTACCGCATCCCTACGCGGTCGCCAACGAGGACACACGCCTGTGCGGGGTCATCGTCGACGCCGATGACGCCACGGGCCAGGCGCGGCGAATCGAGCGGATCAACCTCCTCGATCCGCACCCTGTGCCGCCGGGCGGCGAGGAATAGGCGCCCTTCGCCGACGGAAGCCGCACGAGCAGAAGCAGGCTGGGCGCAGCGAAACGGAGCCCCGCCGCGGGCGAAGCTGGGCTGCGCACGCTGTTCCGGCGCGCCGGGACTCCGCCCAACCTGCGTTTCTGCGGTCAAGACCGGCGGCGGGCGCGATGGACTTGCAGCAGGTCGCGTACGTTGTCGTGGATGCCGTCGAAGCGCAAGCTCAGCAAATAATTCCCACGCCGAAAGAAGATCGGGAGAATCGGAAGCTCTTCGACCGTGAGAATGCGCTCCGCCTGTTGAAAGGCCGCGTAGCGACGACTGGGATCGGATTCCCGCGCCGCCGCGGCGATCAGGGCGTCGTAGGCCGCGCTGGACCACCCCGTGCGGTTCTGGCCACTGCCGGTCGTGAACATGTCGAGAAAGGTGCCGGGGTCGAGGTAATCGCCGAACCAATCGCTGCGGGCCAGGTCGTAGTCGAGGTTGCGGATCATCTGGCTGAGCACCTTGCCCTCGACCATCCGCAGCTCGACGCGCACGCCCAGATGGCGCGCCCACATGGCCTGAATCGCTTCGGCCAGAAAACGCTGCTCCGCCTCCGGCGGAAAGGCCAGCTCGAGCGGCCGATCCGTCACCGGGTCGTAGCCGCTCTGCCGCAGAAACTGGCGCGCCAGAGCGACGCGCGCGGCGTCCGGCTGGTCCGCACCGAGCCCGCCCGGCGGTTGGTAGCACACGTGCCCGCCGCGCGGATCGGGGCGGTTCATCAGCGGCAGCGCCGGCACGGGCACGTATGTGTACGCCGGCGTTTCGCCCAGTTGCAGCACGTGTGCGCAGAGCGCGTCGCGATCGAGTGCCAAGGACAGCGCCTTGCGCAGGTTGGCGTCATCGAGCGGTGGCCGACGGCAATTGACGCGGTAGAAGAACGTTGCAAACCGGTCGCTGGAGTGGAAATCCGACCGCCGGCCGGCCTGCTGCTCCGTCCGCAGAAGCTGGGCGACGGAGCGCTCGAGCGGCGAAACCAGGTCCGCGCGGCCGGTCTGATAGGCGAGCAACGCCGCGTTGGTGTCACTCGTGATGAGGGCTTCGAGCGACGACAGCGCGCCGGCGTCGGCGTGCCAGTAGTGCGGATTTCGCCGCAGGAGCACGCGCTGCTTGAAATCCCAGCGGTCGAGCACGAAGGGACCATTGCAGACGATGTGCTCCGGGCGGGTGAACAGGTGCTGGGTGCTCCGCAGGACGCGCCCGTCGCGGTAGGCCCAGTGTTCGAGCGTCGGGCGGTGCGCGGGGGCCAGCGTAATGAACGACGTGAGCTCCAGGAAGTACGGGCACGGGCCGGCCAGCGTGACGCGCAAGGTGCGCTCATCCAGCGCTGCGACGCCGACGGTGTCGGGCGGCTCGTCGTTCGCTCGATCCGCGTCCGCACGCGACGCGTAGTACGCTTCGGCCCCCCGCAGCACGAACAGCAGGGTTGCATATTGTGCTTCGCACTGGGGGTCGAGCGCTCGTAGCCACGCAGCGCGGAAGTCCTCCGCCGTAACTGGCTCACCGGTGGACCAGCGGGCCTCCGGCCGCAGATGAAACGTGTACCCCGGCGGATCGGTCTCGATCTCCCAGCGCTGCGCGACGGCGGGTTCTGGCTCGAACGTCTCCGCATTCAGCCGCGTCAGTCCCTCGAACATCGCCGCGGTGAAGTTCTGCATGTTGAGCCGGCGGTTCATC
>CAYMXT010000256.1:0-4938 GCA_964394415.1 uncultured Planctomycetales bacterium
CTGCCCGCAGCACAGGTCGAGAATGCGTTCGCCGGGCTGCACCGCGAGCAACCGCAGCGACGCGGGCAGGACGACGTGGCGGTGATAGTCGGAACCTTCGTCCCCGACGAGGCGGTCGTACCACGCCGCCAGGTGGTCCCAGCCGGCGGCCTGCCGGGGACCGCGAAGCTCCGCTTCGCGGCGGCCGGAGGTTTGCACGCCGCCGCGGGGCGGGCGCGTCGGCGGGCGCGGTGGTCGTTTGCGGGGCCGCATCGGGATACGTTACCGCGAACGCAGCCGGCGGCGAATGGCCCACAGCGTCGGCAGGGCCGTCCACGCCTCACGCCAGGGACGCACCCGGCTGTGCGGGTGGTCTGACCACACGATGCCGACCTCCGCGATCCGATACCCGCGCTGTCGGGCGAGCGCGAGCACTTCGCAGTCAAACAGCCAGCCGTCCAGCGTCGCTTGTGCAAACACATCGAGCGCCGCCCGACGTGTGAACAACTTGAACCCACACTGGGTATCCCGCAAATCGGGGAGCAGCATCCGCCGGCGAAGCGTGCGAAAGAGCGCCGCCGCCAAGCGCCGTGGGAGCGGTTGCGGCGGTGTCAGCCGTGATTCGGGCAGATCGCGCGAACCGATCGCGATGTCGTAGCCCCGGCCGATTGCCGGCAGTAGCTTCTCGATTTCTTCGATCGGGGCCGACAGGTCGGCGTCGCACATCAGGATCAGCTCACCGGTCGACGCGAGCATCCCCTCCCTGACACTGTAGCCCTTGCCCCGATTGGTTGGGCGGGTCAGGAGCCGCAGCGCAAGCGTTCCCGGCGAGAACTCCCCGACCACCGCCCTCGTGTCGTCGGTGCTACCGTCGTCGACCACGAGAACCTCGTGCTCCGCATGCGTCCAGGCGGCGTATTCGCGAAGACGAGCCAGCGTGCGTCCGAGGCGCGCCGCCTCGTTGAACGCGGGAATGACGATCGACAAGCTCGTCGTGCCCATGTCGCTGCGACAATAGCGGTCGGTTGGCCCCCGGACAACTGACGCCCGCCGAGTGGGTGGTACGCACGCACGAATGCCGGTACCATGTTTCACAAGTGCAACGCCCGAACGTCAGGTCGGGCAGCCCCGCGGCGTTTCGCCAACGCTGGCGGGGTGGCGAAGCGTTGGGAGGCGGTCTCATGAAGGCACGCGCACGGCGTGCAGCTCAGGGCGAGCGCGGGAAGAAAACCGTGCGGCGCGCGACGAAGGCTCCGGCCGACCGGGAGCTATTGCGCATTCTCAGCGAGTTCAGTTCGGAGTGCGTGTCCTGGCGCGACCCGCGCGGGAAGCTCAGGTACATTTCCCCGCACTGTCAGGAGCTTTGTGGGCACACCGCTGCTGAAATCCTGCGACAACCGGAGCTGATGCTCCAGGCCGTGCATCCCGATGACCGC
Organism: uncultured Planctomycetales bacterium; assembly: GCA_964394415.1. Taxonomy (GTDB): domain Bacteria; phylum Planctomycetota; class Phycisphaerae; order UBA1845; family Fen-1342; genus JAGVEP01. The sequence goes on from CAYMXT010000256.1 coordinate 1,416, forward strand.
GCGCGGTGGCAAGATCACGAACAGCAGGCGTTTGCACAACGCAAGGTCGAAGCGGTCGACTTTCGCATCGTTGATACGCAGGGGAAAGTCAAGTGGATTAGTCACATGTGCCGGCCGGTGTATGACGCGGCCGGGCGTTTCCAGGGCATCTGCGGCAGCAACCGCGACATCACCGCGCGGTACGCGGCCGAAGCGGCGTTGCGGCGACGGGATGCGATCCTCCAGGCGGTCAGTTTCGCCGCCCAGGAGTTCTTGCGGGCCGGCGGCTGGGAAACCGACATGTATGCCGTCTGGGAGCGGCTGGGGCAGGCCGCCGACGTGAGCCGGGTGTACATCTACGAGCGGCACTTTGCGCCGGATGGGCGTGCGCTCATGAGCCAGCGGGCCGAATGGACGGGACCGGGCGCGCGCGACACGGTGGGTGACCCGCGGCTCCAGAACGTCCCGTTTCGCGAGCTGGGGTTGCATAACTGGGAGGAGCGCCTGGAGCGCCACGAGGCCATCCAGGGGCTGATCCGCGAGATGCCGGCGGCCGAACGCGCGTTCTATGGCGTCCAGGACGTGCTGTCCATCGTGGTCGTGCCGATCTTCGTCGATGACCGGCTGTGGGGCTGCCTGGGCTTTGACGAATGTCGCGCTGAGCGCACCTGGGACACCGCGGAAGTCGAGGCGCTACGGACGGCCGCGGGGCTCATCTCCGCCGCGATTGTCCGCCAGCGCATCCGCGACGAGCGCGAGCGGCTGTTCGGCGAGCTTCAGCAGGCGCTCTGCGACGTGAAGACGCTGGGGGGCTTGCTGCCAATCTGCTCGTCGTGCAAGAAGATCCGCAACGACCGCGGCTACTGGGAGCAGATCGAGGTATATATCCGGCAGCATTCCGCGGCCGAGTTCAGTCACGGCTTGTGCCCAGACTGCGTGCGGACGCTCTATCCCGAGCTGGCGGACGGGCTCGCAGCACCTCCCTGAGCCGCCCAATCCGGGTTCTTGCTGTACAGCGCCCCGTCCCGGCGTTACTTTGTTGATGACGTGGGTGCCTCTGGTTTGCCGGCCTATACGCACGGTGCCACTCGATGAGCGTCGAACCGTTTCAAACCGCTGAGAGCAGCGATCATCCCGGTTGTCGTCAGCTTTCCATCTTCCTGGAAAACCGCGTCGGGCAACTCCTGCGGATCGCCCGGCTGCTAGAAGATGAACCGGTTCACATCCTCGGCCTGTCGGTCGATGCCGCCGTGGACTGCGCGATCGTTCGGCTGCTGGTCGATGACCCGGACCTGACGCACCAGATCCTCTCGGACGCGCGCTTCGCGCTCACCGAAAGCGAGGTCCTGGTCGTGCCCCTGCCCTTCGGCAAACGCGGCATTCTGACCGTCTGTAGCGCCCTGATTGCCGGCGAGGTCAACATCAACTACGTCTACACCGTCTGGGCCGGACAGGACCCGCAGCCCTGCCTCGTCATCCAGGTGGACGACATCGCCAACGCCATCCCCGTGCTCCAGGCCCACAAGTTCCGCCTGCTCGGCCAGAGCGAGCTCTAGCGTCGGCCCATGCGGCGACCCGACCCGCCACCCGCGCGGCACGCCTGGCGCATGAGCGACGGGTATGACCTGCACGGCCGCGTCTGGCCGCCAACCCACGCCCGCGCCGCCTGCGCCATCCTGTATCTCCACGGCATCCAGTCGCACGGCGGCTGGTTCGAGTGGTCGGCGTCCGTCCTCGCGCGGCGCGGCTATCCCGTCATCCTCCCCGACCGCCGCGGCAGCGGTCTGAATTCAGTCGCGCGGGGCGACACCCCGAGCGCCGACCGCTGGCTGAACGACCTCGACGAGTTGGCCGCCTGGGCGGCAACGGAATTTCGCACCGCGTCTGTGGCGCTCGTCGGAGTAAGCTGGGGCGGCAAGCTCGCCTCGGCCTACGCCATGCCGCGTGCCGAGCTTGTTCGCCACGTGCTTCTCATCGCGCCTGGCCTGTTCCCCGCCGTGGACGTCGGCTGGCTCGCGCGGCTGCGAATCGCGCGGGCCGCCTGGTCAGACCCGCAGCGCTCGTTTGAGATCCCGCTGAGCGATCCAGCCCTGTTCACGGACAACCCGGCCGCTCAGGCGTTCATCGCCGCCGATCCGCTCAAGCTGACTCATGCCACCGCGCGCTTCTTCTATCACTCGACGCGCCTGGACTGGCGACTACGCCGTGCGGGCCGCGGCGCGCTCGCCGCACCCGCGACGCTGCTGCTGGCGGGCCGCGAGCGAATCATCCGCAACTCGCCGCTACGCGCATGGCTCACCCGCGTCGCCGTGGTGCCACCGGCCACGCACGTCCTTCCCGCTGCGTCCCATACAATCGAGTTCGAGGCCGATCCACGCGACTTTGAACAGCACCTCCTGACATGGTCCACGGGCTTGCCGAACGCGGGCGGCCCTGTATAATGCTTGGCCGATGTTCGCACGCGCAAGAGACGGTCAGCTCGTGGGTTAGCGAAAGGCCTGAAGTGCGCGGCCTGACCGTGTCGATCGAGTAGCTGCCGGCGCCCTGAGCCCCCCACACTGGTGCCCGCGGTCCCCACGCGGCAGGGCGCGCCGCCGGCGGACCGACGACCGCGTTTGCGGCCCCGACAGGAAAGACTGAATGTCGAATCGCCGTCGACTCCTCGTGGTAAGTGGGGCCCTGTTGCTACTCGTCGTCCCACTGCTCTGGGTCGTTTCGAGTGTCCCCGCAACCGCGCGCGGTCCAGCCCCGACGACTGACGTGCGGGTCGCCGCGAGCGTGAGCGGCCCCGCGGATCTCGCCGCGCTCGCGCAGCGCGATCCCATGGAGCTCGTGCGGCTCGGTCGAACACGCTATGACCAGGTAGTTCGCGACTATCGTTGCGTGCTGGTCAAGCAGGAGTTGCTCGGCGACACGCTGACCCCGGTCCAGGAGATCGAGCTCCGCTACCGCGAGCAGCCGCAATCCGTGTACATGATCTGGAAGGCCAACGCCGACGGCGCGCGCCGCGCGTTGTACATCGATCAGAGCGACTTCGTGGACGGCCAGGGCCGCAAGGCCGCGCGGGTCGAACCCGCAGGCGCGGTGGCGCGGCTCTTTGTGAAAGACATCATGATCGCCCTGCACGGCTCCGAGGCCCGCAAGGCCAGCCGGCGCAGCATTGACGAGGCCGGCTTCCGCGCGACCTTCGACCTCTTCGAAAACTACAACGCGCTCGCCGCGCAGCGCGGCGTACTCGATCTCCGCTACGGCGGGACGGGGACCGTGGACGGCCGTCCGACGTACGTGATCGTGCGTCACCTGCCGTACGAAGGGCCGGCCGGGCCGTATCCCGACGCGCGGCTGGTTCTGCACGTCGACCAGGAGTGGCTCCTGCCAGTGGCGATTTACTCATACGCCGATCGCGCTGAGCACTCCCTTCTTGGCAGCTACGTGTTCACGCAGATCGAGCTGAACCCGGGCTTCGACAACGACGCCTTCAAGTTCTAGATCACCGTGCGCGATTCGGCAGCGCAGGTCCGAGCCGACCGCGCGAGCGGTCGCA
>CAYMXT010000257.1:0-4900 GCA_964394415.1 uncultured Planctomycetales bacterium
CAACCGCGAGCTGCCCGTAGCCGAGCTGCCACAGCTCACGCACGCTGATCGTCAGACGCGGCTGCCCCGGCAAGGCCGGGACCGCACAGCACGGCTCATCGCCGATCAGCAGGAAGTTGCTGGCGATGAAACCAAAGTCCTGCGCGTCAATGAACCCGCTCGCATCCATGTCCGCGTGCCGCGCCGGACCGCCCACGCACGGCGTGTCTGGGCCGCCCGTCCAGCCCCATTCCGCCACGTACACGCCAAAGTCCACGATGTCGCACAGGTTGTCGTCGTACAGGTCGTCCTGGTACAGCATGTGCGGACTAGTGAAGTCCAGCAGGTATTGCTGACCCTGGATCACCGGCGCACTTTGCGCCAGCAGCGTGTGCAGCTCGTCTTCCGCGGTTACACACTGCCAGTTTCCGCACGCCAAGTTCGTGAACGTCCCAACCCCAACCGAGTTGCCCGCCGACGCCGGGAACGCGATGTCTCCGCTGACCGTCGTCGTCGCGCTCGTCTGGCAGTTGTAGAACACAAACGTCACGCAGCGCGTCGTCGCCTGCGCAATCGGACCCTGGAGCTCCACCTCTGCCGTGAACGTCCCAATGCCGACCACGGTGACATTCTGGGTGCAGCTCGCGGTGCGGCCGTTCACATCCCGCACCGTCCACGTCACCACCGTCGTGCCCAACGGGAACACCGCCGGAGCGTCGTTCCAGTACGTGTCAACACCGCAGTTGTCCCACACCGTCGGCGTGCCCAGCGGCACGTTGCTCGCCGTGCAACCGCCCGGATCCGGGTTCACCGCCACGTCCGCCGGACACGTGATCGTCGGGTCTTGCAGGTCGCTCACGCTCACCGTGAAGCTGCAACTCGCCGTGTTCCCGCACTCGTCCGTCGCCGTGTACGTGATCGTCGTCGGCGTGTTCACCGCGAACGTGCTGCCCGGGGCCGGGCCGCCGGTCTGCACGACCGTCGGCGCCGCGCCGCACGCGTCCGTCGCCGTCGCCGCGTTCCACGTCACCACCGCCGCGCACTCGTTCGGGTCATTGCCCACGGCGATGTTCGGCGGGCATGTGATCGTCGGCGGCGTCGAGTCGATGCGAACGCTCGCCAACGCCGCCAGCGGCACCACCAGCGGCGTCCCGTCGCTCTTGGTCAGCCGCGTTTCAAATGGCGGATTCGAGCGGAAATTCACCAACTCCGACACGTCGCAGGCGTCCGTGTCCGCCAGGAAATGCAGCCGCGCCAGCCGCTTCGTGTGGTTGGCGCTCGGATCGCCGTCCGGCACGCCCACGGCGTAGTCGAGCTGTCCCACCACGCCGCCCGGCGGGCACTGCGCGTTGGTCTGCTCGTCGGTCGAGCACTCGTACACCTGCCGCGTGAAGGGCGTTTCGCCCGGCACGCAGGCGTCGAGGGCGGTGTTGAGGATCAGCCGGTTCGCGTCATAGGACAGGAAGAACTGTGCGCCGACGATGTGTTCGACGATGTCGAACATCCAGACTTCCACGACCAGCTCGTCGCCGGCATGGAGGCACTCGTCGCCCACCGGAACCAGCTCGATCCGCGGGTCCGGCTGGTCGCACGGGTTCGGGTCGCACACCACGCAATCGCCGGCGTACGTCCCTTCCGCCGTGTCGCATTCGTCCTCCGTGACGTACTGGCACTCGCCCCACCAGAAACAGCACGCGCCGCGCGCCGTCACCGTCACGGTTTGTGTGCAGGTCGCGGTCAGACCGGCGGTGTCCGTCACCGTCCAGGTCACGGTCGTGTTGCCGACCGGGTATTGCGCCGGGGCGTCGTTCGTCACGCTCGCCACGCCGCAGTTGTCGCCCGTCGTGGCCGTGCCGAGATTCACCGTTGCGTAGCACACGCCGGCGTCGCTGTTCATTGCGACATTCGCCGGACAAGTGATCGTGGGCGGAGTTGTCTCGATCGCAAGCGTCGCGACCGCACTCAAGGCGCTACCGAAGTCGTTGTACACCCGGCACCGGTACTGTCCCGCATTGGCGAGCTGTACCGGGCTGATTGTGAACGACGCGTCATCCGGCGCGCCCGGAACGACCGTCCAATCGGCGGGCGGTGTCGTGAACTTCTGCCACTCGTAGTGCAGGTCCGTGCCGGTCGCTGTCACCGTGAAGCTAGCTGACGCACCAAAGCACACCACTAGTCCGTCGGGCTGGTTCGTGATCGCCACGTCACATTCGTCTGGAACCCCGTTCTGATTCAGATCGTCACTGATGCCGACGTCAATGTCTTCGGCGTCCGGTATACAATTGTCGTTGCAGTCTGGGCCGCCGATGCTCACCGTCACCAAATCACCGGGAGCGTAGCCGGTAGCATCTGTCACCACGACGGCCACCGAATGCGAGCCGCTGCTTAAGCCAGAGGTGTTGTAGGTCGCGGCGGTACCCCCGTTGTTGCTGCCGTCAATCGTCCACTGATAGGTCACGTTGCCCGAGGGCTGCCCAACGATCGTGACCGTCAGCTCGTTCGATGCGCCCGGCGCGGCGACGCGGCAGCCGGTAATCGCCACCGAAAAGCCCAACGAGCCCGCGATCGTGGACGACATCGCCGGGGTCGTCGCGCCAGCCGCGCACTGCGTGGTGTTGTGGGAGCTCAGCGTGAACAGGGTCCGGTTCAAGGGGTTGCTGCCGCTGCCTTGATACCCGGCCGGACAGTTGCCGGGGGTAGAGTTCGCGTTGAGCGCGCGCACAGTTGTGCTGTTGCACGTGTGCGGAAACCGGATATCGTTCGGCACACGCAACACCGGGTTCGTGTCGTTCGGATCCATGATCGCCAAGACGGTGCCCGGGTTGCCGTTGAACCCCCCGATTCCAATCCCTGCATTAATGCTGTTGATTCCAGCCTGGAAGCTGTCGTGATCCGTGCCCAGCATTAGTCCGCCGCCCTGGATACGCAGGTTCTCGTAGTAGTTGTCGTACGTGTACTGCCCCTCGCTCGCGTACCACGTCCACGGTGTTGCACAGACGTTAGAACTATTCCACAGGCCCGCGATGATGCGCCCGTCGCAGACAATGCCCCGCTGGCGGTCCACGTTGAACCAGTTGGCAATAGCTGTGTAGTCGTTTGAATAGCTGTCGGTGCCGCCCGACAGATCGTATATCCAGATCTGGTCGTACGTGTTGTTGTCGATCAGGTCGCGCACCTGGTTCTGCACGGAAAGGTTCTGGTAAGTAGATAGCCCCCCGGCATTCGTGACTGCCACCGACAGCTTGCTTCCGCACGCGTCGTACCCCCCCTCGTGGATATTGACGACGAGCACGCGGTGCTGTCGAGCTACCCACGGATTCAGGCCGCTTCGTACCCGGTACGTGAAGTTGGTGTTGTTGTTCTCATTCGTCTCTGCCACCAGGTTGTTTGGATCCACAGCGGCGCTGATGACTCTACGAACGCCGCTGGCGTCGTCAAAGCTGAACCCGGCCGACAACGTGATGCGCACCACTTCCGTGGCGTTTTGCCCCAGCGCACCAGCCGTCGCGCCGTCGAACGTGTTCGCCCCCGCCGTGATCCGCACCACGACCCCGGCAGCTACCGTGCCGGCGCCGTTGTTTCGCACGCGCACTTCAGCCGCCGGCGGGTCATTCCGCGAATCAACGCGCATCTGCATCGGTTCCAGATCAACCTGCCCCACCGCCGGTACGCCGGCGGCACCGAGCCACACACCGACCCCCGCCGCCCACAATGCCATTCGGATGGTCATTCGCAACTGCTGTGACATGATCTTCTCCTTCTCCTGGAAGCACCTGGTCGCCACTTTCGCTCTCATCTGTCGTTCCTCCATGGTGTGGATGTACCTGTGGTCGCGTTGCACTCTGTTCGCGTGAACTGTTCTCACGAGCGCCTTCAGGTACTCGCACTTCGGATTCCGTCAGCCGCGGATCGCTCGCTCGCGCTCGCGGCTCGGAGCGGCCGACGCGGGTGTCGGCCGCTGCACCTCGTCCGACCCGGGGGTCGGCCGCTACAGGCTGATCCGAGCCGACCGCGCGAGCGGTCGGAGCAATGTCCGCGAGCTCGCGCTCGCAGCTCGGAGCGGCCGACGCGGGTGTCGGCCGCGCCGGCCGGTACGGAGCCCGGCCGCTGCATCGGTTCGCACCGGCGAGACGCCGATGTCCCCGTCCCGTTGTTACAGCACCGCTGGCGGCGTACAATGGAAGCAGAGGTAACCGATGCGGCCGCACGAGATCCTGACGCACTTGCGCAAACAGCCGTTCGAGCCGATCCGCATCTTTATTTCCGATGGGGCCAACTACGAGGTTCGGCACCCGGAGATCGCCGCCGTCAGTCAGACGACGGTCGCAATCGGGCTGGAGCCCTTTGCGGAGGGCGTGCCCGCGCGCTTTGCCTATTGCGATCCGGTCCACGTCACCCGCATCGAGCCGCTGAACGGGTCGAAAACCCGCCGGCGAGCGAAGCGGCCGGGGCGTAAGTAGCCTTCTTCGCGGCTGGGGCGTGATAGCTTGACAGCACTCCGTCGTCCGCCATCCGTTCCGTAGGGTGGGCCGCGCCCACCATTGCGTTTTCGGGCGGCCAGCGGGCCGCCGCAGCGTTCCACGTCGGCCACGGCGGCCCGACGCTACCCGGCCGGTACGGGGCCGGCCGCTACACTCCCGCGTACGCTGCGCGGATCGCTCGCTCGCGCTCGCGGCTCGGAGCGGCCGACGCGGGTGTCGGCCGCTGCACCTCGTCCGACCCGGGGGTCGGCCGCTACAGGCTGATCCGAGCCGACCGCGCGAGCGGTCGGAGCATTGTCCGCGAGCCGCGCTCGCGGCCGGGCGCGGCCGACACAACCCACCTGGCGGGCGCCTGACCGGTCCGCCCGCACGCAGGGCCCGCCCGGCACCTGCCTGTGCTGTTCTGACACGCGCTGTTCTGCTCGCCGCGCTCATCCCAA
>CAYMXT010000258.1:0-4894 GCA_964394415.1 uncultured Planctomycetales bacterium
GCAGGATGCGGGTCAGCCGGCGCGTGTCGATTTCGGCGATGGCGACGATGCCATGCCGACGCAGGTAGTCGGGCAGGCCGATGCGGCTGCGCCAATGGTCGCTGCGCTCGGTGGCGCTGCGCACCACCAGTCCGGCAGCATGCACGGCGTCGGACTCGACATCGGCCTCGTTGCAGCCGGTATTGCCGATGTGCGGATAGGTCAGCGTGACGATCTGCCGGCTGTAGGAAGGATCGGTCAGGATCTCCTGGTAGCCGGTCATCGCGGTGTTGAACACCACTTCGCCGGTGGTGCTGCCTTCGGCGCCGATCGAGACGCCGCGGAACAGACTGCCGTCCGCAAGGGCCAGCAGGGCAGGTTGGGTCGACATGGGACGCTCCGGGAGCGGCAGGGGCCGCGAGCGGGCCGGGATTCTAGCAGCCGCGACCCGAGCCCGGGGCGGAGACGGCCTGGTCGAGCGTGTATCTGCCCGCGGATCGCCCGGCGATCCAGCGCGCCGCAAGCAACGCACCACGCGCGAACAGCGCGCGCGTGCCGGCGCGATGAACGAACTCCATGCGCTCGCCATCGCCGGCGAACAACACCGTGTGGTCGCCAACGATGTCGCCGCCGCGCACGCTGGCAAATCCGATCTCGCCGCGCGCCCTGGCCTCGTCCGCTCCGTGGCGGGCATAACACGCCACGTCGTCCAGATCCTGCCCGCGTGCCTCGGCCACGGCACGGCCCAGGGTCAGCGCCGTGCCGGAGGGGGCGTCGCGCTTGCGATTGTGGTGCGCTTCGATGATCTCGACGTCGAACTCGTCCCCGAGCACACGCGCCGCCTCGGCCACCAGGCGCCGCAGCAACGCCACGCCGATGCTGAAGTTCGCCGACCACAACACCGGGATGCGCTGCGCCGCGGCATCGAGCTCGGCGCGCTGCTGCTCCGACAGCCCGGTGGTGCCGCTGACCAGCGCCATCTCGCGCTGCAACGCCAGCGCCAGCGCTGCATCGAAACTGGCGGCATTGGAGAAGTCGACCAGCACCTCGCCCTGCAACTCGGGTTCGAGGGTGCTGCCAAACGCGAGCGAGGCGCTGCGGTTTGGCCACACCGGCTCGCCATCGAGCGGCGAGCCAGGCCGGACCAGCGCCGAAACCAGCTCGATGCCGGACTGCGACGGCGCGACACGGAGGATCTCCTGGCCCATGCGACCGGAGGCTCCGAACAGGATGATGCGGGTCGAGGCGGACATGGGCCGATGCTAGTGGCTGGCCCGAGGGCGTCAAGCGACCCCTCACTCGACGCCGCGCCCGGTTTGGACTAGGGTCACGCGCTCGCGTCGGCTCTGCTCCGGTGGCAGTCGCCCCAGTACACCGACGGCGGCGGAAGGGGAAGACAACGATATGAACACGCGCCATTGTTCCATCGGCAGCCTCGGGCTGCTGCTTGCCTGCGTCGTCCTGCCGGTGCGGGCCGAACTGCAGATCTCCGAAATCAACTCGGCCGCAATCCCGACCGAAGCGGAACTCAGCGCAGGCAAGCCCGCGACGACAGCGAGCCTGCCGGCAGGGTTGCAGCGGCTGCCGGATGCACCCCTCGGCATGGGCTACGCCAGCGAAGTCGAGCCAAATGGCACGCCGGCGACTGCCTCTCCGTTGACGGGCACGAGCGCGGTGGTGCGGGCCAGCGTCTACCCGAACGCCGACGAGGACTACTACTCGTTCACGGCCGCCGCCGGCGACAAGCTCTACGCGGCGGTGACAACCTCGACCAGTTCGAATGCCAGCACCGATTCGCAGCTCTACCTGTATCAGGCCGACGGCACGACCCAGATCGAGTTCGACGAGAACGACGGCACCTTCGGCGCTTCGAGTTCCACCATCGCCGGCGCCACCCTGACCGCCGGCGGTACCTACTACCTGCGCGTGAAGCACAACAGCGCCACCGGCCAGTTGCGCCCCTACGACTTGTTCGTCCGCCTGCAAAGCGGCGCACCGACTGCCGAAGTCGAAGCCAATGATTCCACCGCGACCGCGACCGCCCTGCCCGCGAGCGGCTGGGCCAACGGCACGCACGGCACACCGACCGATGTGGATTTCTTCAGCTTCACCGCGAATGCCGGTGACACCGTCTTCCTGAGCCTCGACCTCGACCCCGAGCGCGACAACGTGCAATGGAATGGCCGCCTTGGCCTAGCCCTGTTCGGCGACGCCGCCGACCAGATCCTCGTCATCAACGACGCCAGTACCGGCTCCGCGGCCAACCCGCTGTCCGAGGCGATGGTGCTGACGGTGAAGGACGCGGGAACCTACTACGCCTACGTCGATTCCACCGTCGCCACCGGCGATGGCACGCACACCTATCAACTCAGCATGACCAAGCTCGCGGAAGCGGACGAGGGCGTGAACTGCACGACTTACACCAGTACCAACGTGCCGCAAACCATCGGACCCGGCGCGGGTCTGGTCTCCTCCACGATCACCGTGCCCGGCAATCCGCGCATCGCCGACATCGACGTAAACATCGTGCTCAACCACACGATCATGAACCAGATCGACGCGCACCTGCGCTCGCCGGCCGGCAATGACAACGGCATCTTCAGCGACATCGGTGCATCAGCGGCAGGCGGCCAGGCCCAGATGGATGCGTGGTTCGATGACGAAGCCGCCATCCCCCCGGCCTACACGGTCCTGAAGGGCTTGCGGCTGAAGCCGGAACTCGCCTACCGCATGTCCTGGTTCGATGGCGAAGACGCCGGCGGCACCTGGACGCTTGACCTGCGCGATGACATTGCCGACGCCAATGGCGGCACGCTGACCGGCTGGAGCCTGCGCATCTGCGAGGCCGCCCCCGCTCCGACCTGCGCCCCCGGCTTCGCAGCCACCACGGTCTACACCACCGATTTCGAGTCGGGCGCTGCCGGGTTCACCCATAGCGGCACGGCCGACGAGTGGGAACTCGGCCTGCCCGCCACGCCTGCCAGTGGCGTTTCGGCGGGGACTGCGGTTGCCGCGTTCAACTCCTGCAACAGCGGCGTCAACTGCTGGAAGACCGACCTCGACAACACCTACAACAACGCTGCGGCGGTTCCGCCAAACGTGACGCAGGACCTGCTGTCGCCGAACATCAATCTGACGGGCCTAACGGCACCGGTGGTCGTGACCTGGGCACAGCGCCACCAGATCGAGAGTGCGTCGTTCGACCATGCCTACATCGATTACCGGCAAGTCGGCGGCGCAACGCCCGTGCGCTTGTTCGAGTGGATGGACGCGACACCCAGCGAGGGCGTCGGCAATCCGGCGGTCAACCTCGGCGAATCGTCGGGCTGGAGTGTGTTCTCCCGCCGCGCCGACAGCCTCGCCGGCTTGAACACGGAACTGCTCTTCCACGTGGATCAGGACGACTCGGTCGCCCTTGCCGGTCTCGCGATCGACGACGTCACCGTCACCGCCTGCCGCGCGCTCTCGGCCGATCTGTCGATCACCAAGACCGACGGCGCCGCAACCGAGGTTCCCGGGACCACCGTCACCTACACCATCGTCGCCAGCAACGCCGGTCCAGACCCGGTTACCGGTGCGACCGTGACCGACACCTTCCCGGCAACGCTGTCCGCCTGCACCTGGACATGCGTCGGCGCGGGTACCGGCACCTGCACCGCAGGGGGCGCTGGCAACATCAACGACGTCGCAGTGAACCTGGCCGCCGGCGACAGCGTGACCTACACCGCGACTTGCACCATCGCCGCGGCGGCCACCGGAACAATCGTGAATACGGCAACCGTTTCCAGCGCGATAACCGATCCGGATCCGGTCAACAACAGCGCCACCGACACCGACACGCTGACGCCGCAGGCAGACCTGATCATCACCAAGAGCGACGGCGTGGGGACGGTGCTCAACGGCGGGGTGCTGACCTACACGATCGTGGCCAGCAACGCCGGTCCGAGCGATGCACCCGGCACCCAGGTCACCGACACCTTCCCGGCCGCGCTCACCTGCAGTTGGACCTGCATGGTTTCCGTGGGTGGCACCTGCGGCGCCGGTGGACCCGGCAACATCGCCGACACGGCGAGTCTCCCGGCCGGCGGCAATGCGACCTACACCGCGACCTGCACCGTGACCGGCGGTGCACCCGGCATGTTGCTGTCCAACACCGCCACGGTGGCGAACGCCGGGGTCACCGACCCCGACGGTGCCAACAACGCGGCGACCGACACCACCACCGTCCTCGCCCCGGCCGCAGTCACCGGCACCAAGACCGTCAGCGGCTCCTTCCTCGTCGGCGGCAACATCACCTACACGGTGGTGCTGTCGAACACGGGCGGCGTCAACCAGGCCGACAATCCCGGCGACGAGTTCACCGACACGCTCTCCGCGATGCTGACCTCGGTGGCCGCGAGCGCCACCTCGGGCACCGCGACCGTAGTCGGCAACACCGTCACCTGGAACGGTGCCATTCCCGCCGGCGGATCGGTGACGATCGCGATCAACGCCACCATCCTGGCCTCGGCCTCGGGCATCATTTCCAACCAGGGCACGATTGCATTCGATGCCGACGGCAACGGCGGCAACGAATCGACTGCGCTCACCGACGACCCGGCCACCGGCGCGGCCGCCGACCCGACCAACTTCGGCGTCAACGTGCCGCCCACGCCGGTGCCCGCACTCAACTGGATCGGGTTGGCGCTGCTGGCGCTGTTGCTCGGAGGCTTCGCGATGCGTCGACGCATCGCCTGATCGCGCACTGATCCGCACGCAAAACGGCCCGGGAAACCGGGCCGGCTTGTTTGTGCGCGATGCCTGCCAATGCGAAACGCATCAGGCGCAGCGGAGGACTACGCGAGATCGGTGGCCTTCGCTGCCCGATCGATCGCCAGCAAGGTCTCCAGCAGCGAACGCATGCGATCCAGCGGCC
>CAYMXT010000259.1:0-3989 GCA_964394415.1 uncultured Planctomycetales bacterium
CGCGCGATCAATCTGGCCGACGGCAACGACGGCTCAGTCACCGCGAGCATCCAAGGCAAGAACCTCGTGCTGGAAACCTCCGGGCTGGACGTGTCAGTGACGGTCAAGGCCGGCTCGCGCGAGGACGGGTCCGTCTCCGCCGCGGCGCGCGACCTGGGGATCGAGAACGCCGAGGTGAACTTCGGCTCGGCGTTCGTCTCGCGCGACCTGATCGGCGGGCTGAGCACGGTCATGCTCTCCAGCCTCAACGGCGGCGACGGCGTGGCCGTCGGGCAGACGACGTTCACCAATCGAGAGGGCCAGTCCGCGACGGTGGATTTCACTTCGGCGAAGACCTTGCAGGATATCGTGGACATCATCAACCGCGACCTGGCGGCGCTGGCGATGGGCGCGTCCATCAGCCCCACCGGCAACGGCATCCGCATCACGGACACGTCCGGCGGCAGCGGCGAGATTCGCATAAGCGACGACATCGGTTCCACCGCGGACGACCTGGGCCTGCTGGTCGGCGGGGATTCAGGGCGCAACGTCTCGGGCAACGTCGTGGACGGCGGCAATCTGCAACTGCGCTACATCGCCGAAGGCACGCTGCTGTCCAGCCTCAATCAGGGGCGCGGCGCGGCGTTCGGCGAGTTCAGCATCACCGCCGCCGACGGCAAGAGCTTCCGTGTCACGCTGTCGTCCAACGCGACGGACAACGTGGGTCATGTCATTGACCGCATCAACGCCGCGGCGAAGCAGGCCGGCGTCGAGGTCACGGCACGGATCAACGACACGGGCGACGGGCTTCAGCTCGACGACGCCTCCACGGGCACAGGCAAGCTCACCGTGCGCGAAGAGGGCGGCACGACAGCCGCGGACTTGAACCTGCTCGGCTCGGCGAAGTCGGGCGAGTCGTTCATCAACGGCACGTATGAAACGCGGATCGACATCGCCGCGGGAGATTCGCTCAACACCATCCGCGACAAGATCAACGCCGCCGGGGCGGATGTCGCCGCCACGGTGATCAACACCGGAGGGGGGGGGCTTCCGTACACGCTGACGCTGTCCTCGAAAGTGACGGGACGGGCGGGTGATCTCATTGTGGACTCCGGTGGGCTGGACCTGGGCTTGGAGACGCTCATCCGCGCGCAGGACGCGATCCTGACGTACGGCTCCGAGGACAACTCGGCGGGCGTGCTGATCAGCAGCTCGTCCAACACGCTGGACAACGTCGTGCCCGGCATCACGCTTAACCTCCTGGATGTGTCGGATGAGCCGATCACCGTCACCGTCGCCCAGGACGTGGACAAGATCGTCGAGGCCGTCAAGAAGTTCGTCGAAGACGTGAACGCCGCGCAAAGCTCGATGACCGCCTCCACGCGATTCAACTCCGAAACGCTGGCGAAGGGCATCCTGTTCGGCGACTCGACGGTGGAGAACGTGCGCGGGCGGCTCACGAACGTGTTCTTTTCGCGCTTCGCACCGGGCGGCGACCAGTTCGGCAGCCTCAGCTCGGTGGGCCTGTCCATCGGTTCCAACCACACGCTGGAGTTCGACGAGGAGAAGTTCCGCGAAGCGTACGCGCAGTCGCCCGAGCAGATCGAGGCGCTGTTCACCGACGAGGAGGGCGGCATTGGCGTCGCCATGGAAAAGACGCTCGACGCGCTCACCGGAGAGAGCGGCATCATCCCTGGGAAAACCGAGCTTCTCGACGGGCAGAAGGAGTTGATGAACGACCGCATCGCCGCGTTGAGCAAGCTCCTCGACGGGAAGCGAGCCCGACTGGAACGCCAGTTCGCCGGGCTGGAAAGCGCGCTGGCGCGACTTCAGGGAAACCAGACCGCGCTCGCCCAGCTCCAAGCGCTCGCCGCCGCGGCGCGGTAAGGGAGGGGGACGGCATGGTCGGTAGTCTGACGGCCCTTTGGAAACATCGAAACGTCGAAACGCGGAAATCAGAACCCCTCACGCAAGCGAAGGGCATCTCGCAAGAACGTGGAGACGTCGAAAGAACATCAGAGAAAGGTGGCAACGAACGCCTCTGAATAAGCCTGTTTGCTCCCGGCGGGTCCGCTTGTCGGCGCCAGCGGTTGTATTCGCTTGCCGAGGTCCGCTTGCTTGCGCAGGCGGCTCTGCTCGCTTGCCGGGGTCCGCCGCAGGGTCTTTCAATTTTCCGCTTCGGCATGCCGATATTCAGGAACAGGTCACGGAGGGCCTGGGCATGGCGCGAGGGGGATCGTTATGGGAGGCGTTTGAAGCGTTGCCGGATCCGCGCGGGAAGCGGGGGCGGCGGCATCCGTTGCCGGCGGTGCTGACGCTGGCGGCGGTGGCGCTGCTTTCCGGGGCGCGGAGTCTGTACGCCATCGCCCAGTTCGGTCGAGATCGCGGCAAGGCGTTCGCCGCGGCGCTGGGGTTCACGCGCGACGTTCCGCCGTGCGGCACGACGTTGCACTATCTGTTCGCCGCGTTGGATCGCAAGGCCTTCGAGCGCGCCATCCGGCGCTGGACGGCCGGTCGCGCAGCGGCGGGGTGGCAGTCCGTTTCGGTGGATGGCAAGACGCTGCGCGGCGTGCAGGGTCATGAAGTACCGGGCGTGCATCTGCTGGCCGCATACGCGCATGAAGCCCGCACGGTGCTGGATCAGATTCCCGTCGACGCCAAAACCCACGAGCACAAGACCGCGTTGGAACTGCTGGACCTGATTCCGCTGGAGGGCAAGGTCGTGCTCGGCGACGCCGCCTTCTGCCAACGCGATTTGTCGCGGAAAATCAGGAAAAAAAAGGGCATTGGCTCTGGCCGGTGAAGGCCAATCAGCCCGATCTGCTGGAAACGCTCGCCGCGGAATTCGCCACCGACGGCGTCTCTCCCTGGGAGCGCAAGCGCGTGGCCGCCGAGCGCCAGACGGCCTCGTCCACCACCCAAGGCCACGGTCGCCTCGAAACGCGCACGCTGATCCGCAGCACGAGTCTGCGCGATTACGTGGACTGGCCGGACTTGGCGCAGGCCTTCAAGCTCACGCGCCAACGGACCGTTCGCGGAAAGACGACGACCGAGGTGGCGTACGGCATCACCTCCCTGCCCGCCGAACAGGCCGACGCGTCAAGCTTGCTGCGCCTGACGCGCGAGCACTGGGGCATCGAGAACCGCGTGTTCCACGTCCGCGACGTGACCTGCGGCGAGGATCATTGCCGGGTCCGAACCGGCGCCGCGCCGATGATCCTGTCCACGCTGCGCAACGTGACCTTGAATCTGCTGCGCTGGAACAACGTGCCCAACATCGCCGCCGCCCTCCGCCGCCACGCCGCTCACCCCCTCGAAGCCTTGGCCCTTGTCCGACCGGATGGATGAAAACTGAAAGACCCTGGGCGCCCCGATGGTCAAGGCCCGGTGGGTCGCGGCGAGGGGAAACGGTGAACTCGACATCCGGCGGTCTGGTCGTCTCGCGGTTCGGTCCATTAACAGCCCGTGGTGGAAGTCTGCGCGTCTGGCTTTTCACCCCCGACCCCATCGGGATTTCCGGCAAATGACCGTCTGGAAAGCCGGTCTCCCAGGCAGAAGTCCTTTTTGCCACGGGCTGTTAATACTACAACGCTGGATTGCTACGGATCAACGACGCCGGAAGCCTTTGAAACGGGCTCAAGAGTCGGAGACATCGAGCCTGCGTTACCCGCCGTAAAACGGCGGGCCTGAAGCCTCGCCTGCGGCGAGGAAAGGCCGTTGAAACGGCCTGACCACGCGGCATTGCGGCCAGATTCACGCTTCGCCGCTCTTGGAAGCTTAGCGTTGTAGTATTAACCTATTCGGACCCGGCGCGCCTGGCGCGCGTCGGCCGTGCGACGTTTTGAGGTCTGGACAAACCGCCCCCCCGCTTGCGTGAGGAGTTCAGATTCTGGCGTTTCGACAAACTGCCGCTCACTTGCGTGAGGGTTTCTGATTTCGACGTTTCGAGGTTTCGACGTTTCGGCGTTTCGGCGTTTCGGCGTTTCCACTTGGGCCGCCGACCGGCGCAG
>CAYMXT010000259.1:3999-4863 GCA_964394415.1 uncultured Planctomycetales bacterium
TCGCTCTTGGAAGCTTAGCGTTGTAGTACTAAGCAAGGCTTTCCTTGGCCGGCACAGGCCGGGCGATGCGTGGAGCGCCGGGAGCAAGCCGGGCGGCGTTAAGAGCACCGGGCGCAAGACCGGTGTCCTTGAATCAATGACGGCGGACTTCCCAGGCTCGGCTCGCGCGCCGCGCCTCTCCTCTGTGGCAACGCCGACCGCTCACGGAGGTTTGCGGAACGTCGCGAGGATGTCCGCGCGGGGGCAACGCAGCGCGCCGAGAAATCCGTCGAACAGCGCGGCCGGGGTCAGCATGTTCGCCCGAGGGCGGAACGGCTCGAACGCCAGGTCCAGCGTGTTGTCGCGCGATCGCGCGTAACGCAGCCACGAGCGCACGTTGATGAACGGCGCCGGCGTGTTGACGTACGGCGTGTCGTACCAGCGTTCCGGTTGCCATCCCAGACCCTGGGCGAGGTCCAGCAGCGCCCCGCGCGAGAGGATGTGCCGGTGATACGGCTGGTGCAGCGAGTGCCGGTGGAAGTCCGCGCGGCTCAGGTCGATGTGCGCAGCGTCCGGCGTGCCGACGATGATCCGCCCGCCGGGCTGGGCCAACTCGTCGAAGCGCTTCAGCAACTCGCGCGGATCGGCCACATGCTCCAGCACGTCCTGCGAGAAGACCATGTCATACCGCCGCCCAAGCACGGCCGCGTCGCAGAACGCTGGCGCGTAGGCGTCGTAGCCGCTGACGCGATCGTAGCCGCGGTCCGTCAGGAACCGCACGTACAGCCCCCTGCCGCAGCCGTAGTCGAGCAGGCTCATGTCCCGCCGCAGACCGCAACGCTTCAGCCGTCGCGTCAGCACGCGGTAGAACAGCCGCGTCACCCA
>CAYMXT010000260.1:0-4789 GCA_964394415.1 uncultured Planctomycetales bacterium
ACTGTGCGCTGCCGCCGGATGCCGCGCCCGCCCACAGGCCGTGCCGCCCGTTGCCGCGCGGCACCCCGTCGCGGCCCACGCCGATGAAGTTTCCGCGGAGGTAGTTCGTGCGCGCGCCGGTGACCAGTTGCACCCCGTCACCGACGTTGCCGGAAATCACGTTGCCCAGCAGCCCGGTCGGGCCGCCGATGTGGTTGCGCGTGGACGACTGAACGATCAGGCCGATGCCGTTGCCGAGGCCGCCATTGTTCGCCGCGTCGGTGCCGATGAAGTTTCCGTACACATAATTCGACCGACCGCCGGTGAGCAGCAGGCCGGCGACGCCATTGCTGACGAAAATATTTCCCGCGCCGGCGGCGCCGCCGCCGATCGGCATTTCCACGCCGTTGGTGATGACCGCACCGAAGCCCGCGTTGCCCAGCACCGGCGCGCCGCCCGGTCCAGCGCCCAGAACGTTGCCTTGCACGAGCACCGACGGCCCGCAGTCCGTGATCCACAGGGCGGCCTCGTGCGCGTTCGTGCCGGTGCAGCCGACGATCAGGTTGCCTTCGCCGACGCCGGCCCCGCCGATCAACACGTTGGTGCCGTAGTTGAGGCCGATGCCGCCCATCGTGTTCCCCTCCGCGCCGCTACCCGCGAGGTTGAAGCCGATGCGGTTGCCCTGAAGCGCCGAGTTGAAGCACTGCGTGAGATAGATTCCCCAGCCGTTCGTGTGCCCGCTGACGAGGTTGTCCCTGATGGTCAACCCGCGCGAATTGTTCACGTAGATGCCGTGGTAGTTCGAGCCGGCCCGGCCGTTGCCCTCGACATAACCGGCCGGCAGCAGGCCGAGGACATTCCGTTCGATCCGGTTCGAGCCGCCCAGGCTCGGCAGATAGATGCCGTGCCGCCCGCAGCCCGCGATCCAGTTGCGCTTCTCGTCGTCGTCGCCGCCGATCACGTTGTTCGTCGGCAGCGAGCCGAGCATGTAGATGCCGTGATGCAGGTTGCTGTGCGACTCCACCGTGCCGCCCGGCAGGATGCCCACGTAGTTGCCCTCCACGATGTTCTCCGGCCCGGTGATATAGATGGCGCCCTCCGCGGCGGTGGGGTGCGTGCAGGAACTGGCGATGTAGTTGCCCTGCGTCGCCCCGCCGATCAGATTGCCGCGCCCCGCCACCTCGATGCCCGCGTACCAGGTCGGCGTGATCGTCACCTCATCCGGCATCAGGCCAATCTTGTTTTTGCAGACCGTGTTGTAGTTCCCATAGACCGCGATGCCGACCATGTTCGAGTACACATGATTGTTCTCAATCCGGTTCGACACGCCGTACACATAGACCCGCCCGTTCTGGTTCGCCGACATGCGGTTGTTGCGCACCATGTGGTGTGCTCCCGTGACGACGCACGGCGACACCGGCGACTCGATCGTGTTGCCCTCGACGAGATTGTTCGAGCCGAACACCGACACCCAGATCAGGTCCGAGCCGGCCACCGTCGTCCACGAACCCGTCACCGTCACCTTCGACGCGGCCATGTTCGACAGCACGCAATGGCCGCCCGCATAGACCGCGTTGGTGCCGCTCCACGCGTCCGTCTCCAGCTTGCAGTAATCGCCGACATAGACCCCCATGTCCTCGAACTGGTTGGTGGCGAAATCCACGTAGCTGCCGGCCCGGAAATTCACCGGCGGCGGATTCCAGG
The DNA here is from genome assembly GCA_964394415.1 of uncultured Planctomycetales bacterium. GTDB lineage: Bacteria > Planctomycetota > Phycisphaerae > UBA1845 > Fen-1342 > JAGVEP01. Next base: position 1,684 of record CAYMXT010000260.1, read on the forward strand.
CGGGCCAGCCGATGAACGTCGAGCCGGAAATCGTCGCCGAGTCCCGCACCGTCACATCCGCCAGATCGAACCGGCAGTCCGTGATCGTGCCGCCGTCCATCTGGAAGGTCAGGTCCGCGTTGGTGAACGAACAGCCGATGACTGCGGACGCGATGTTCGAGAACGTGTGCGGGCCGACAAAGGCGAGGTCGCGCAGTTCGCCGCCGTACGGATAGACGAACGCCCCGCCGAGCACGACGTTGCCGTTCAGATCCTGCATCGTCACATGCTTGCTGAACGTAGCGTTCCCGCAGTTGATGTTGTGCGGCCCCGCACCGGGAATGGCGAACGTCACCGTGTTCTCCGCCGAAGTCGCGATCAGGCTCAGCGCCTCGCCGAACCCGACTGCGCCGACGTTCGTGTCCGTACACAATGCCGAATTGACCGTCACCGCCCGCGCCGGCCCCGCCGTCAACGTCACTACGACAACCGCCGCGAACACCGCGGCGGGAAAAACCATCGCTCTCTTCATCGTCTTTCTCCTGTCGTTTCACTTTTTCAATTGTTGGAAATCTGCGCCCTCACAGTTCCAGTCGCTGGGACCTCGCGCTCGGTCATTTCATCCGCTCCTCCAGCCGCTCCAGCCTGTCCTGGGCCTGCCGAAGGACCGCCTTCAACTCCGCGTTCTCTTTCTTCAACGCCTCGATTTCTGACTTCTGACTTCTGACCTCTGACTTCCGGTCTCTGTCCTCCGCGGCCAGTGCCTGGATCGCCGCCAGGGCGACGCCGTCGGCGTCGAGCGTGTTGATGGTGGTGTCGCCGCCGAGGCCGAAGGCGGCATGGAAGTCCTGCGCGGTGGGGCCGATGTAACGGCGGTGATCCGGGTCGGTTTTGTAGCTCCACGCCGTCACCGGCAGCGCGGCCAGCTTCTCCAGGATCGCGCCGGCATCTATCGGCTCGAAGTTCTCCTTCGCGTTCCGGTCGGAAAGCGCGGCCCACGCGGTTGCATTGGGGGCCAGCGCGGCGCCCAGCGTCGCTCCGCTGTTGGAAAAGAGCCTGTATCCGCCCGCCGCGCGAAAGGTGACGGAGTTGGTGTTGGTGGAGGCGATGTACTGGAGCGTGCTGTCATCGCCCCAGACGAAAGCGCCCGAATGACTAGCGCGCGCCCGATGGCCTGCAGCGAAGGCGTACGCGGCGTTGCTGCTCACGACGTTGCGCTCCCCGCCGGCGATGAAGCTGAAATGGGCATTCGTGCCGATGTCGTTGTACCGGCCACCCGCTACCGTGGCCCCCTCGGAGTGGTGCTCGATGCCGTTGAACTGGCCGCCCGCCACCGTGGCCGACCTAGAGTCGTGCCCGATGCTGTTCAGGACACCGCCCGCCACCGTCGCGCCCAGAGAGTTGTTCTCAATGACGTTGCGGTCGCCGCCGCCGATGGCGCTTATGTTCGCGTTCGTGCCGATCCGGTTGTAGTAGCCGCCCGCCACGATGGCGTACGACGCATCGTTCTGGATTTCGTTTCGGTAGCCGCCACCGATAACGCCGAATTCCGCATTCGTGCCGATCCGGTTGTTGTAACCGCCCCCAATCGTGGCATTGGTCGAGTTGTTTCCAACCTCATTGAGCCAGCCGCCGCCGATGGCCGAATAGTCCGATCCTGTCCCGATGCCATTCCCGCCGCCGCCGACGATGCTGGCGCACGGGCTGCCGGCAGACACATTGTTGTTACTGCCGCCCCCGACAGCCGAGAAATCCGAGTCGCTCCCAATGTCGTTGCGATAGCCGCCGGCGATGGCGGCGAACGGGCTGCTGGCGCCCAAAATGTTGCTGTAGCCGCCGCCGATGGCCGACCAGCCCGAATTCGTCCCGACGTCGTTGAACTGACCGCCGCCAATCGTGGAACTGCCCGACCCCTCGGCTATGTCGTTGTCGTAGCCCCCGCCGATGGACGCGTAGTACGCATTGGTCAGAATGTCATTCCGGAAGCCGCCGGCGATCGTGGCGTAGCGGCTGATGGCCGCCACGTTGTTATCGAAACCGCCGCCGATGGCCGACCAGCCCGAGTTCGTCCCGATGTCGTTCCCGGCGCCGCCGGAGACCGATGCCGCCACACTGTTGTCGGCCACTTTGTTGTCGTAGCCGCCGCTGATGGTCGCAGAGAACGCATTGGTTCCGATCTCGTTGGCGTCGCCGCCGCCGATGGCCGACCAGTCCGAATTCGTCCCGATGTCGTTACCGTTCCCGCCGGCGATGGTGGCGTGGGAGGCGTTGTTGGCAACTTTGTTGGCTTGGCCGCCACCGATGGTGGAAAAGCCTCCGTTGGCGCCAATGTAGTTGTTCTCGCCGCCGGCGATGGTGGCGATCCCGCTGTTGTCGGCCACGTTGTTGGCGTAGCCGCCGCCGATGGCCGCGTAGTCCGAATTCGCCCCGATACCGTTGGCGAACCCGCCGGCGATGGCCGCGTAGTCCGAATCCGCCCCGATACCGTTGTTGTAGCCGCCGGCGATGGTGGCGGAGTAGCTGTTGTCGGCAACGTTGTTGGCGAAGCCGCCGCCGATCACCGCGTAGCCGCTGGACAAGCTGATCGTGTTGTTGGAGCCGCCCAGGGCGACGGATTCGGGCCCGAGCGCGCTGTTCATGGCGTTGAAATACCGGCTCGCGGTGACGCTCTGCTGGTTGGTCAGCGCCCCGGCCATCGTGTCGCCGCTGCGCCGCACGTAATTCGTCGTCGCATCCGCCGCCGCCCAGACGTTGCTGGCCAGCCGCGCCGCGACGTTCGTGTTGAGCAAGGCGACGCTGTTGCTCAGCGCCGCATCCGCCCCGATGCGCGCCGCCGTCTCCGCCGCGACCGCGTTGCTTGACGCGGCGTCGGCGGCGGCGCGCGCGACCGATTCGTTCGCCAGATTGGTCGCAAGGGCAAGCTGGCCGAGGGGAACGCCGGACAGGAGCCCCGCGTTGAGGCTGTACGCCACCGACGCGATCCGCTCGCGCGGGGTGAGCGTGGTCCCGTTCACCGCCGTCTCGACATACACCTCCGCGTTTGTCAGCGTCTGCGCGAAGTTGCCGGAGTTGGTCTGGTCGCCGATGAACGTGGAATACAACCCGTCCACGACTGTGACCTGGTTCG
>CAYMXT010000261.1:0-4783 GCA_964394415.1 uncultured Planctomycetales bacterium
TGGGCGGCGCCTGTCCGAGCCGCGAGCGCAAGCTCGCGGACATGCTTGCGACCGCTCGCGCGGTCGGCTCGGATCTGCGCTGCCGAATCCGCACGGTGATTCGACGCTGTTTATCAGGAAGACCGGAGCGAGTTCTCGCGGGGAGCATGGGCCTCCGGCCCGTGCGAATCACGGCGAACACGGGCCGGAGGCCCATGCTCCCCGGTCCGAAACGCCCGAGCGCTTCGGCGTTACTGCACCAGGTTTCTGGCCACCGCGTCCTACGGGTGCCGGCAGCGCACCGCCCGGCGGCCGCGGGCCAGCGGGGCGCGCAGTCCGGCCATTGTCACGGGGAGCTCGACGCGTGGCGCGCCGGCGGCGGTGAGCGAGATTTCCTGCCGATCGACCGCCACCTGCACCTCAACGCCGCGCAGCATGAGCCGAAAGCGCAGGGCCTGCCACGGGGCCGGCAACGCGGGATCGATGTGCAGGCCATCCGCCGCGAGCCGCACGCCGCCGAAGCCGCACACGGCCGCCAGCCACGCCCCGCCCGCGGCGGTGCCGTGCAAGCCGGCGTGGGTGTCCCGCCGGCCGGTGAGCGATTCGTCGAGGTCCATTCCGGTGGTGATGACGAACTGACGGTACGCCTCTTCCACGTCACCGGCGTCCAACGCAGCCAGAGCGTTGATCGCAAAGCTCATCGACGAGAAGTTCAGGCTCTTGGCGTAGTAGTAATCGTAATTCGCCCGGCGCACGTCGGCGGCGAAATCGTCGCGCAACAGCAGCAGGGCCATGAGCACGTCCGGCTGATTGAGGGCCTGGAACGGCGCGACGGTCACAAACCACTCCCGCCGGGCGGCCAACAGGTCGGGCGGCAGGGGCTTCAGCTTGAAGAAGCCGTCGCATTGCTCGTAGAGCTTCGACTCGGCGTCGAACAGCAGCGTCAGGCGCGCTGCCACCGCGCGCCAGTGCTCCGGCTCGTCGGCGCGCACCGCCAGGCGCCGCACGGCGGCGGCGTGTGCGGCGGGGTTCGACTTCGCGAGGTCGGCCAGCATCTCCGCCGCGGCGCGCAGGTTTCGGATGGCCAGGGCGTTGGTGTAGAAGTTGTTGGTGCTTTCGCAGTGGCCTTCGTCGGGGCCGGACACGTCGCGCAGGTCGTAGCGGCCCCGTTCGGAATCGTGAACCGCCCGCGCGGCATAGAAGCGGGCGGTTTCAACGAGCAAGTCGAGGCCGCGCTCGGCCATGAACGCTTCGTCGGCCGTCGCGCGGTGATACAGCATGAGGGCGTGCGCCACGTCAGCGTTGATGTGGATGTTGGTGTGCGTGAACCGCCACCAACGGCCCAGGCATTCCTCGCCCTGCGGTCCGGCCTGCCAGGCGAACTTGGCCCCGTCGCAGCCGAGGTTGCGGGCGATTTCGCGCGCGGGCCGCAGCCCGTGCCAGCGGTAATTCAGACACGTGCGGGCGAGGTCGGGCTGCGTGAACGTGTAGAACGGCAGGATGTACAAGTCCGTGTCGTAGAACGTGGTGCCCTGGTAATACTCGCCGGTCAGCAGCTTGACGGGCACCGACAGGCGATCCGTGAAGCGCGGCGCGGCGGCGAGCAGGTGGTACAGGCAAAACCGCAGCCCCAGTTGGGCCGGATCATCGCCGTCGATCTGCACGTCGCACCGGTCCCACAACGCCTGCCAAGCCGCCTGCTGCTCTTGCAGGGCGGCGTCGAAACCCTGCGACGCGGCGGCGTCCAACTCGGCCTCCAGATCGGCAACCAGTCCGTGCCGCAGGTCTTCGGAACATGTGAGGACGATGTACCGCTCGAGCACGAGCGGCTGGCTGCGCCGCGGCTGGTCCCAGCGGTAGCGCGTGTAAACGGCGTCATGCTCGGCGACACCGGCCGTCTCAGCGGCCGGGCCGCCGCGCGTCAGGCGATTCAGGACGCCGACGCGGACGTCGTGCGCGCGGGCGGGCAGATGGGCGCTGAGCCGGCAGCGCTCCGGCGGATCGGTCCAGAGCTGCGTGACCCGCAGCACGCGCTCGCCCGTCAAGTTCGAGCGCACGCCGGCGTCAATCCCAGTGTGAATGCACAACGACGCTTCGTGATCGAGCGGTGTCAGCGTGTGCCGCATGAACACGCGATGGGCGTGCCGCAGCGCCGCGAAACGCTCCATTTCGATGCGGGTCGTGCGGCCGGCCCCGTCGCGGTAGTCGAGGCGGTAGCGATACACGCCGGTCCGCAAGTCAAGCGTCTGCACGAAGTCGCAGACCTCGCCGCGCCCCAGCGAGATTTCGCGCTCGCCGACGAAGGTCCGCACGGCGAGCGGGTTCGGCAGGTTCGCGATAGCGGGGCTCTTGCCCGCAGTGTCGAAGTAGCGCGGGTCGAGATAGCGGCGCTCCTCCGCGGACGGCCGCAGCAGGCGGAACATGTCGAGTTCGTCATACACCCCGTTGATGAGCGTCGCCGGGCAATCGCCGTCGCGCTGTTCGGCGAGGTGGCCCTTGAGGCCGAGATAGCCGTTGGAAACAGTCGCGACGCTGTTCCACTGCCCGAGCGTGTTGGGATCGCAGCTCGTGTTGACGACCCGCCAGGGATCGAGATCCGACATGCACACCTCCGTGGGGTGGGCGTCCCGCCCGCCGTTCGTCGCGCAGTGTCCGCGCCGGCCGGCTCCGTCGCAAGCGGCTGGGGTGACAGGCGCATGGGCAGGTGCTAAGGTGATAAGGTGATAAAGTAATGAGGCTTCGTCACCGCGCCAGCACCCAGCGTGCCTTTGTGCCTCCGTGCCTTCTTCCCATGATCCGCGGCGTCATCTTCGATCTGGACGGCGTCATCGTCCGCACGGACGAACTGCACTTCCAGTCCTGGCAGGAACTCGCCGACGCGGAGGGCATCCCCTTCGACCGCCGCGTCAACGAGCGGCTGCTCGGCATCAGCCGGCTGGAGAGCCTGACGATTGTGCTGGAGCGTGCCCCGCGCGCGTACACCGCCGCGGAGCAGGCGGCCTTGGCCGCGCGCAAACAAACGCGGTTTTGCGAACTGCTCGCACGGCTGACCCCGGCCGACATCCTCCCCGGCGTCCAAGAGCTGATAACTTCGCTCCGGCAGCACGGTATCAAGATCGCGGTCGGCTCGTCGAGCAAGAACGCCGGGACGATCCTGACGCACCTGGGCCTGACCGACCGGTTCGACGTGGTCGTGGACGGCAATGACCTGACCAGCGCGAAGCCCGACCCTGAGGTGTTCCTCACCGTGGCCCAGCGGCTCGGCCTGCCGCCGGCGGAGTGCCTTGTCATCGAAGATGCGCTCTCCGGTATCGAAAGCGCCAGCCGCGCCGGGACACCGGTGCTCGCCGTCGGCCCGGCGGAGAAGTTCCCGCCGGATGTTCGCCGTCTCCCGAACCTGGCGGACCTCACTGCCGACCGGCTCGTGGCCATGTTCACGTAGAACACCGATCGGCCGTGCGCGCGCCGTCTGATAATGCAAACTCACAAAAACGTCGCCGCGCCGCCCCTTGTTCGGGCGACCAGTGTGCTATGATCGACGCGTCGGCTCACAGTGTGTGAGAGGAGTCCCTGGTAGAGGGAAGAGGCATGAGCCGCCACCCGTTCGATCTGCTCATGGAATTGCGCAGCGAGTTGATCCACCTCGACTGTGCTGCGCTGCACTTGGGGCGTGATTCGTACCCCACGCTGGACGTGCGCCGCTACCTCGCCTGCCTGGATGAGATGGCGGAGGATGTGGCCGCGCAGCGCCCGGGGCTGTCCGCCATTTGGCGCTATGAAGCGATGCGCCGCATTCTCGTCGAACGCTACGGCCTGACGGGCAATCACGACGACTACTACAACCCCAACAACGGCTACCTGCATTGTGTGCTCGATACCCGCCGGGGGATTCCGATCAGCCTGTCGATCGTCTGGCTCGCGGTGGCCCGGCGGCTGAAGTGGCCGGTCGCGGGGGTCGCGTTTCCGGGCCATTTCCTGCTGCGTTTTGACGATCCCGAGCGGCTGGTACTCGCCGACCCGTTCCATGACGGACGCCCGCTTTCGCTCGACGACTGCCGCCACATGCTCGCCGAACGCTACGACAGGAAGATCGATCTGCGGCCGAGCCTGCTCAAACCGGTGGGGACGCGCGCGATCCTGGCCCGCGTACTGCGCAACCTGCGGAACATCTATCTCGCCAACGACGACTGGCCCCGGCTGACGCTGACGCTGCGGCGCATGGCGGCGGTCGAGCCGCGCAACGGCCGGCACCTCCAGGAGCTGGCGGCGGTTTGCTGCCGGCGTGGGGACGTGCGCGGGGCCTGCGCGCACCTGGAGCTGTACCTGCGCCGCGCGCCGGACGGACCGGACGCGCGCCTGGCGCGCCGCAATCTGCGGCAGCTCCACGCGGCGCTGATCGCCTTGAATTAGCCCACCGCCAAGGGTATGTACGTCGGGCTCGTGGACCCGACTCCGCTCACGACAACCCGCCGCTTGCTGCTGTTGCTCGACGGCGTCGCGTACGAACGCCTGCGCGGCTTGTACGACGCTGGGTACTTCCGCGCGTTTCGCCCGCCGGCGCGGCTCATCTCCGTCTTCCCCACGCTCACCGATCCGGCGTACGACGTGCTGTTCGGCACCGGTCCCACGCCGGGCTACGAGGCGGGGCGGTACGATCGGTCCCGAAATCGCACCGAGTTCTCGTTGTGGCACTACGTCCGTGGCCGCAACGAGGCCTGGGTCCGGCACGTCGATTATCGCCTCAGCTTCTGGCTCGACGCGGTCATGTACCTGTGGCCGCGGCTGGTGTACCACGCGGAGCTGC
>CAYMXT010000262.1:0-1977 GCA_964394415.1 uncultured Planctomycetales bacterium
CTGGATGGGCGACGACGACTTCCACGGCGGCGCCTTCCTGCTGGCGCACAATTTCGGCTTCTACACCGGCTTCGGCCGCGGGCCGCGCACGGAACCGGGGCCGGACAAGCGCTATCCGTTCACGCGCGAGTCCAACGACGCCTATCAGTTCTACCTTGACATGGGGCCGGTGGGCCCGGGGTCTCGCAAGTACATCACACCCGGCACCAGTCAGTTCTGGGAGAACATTCTCGAGCATCCCACCTACGACGCATTCTGGCAGGCGCGCGACGTGCGGCGGCACCTGCGTGACGTGAAGGCGGCGGTGCTGACGGTCGGCGGCTTCTACGACACCGAAGACCTGCACGGACCATGGTGGGTGTATGCGAGCATCGCCAAGCTGAGCCCCTCCACCGACAACACCCTGATTGTCGGCCCGTGGTCGCACGGCGGGTGGAGCCGCGGCGACGGCACGGTGCTTGGCAACTTGCGCTGGAACTACAAGACCGGGCCGTTCTACCGCGACTCGGTGGAGTATCCGTGGTTCGCGCACCACCTGAAGGGCGCGCCGAAGCTGGTGGCGACCGGCGTGCACGTCTTCCGCACGGGCGGTGAGACGTGGGACTCGTATCCCACGTGGCCCGCGCCAGCGGCGAAGAAGACCGCGCTGTACCTGCATGCCGACGGCAAGCTCGGATTCACTCCGCCGAGTACGAACGGCGCCTACGACCAGTACGTGAGCGATCCAGCCAAGCCGGTGCCCGTGGTGGGGCGCATCGAACCCAACGGCATGCCGCGCGATTACATCACGGACGACCAGCGCTTCGCGGCCCGCCGTCCGGATGTGCTCGTCTACCAGACGGATGTCCTGACGGAGGACATCACGCTCTCCGGACCGGTGAACCCGGTGCTGCACGTCAGCACGACCGGAAGCGATGCGGACTTCATCGTCAAGTTGATTGACGTCTTCCCGAGCAATGCCCCCAACTGGGCGGGCGACCAGAGCGGCTTCATCGTGGGCGGCTACCAGCAGCTCGTGCGCGGCGAACCGTTCCGCGCGCGTTACCGTCGTTCGTTCGAGAAGCCGGTGGCGATGGTGCCGAACCAGGCCGATTCGATCCGGTTCGAGATGCCGTCCATCCACCACACCTTCAAGAAGGGGCACCGCATCATGGTGCAGGTGCAGAGCACCTGGTTCCCGCACATCGAGCGCAATCCGCAGACGTTCGTGCCGAGCATTTTCTTTGCGAAACCCAGCGACTACAAGACGGCGACGATGCGCGTGTACCACAGCGCGGCCAAGCCGACTCGGCTCGAGGTGATGCAGCTGCCGTAACGACAACTACGAAGGGCGAAGGACGCGAAGGGGCGCGAGGTTTCACTGCCTCGCCGCGGATTACACGGATGGAAGCGGATGACGCGGATCCGGCTTTAGGGTGCCTGCCACGCTGAATCGGCTTGCTGTGGAAGCTCCCCCAAGATTGATCCGCGTCCATCCGGCCCTTGATCCGTGTAATCCGCGGCAAAGCGGTAGTACTTCGCGCCCCTTCGCGCCCTTCAATCTTCGCGGTATCAGTTCCGTCGCTCGAGCCACGAAAGCAGGTAGAGCACGTTCACCGAGCCGTCCATGATGGGCTCGTTGGTGGAATAGTCGCCCCAGTCGTCGTGGTAAACGATGTGCCCGGTATTCCACTTGGCGTACGCGTCGGGCTTGGTGAGCGCGATGCCGGCCAGGTTCTTGAAGATCGAGGAGTACACGGGGCCGTCGAGGAGCGCGCCGTCGAGCTGGTATTTCAGCTTGACCGAGATCACCGCATGCGGATCGCGCGCGAAGTTGCCGTCCGCCGGCACCCCGATGACCATCGACACACCCCACGGGTTGGTACCGAAGAGCCAGTCGATGGCCGACTGCTCGAGTCCGCGGAACTCGTTGTCGCCCGTGATGCGGCGGTACTGCAGCGCCGTCACCGCCAGCGAGGTGATCAGGTCGTTGGAGCA
>CAYMXT010000262.1:1987-4731 GCA_964394415.1 uncultured Planctomycetales bacterium
GAGCACCAGATGAACGGGACGCCCATGTTGAAGCCGTTGTCGGCCTTCTTCGCCACGGCCGCGAGGCCGTCGCGATAATAACTGGAGAGCCGCAGGCGCTCCTGCAGGGTGCCGCGCCGCGCCGCTTCGTAATGGCCGATGTTGTGCCAGGGATACCACTGGTAGTGATTGGCGGTGTCGGCGCCCATCCACGGCTTCACCTTCGCCTTCGCCGCATACTGCATGGCCTTGGCCTGATACCTGGCATCCGAGGTGAGCGCGTAGAGGGCGGCGGCGCCCAGCTCCATGTCGTCTTCCCAGTCATCCTCTTCGTAGTAGTAGGCGCCGCGTCCGGGGGCGGTCTGGCACGCCCCGGGGTACTTCTCGCCGAGCGCGAAGGCGGCAATCGCCTTGCGGCGGAGCGTATCGGCCAGCGCCGGCTCGCGGCTGCGCAGCTGCTGCGCGCCCAGCGCAAATGCGGCGGCGAACTTGCCCGCCGTTGATGCGTAGCCGGTGGCGCGGTTCTGGTACTTGAGCAGTCCCTGCGGAATTCCCGTGCACGGGTAGAGCGGGCGCGGTCCGCCCTTCCCCCAGCCGTAGTCGGCCGAGTCGTTGTAGATCAGGTCGAAGAACATGTGGTCGCGATCGTCGCCGAGCTGGTTGAGCATCAGCGAATCGTCGGGGAACATCCGGAGCAGCCACGCCAGCCCGTGGCGCGCCTCGTCGAGCACGTCAGGCACGCCGTTGGTCCCCGGCCGGCCGTCGGCCAGATGCGCGTCGCCGAACACCTTGGGATTGTCGCGCCATGCCTGCAGCAGCTGGTACGTCGCCGTCGCCGAGGTGGTGACGTACTGGAGGTAGTCCGAGGCATCGGCCCATCCGCCGGTCGCCGGCAGGTACTCGCCGGCGCGGGTGGGGTGATCGACGATGATCCCGTCCTTCGCATGGACCACCCGGTCGTGCGTCGGATTGTAGCCCGACCGCTGTTGGCGCATGTACCGGAGCGGCATCTCGGCGAGTCCGTTCCAGACCGTCGGTCCGACCTTCACCGCAGGAGACGTGAGCGTGCCGGCCCGGATGCGGTACGTGCCCGTCGTCTGCAGCGCAGTGAAGTCGAGGCGGTACGTGGCGGCACAGGGCCCGAACTTGCCGGCCGACGTGGCCGGTTTCGGCCCGAAGACCCGTTTGCCGGCCTCGTTCACCACTTCGAAGTCCGCCACTGCGCGCGGCGCGAGTGCGCAGACCACCGCCACCTTGGGTGCGTCGGGGAGGTAGCCCACCTGGTTGACGCGGATGGCGTCGTCGGGAGTGCCGTCGCCCTGGGCACCTACTGGCCACGCGGTGACGGCGAGCAGGGCGAGAGGGCAAGCGAGGAATCGCAGCATCGGTGTCATGCCGACGAAAGTACCGTCGCCGGCGGGTGCCCGCGAGCCGCCACCCTAGCCAACGATAGGGTCGCTCGTAGAGTATTGCTGATGACGAATACCGCGCGCGCGTCGAAGTCGCCGCGCGATCGCTTGGGTGTACCCCACCGAGGACTCCACGGATGCGCAACCGCTCGCTGACCGCCCTGCTTCTGGCCTTCGCCGCCACGACTGGTTTGGCGGGTTCCCTCCCCGCCCAGCGCACCGCCCGTCCGCCCCTGCACGGGCGGCACTGGATGGCCGTCACCGGCAAGCCGCTGGCGGCGACCGCCGGAGCGATGATGTTCGCCAAGGGTGGCAATGCCATTGATGCCGCCTGCGCGATGCTCGGCGCCGTCACCACCATGTGGGACGTGCTCAGTTGGGGTGGCGAGACCCAGGCGCTGATCTACCACCCGGGACTCAAGAAGGTCATCGGCATCAATGCGCTGGGCGTGGCCCCGACGGGCGCGACGGCGGAGTTCTATCGCGGCAAGGGCTACCGGTATCCCCCGGAGTTCGGCCCGCTGGCGGCGGTCACTCCCGGCACGCCGGGCGGCCTGATGACGATGCTCGCCGAATACGGAAAGCTGTCGCTCAAGGAGGTACTGGCACCCGCGATCCAGATGGCCGACGGCTACGCCATCGAGGCGCAGACGGCCAACTCCATGGAGGCGAACAAGGCCCGCATCAAGCAGTGGAAGTACTCCAAGGCCGTCTACCTGCCGCATCTCGGCGAACGGCGCGAAGCGCCGGAGCCCGGCGAGATCTTCGTGCAGAAGGACCTCGCCGCGACACTGCGCAAGCTGGTGGAGGCGGAGCAGGCGGCGCTGAAGGCGGGCAAGAGCCGCAAGGACGCCATCTATGCGGCGTACGACCGGTTCTACAAGGGTGACATCGCCAAGGAAATCGTGCGCGGCGTGCGCGAGGAAGGCGGGCTCTTCACCGAGCAGGACCTCGCCGACTGGAAGGTGAAGATCGAGGAGCCGCTCTCGACCAACTACAAGGGCGTCGAGGTCTACAAGCTGCAGCAGTGGCAGCAGGGACCGGCGCTGCTGCAGGCGCTGAACATCCTCGAGAATGCCGACCTCAAGGGGATGGGCTACAACAGCGCGCGCTACCTGCACACCGTGTACCAGGCGATGTCGATGGCGTTCGCCGACCGCGATTTCTACTACGGCGATCCCGCCTTTGCGAAGGACCAGCCGATGAAGGGGCTGCTGTCGAAGGAGTACGCGAAGGCGCGGTACGGGCAGATCAACTGGACGCGCAACGACGCCGGCATCAAGCCCGGCGATCCGTATCCGTTCGAAGGGCGCACCAATCCACTCAAGGCGCAGCTGGATGCGTGGACAGTGGTGC
>CAYMXT010000263.1:0-4723 GCA_964394415.1 uncultured Planctomycetales bacterium
GCGCTGCACGGCACAGACGAATCGTCTGCGCTGCACGGCACAGACGAATCGTCTGCGCTGCACGGCACAGACGAATCGTCTGTGCTGCACGGCACAGACGGATCGTCTGTGCTGCACGGCACAGACGAATCGTCTGCGCTGCACGGCACAGACGGATCGTCTGTGCTCCACACACAGACGGATCGTCTGTGCTCCACACACAGACGGATCGTCTGTGCTCCACTTGCCGCTGCCTTCATCAAACACACCAACGCCTGCGGCGTCGCGGTCGATAGCGACCCCGTCGAGGCGTACCGCCGGGCCTACCTCGGTGACCCAAACGCCGCGCTGGGGGGAATTCTGGCGGTCAACTTCACCGTCGATGCCGCGTTCGCCGAGGCGGTCATGGAAACGTACGCCCGCTGGGGCAAGCCGCTCAAGGACGCCGGCGTGTCCTACGCCCCCGGCGGGTTCTTCGTCGAAGTCTGGGTCGCACCGGCGTTTGACGACGAGGCGGTGCGCGTCATTCGCGGCGACGTGGAGGGCAAGCAGCAGAAGGACTGGGGCAAACGCGTCCGCCTGCTCGCGGTCGGCGATATGTCCGCCGCGCCGGACCCGAGCGAGCTGGACTACAAGCGCATCGCCGGCGGGATGCTCGTGCAGACGCGCGACTTGGTGGGCCTCAACGAAGAGCAATGGCAGGTGGTCACGAAACGCGCACCGACGGAGCAGGAACTCGCCGACCTGCGGCTGGCGTGGCTGATCTGCAAGCACACCAAGAGCAACGCGATCACGATCTGCAAAGACGGAATGCTACTCGGCAACGGCGCGGGTCAGATGAGCCGCGTGATGAGCTGTCGCATCGCCACTTGGCTGGCCCGCGAAAACGGCCACGCCGACGCGCTGAAGGGGGCAGTGGCGGCGTCCGATGCGTTCTTCCCCTTCCGCGACGGACCGGACATCCTCGCAGACGCCGGCGTCACCGCCCTGATTCAGCCCGGCGGCAGCAAGCGCGACGCCGACACCGTCGCCGCCTGCGACGAGCGCGGGCTGGCGATGATCGTCACCGGCACGCGGCATTTCAAGCACTGAGGAAGAAGGCACGAAGGCACGAAGGCACGAAGGCAACCAGGCACGAAGGCAACGAGGAGGCGGACCAGCCTGAGTCAACTGCCTTCGTGCCTATGTGCCTTCGTGCCTTCGTGCCTCCGTGCCTTCGTGCCTTCTCCCCCTACATATATTCCTTGACGTACTCCTCGAGCTTCTGGCGGGCCTCGCGCTCGATCTGCCGCACGCGTTCGCGCGTCAGGCCGACCTCCTCGCCGATCTCTTTCAGCGTCAGGCGCTTGCCGCCGCGCTTCTCGAGTCCGTAGCGAAGCTGAAGGATTGTGGCCTCGCGCTCGGTGATGCGCTCCAACATGCTCGTCACGAATTGTGAATCGGACTCGTTGAAGATCGCTTCAAACGGGGCCGGGGTGCGCGTGTCTTCCAGGGCTTCGTTGAGCGTGCTCTCGCCGGCGGCGTTGGCGCTGCCGTGCTTGCGGGAGGTACACGCCGCGATGGCCTGGGACAGCGCCACGGCCTGCCGCGTGGTGATTTCCATCTCCTCCGCCAGTTCCGGCATGGTGGGTTGGCGGCCGAACTTCTTCTCCAGCGTTACCAGGGCCTGCCGCATCCGCCCGATCCGCTCCATCAGGTAGCTTGGAATGTGGATCATCTGCTGCGAATTCTGCACCGCACGCCGAATCGCCTGGTCGATCCAGTAGCCCGCGTACGTGCTGAACCGCGAGCCCACCGCCGGGTCATAGCGGTCCACGGCGTTGACCAGGCCCACGTTGCCCTCGTTGACGAGGTCTTCCATCGGCAAGCCGCGGTTGCGGAAGTTCTTGGCCACGCTGATCACCAGCCGCAGGTTGGCCTGGATCATGCGGTCGCGGGCCTCCGCCGCCTGCCGCTGTAGCCGCTCATACTCGGTCACTGTGAGCTGCCCCGCGGCGAACTGCTGCTCGGCGTCGGCGCGGGCCCGGACGCGCTGCGCCAGCTCGCGTTCTTCCTCGGCTGTCAGCAGCGCATACTTGCGGATTTGCTTCAGATAGTCCCCGAGGGCCGTATCCAGCTTCGTCGGCATCGCCTTCCGGGCCACGGGCACCTCGTGTCGGTTACATCCACGCGTCCACGCGCCGCACGAACCGACCACCGGCTCCCGGCCTTCTATCGGTTCACGGCGGCGGCGCGTTCATTTCGCCAGAGCTTCCAACGTGATGATAGCACGTCCGGCGGGGGGCAAACCAGCGCTGCCGGGGGGGCGGCCGAAGATCAGGCCCGCGCCTCGCCCACCGCCCGGACCTGGGCCGCAGGAACCGGCAACCCCGCGACGCGCAACAACTGCGTGAGCCGTTCAAGCGGAAGTCCGACCACGTTCGAGAAGCTGCCCTCGATTTGCTCCACCAGCCGGTCGCCGACGTTCTGGATGCCGTAGGCCCCGGCCTTGCCCTGCCAGTCGCCGCTCGCGAGATACGCCTCGCGCTGCGCGGCGTCAGCGCGCATCCAGACGCGGGTTCGATCCACGTCGCAGTGCCGGCACGCCGCGGGGCCGGTGCGGAGCAAGCAGAGGCCGGTCAGTACCTCGCTCACCTGCCGGGCCTGTAGCTCCAGCATGTCGCGGGCGTCCGCCAGGTCGCGCGGCTTGCCCAGCACACGGCCGCCGCAGGACACCAGCGTATCGGCCCCCAGCACCCACGCACCAGGATGGTGCTCCGCGACCGCCCGGGCCTTGAAATACGCCAGCGCCTGCGCCCACTGGCCCGGCGAAACGCGCTCCGACCGAAGCCGCGGTTCCGCCAATTCACACGGCTGCACGACGAACGTCGGGTACACGGTTGCCAGCAGCTCCCGCCGACGCGGGCTGGCGGAGGCGAGAATCAGCGTGGGCGGGTTCACACGTATAATCCTCAGCTTGCGAGACGGCCCTGCACGCCCGTGACATTACACGGCCGCGGCGCGCCACCGTCCAGCGCGCGTCGCCGCCGACCCAGGAGACCCCGGCATGGCTGACCAGGAATTCGCCCCCCGCCCCGCCGCGGACGACGTCTGGCGGATCTTCCGCATCATGGCCGAGTTCGTCGAAGGCTTCGAGGTCATGTCGCGCGTCGGACCCGCGATCTCGATCTTCGGGTCCGCGCGCACACGCCCCGGCGATGCCTACTACGATCTGGCGGTCGAATGCGGACGGCTCCTCGCCCAGCGCGGCTACGCCGTCATCACCGGCGGCGGCCCCGGCATCATGGCGGCGGCCAACCAGGGCGCCGCCGAGGCCGGCGGGCAGAGCGTCGGCCTGAACATCGCGTTGCCGCTCGAACAAGCGCCGAACGCGTACCAGAACGTCGGCCTGGATTTCCACTATTTCTTCGTACGCAAGGTCATGTTCATCAAATACGCCGTCGGCATGATCTGTCTGCCCGGCGGGTTCGGCACGCTCGACGAGTTCTTCGAGGCGATGACGCTCGTGCAGACCGGCAAGGCCCCGCCGATGGCGATCGTCTTGCTCGGCACGGATTTCTGGAACCCGCTGGCGAGTTGGATTCGCACAACGATGTTCGAGCGGCACGCCTGCATTTCGCCGCAGGACCTCGACTTGTTCCTGGTGACTGACGATCCGTACCTCGCGGTCAAGACGGTCTGCGACTTCCACGAAAAACAAGCCGGCGTCCGCCCCGCCGGGCCGACCGGCGTTTCGCAGGCCCCGCCCGCGCCGCCGGGGCCGCAGCAGCTCACGGCGGAGGGCACGCTCTACGGCGTCCCGCCGCAGAGTGCCGCCCGGCGGCGCAAGCAGCCCTGAGGCGGATCATTCACCACAGAGACACCGAGACGCAGAGAACGCAGGATCTCATCAGAACGCTCAGCGCCAGCAAGCGCATCCTGAACCGCGACGCCGGGGAGCAGCGGCCTTTGGCCGGTGCTGCGTAGTGGCCGGGGTCGGTACCGGCCGATTCTGAGCCGCGCCACGGAGGGGAAGAGTATCAAGAATCTCATGATTCTGGGGGGCGCAAATGAGACTGTTGCGCATTTTGCCACACGGGACGGGAAACTGGGGAACGTGGGAAGGCGGCACGTGAAAGCGTGAAGAGTTGATAAGGTAAGAAAGTGACTACGGGCCAACAACAGTTGCGCTCCGGTGTGGTCGCCGCACACGTTGAGAGAATGCGCGCGCGGCGGAGGGAAGGCACGTTGGCGGCGGAGGATTGGCGCGGAGTGGCGGAATGGGGCGGATTCTGCGAGTTACGAGTAGCGAATAGCGAGTGGTGAATGGCACGCCGGGTTGCGCGCGGAAGCAATTGCTGCGTGGCGGCCTGACGCTGTACCGGCCGATTCCGAGCCGCGCGCGAGCACGCGGTCGCTGCTCCGACCGCTCGCGCGGTCGGCTCGGATTGAGTGCCGTGCAGCAGGTAGGGCGCCGCCCGCCATTGCGACAGCAGTAGCGGCCGATTCAGAGCCGCGACGCGTAAGCGAGCGCTCAGAGCCGCGACGCGTAAGCGAGCGCTCGGAGCCGCGACGCGTAAGCGAGCGGGGTGCCCCGGGGCCGCGGCACGTGTGCGAGCACTCGGAGTTGCGACGCGTCAGCGAGCGCCCGGAGTCGCGACGCGTCAGCGAGCCATCCCGCCGGTGAACGGGGAGCATCGGCGTCCCGCCGGTGAACGGGGAGCATCGGCGTCCCGCCGGTGCATGTGGAACACCGACATTCCCG